>DATHPO010000001.1:0-5000 GCA_035483835.1 Terriglobales bacterium
CGGGATCTTCTTCCGCAGTTGCTTCTTGGCCAGGTCGGCCATCCGCTGGGGATTCGTTTCCCCGGCCGCTAAGGCGCGCAACATGGCCAGGGCACTGACACCCAGCACATCACTGGCCACCGAAGCCAACTTGACGTTGCACTGCTCCAACAGACGTTGAATGCGGTTCGCGATCGAGGATTGGTACTGCACCAGCTTGGTTCGGTACCGGGTTAGATCGCGCAAGACGCGGATCGCCACCGGAGGTACATAACTGCCTGCCAGTCGTCCATCTTGCAGGAGCTCGGCGATCCGCGTTCCATCTTTGAGGTCCGTCTTCTTGCCGCGCACCGCCTTATAGTGCTCCGGGTTGATGAGTAGCAACTCGAAGCCATGTGGTTCGAGCACATTCCATACCGGCACCCAGTAAATTCCGGTCGCTTCCATGGCAACCGCCGTGACCTTGGCCTCGGACAGCCACTGCGCCAGCTCTCGCAGTTGCTGCGTCATGGTGCCAAAGATGCGTTTCTGCTGGCTGACGGTTCCGTCTTCACTCTCGCTGATCAGACACGCGGCGATGCTCTGTTTGTGTACGTCCAGGCCGCAACAATTGCGATGCACTCGCATGGCGATCCTCCTCTGCCACTCGCGAAGACGCCTGCACTGGAAGAATCTCCCTTGCGAACTCTCCGGATGGAGGTATCACTTTGCGGTTCCTACGGCGTCCAGCTCAACCTGGTTTGCGGGTTCCACGAACCACACCATTGCCATTATCCGAGCTCGGTCGCACAGTGGCGAATCCCATTGTGCGCTCGCTCGCCAAACATTTTCATGCTTCGTTGTGACCGAGATATCGGTCATGCTGACCTGGTTGCAACAGTTAAGATGTACGCATGCTCAAGTCGCAGGCCGGGATAATTTGCACTCAGCGGTTCGGTGGAGGGAGTCAAAATGGAAGGAACACAGTTTCGATACGTGATCAAGTTCGTCACGGACATGAACAAGGCGGTAAAGTTCTACCGTGACACACTCGGTCTCCAACTTAGGTTCGAATCGCCCGGCTGGAGTGAATTCGCGACGGGCGAAACCACTCTCGCCCTGCACCCGGCTTCCGACAAGAACCCGGCGGGAAAGGTCGAATTCGGGTTCACTGTCGCCGACGTGGAGGCCTTCTACCGGGACATGAGCGCAAAAGGTGTGCTCTTCAGCATTGCGCCAAGTAAGCAGGATTTCGGCGGGTTGCTGGCGCAATTCGTCGATTCCGAAGGCGCACATTGCAGCGTGGCCGCAAAGGCGGCATAGAACCCATCAGATCAGGGAGAGCCACCGTTCTGAGTGTAATGGCCTCCCTTGAAAAGAGCCGTACTCACTGCAAACAGGGGGTTGGCGTAGAGCCTCTTTTCATCTTCGTTGTGACCGGAGTCCGGTCATGCTGACCTGTCAGTGTAGGGCCTTAGGTGCCCGCGAAATCTCATGAAAATCGCTCAGAGTTTGAACAATAATTCTCAATGGTTGGGAGTGGCGAGATTGAGTTATCAGTGGAAAAGCTGAGACCGTTGACCTGTCTGATCCGGAGCGTGCGTGATAGAGCGAATAAATGGTGCGTTGTCTCTCCCCCTGTGGGAGAGGCGATAGCCCGAGACCCTGCTTAATGTAATCTTCGGCACGCTCTCCGCTCCCGCCGGGAGGAGCTTATGCCCGTATAGGATAGCGGGAATCGATGTACATAAAAAGAAGCTGGCGGTGGTGGTGGCGGATGTCGAAGTCGAAGACGAATACCAATTCGAGCGACGGTGGTACGGAAGCAACCCCGAGCAGTTGCAACTGCTGGCGGAATGGATGACCGAACAGCAGGTGGAGGAAGTGGTAATGGAATCCACCGCGCAATACTGGAAACCGGTTTGGGGAGCGCTCGAGCGGTACTGGAAGCCAGGCTGTGAGAAGCGGGAAGGTGCGAGCCGGATGTCGGGCACACTCCATCTGGCACAAGCCTTGTCCAATCGTGGGCGGCGGGGGCGCAAGAGAGACTTTCGCGATGCCGAACGTTTGCTAAAGCGGCTGGTGTCTCAGGAGCTGACCTTGAGCTTCGTGCCCCATGCCGAACAGCGTCTCTGGCGAACGGTGACCCGTACAAAGTACCAGCTGAGACGTAACAAAGTACGGCTGCATAATCAACTAGAGGCACTACTGGAAGAAGCCCATATCAAGTTATCCAGTTTGGTTTCGGATCTGCTCGGCGCCAGTGCACGGCGGATGCTGCAGGCCTTGGCGGAGGGAGAAACTGATCCCGCGGCGTTGGCTGCCTTGGCCGACCAACGCCTGCGCGCCACGTCGACGCAGCTGCGCGATGCCTTGGGTGCGTGCACGGAGCTCAATCCAGTCTACCGCCGGCTGGTGAAGATGGCGCTCGAGGAGTTGCAATGGATCGAGCAGCAGATCGGCCAACTGGACCAGGAGATGGCAAGTCTGCTGCGCCAGCACCAGGATGCGGTCCAGCGGCTCGCCGAAGTCCCCGGTCTCGGGGTGGATTCGGCGCAACAGATCATTGCTGAAGTGGGTGCCAAGGCAGCGACCTTCGCTTCCGCCAAGAATCTCTCCTCGTGGGTGGGGGCATGCCTGGGAGAGGAAGAGAGCGCGGAAGTAAATTACAGCTCGCGCTCACCGAAGGGGAACCGGCACATGCGTCGCCTTCTCAATCAGGCTGCCAATGCTGCCGTCAAACGTAAAGGAAGCATCTTCGAAATGGTCTACCGTCGTCTCGTTCCGCGTCTCGGCCACAACAAAACCATCGGGGGCCATTGCGCATCGCATATGTCGGCTGATCTGGAGATCCTGAATAAAGGCGTTCGCTATGAGGAACGGGGCCCGGCGGTCTGCGAACAATCCAAGCGCGTCCGCACTTCCCGAATGATCCGGACGCTCCGGAAACTTGGCTACCGAGTCGAACTTCAAGCGGATCCGGCATGAGCAGCGCGATTTTCGACCCTGTTAACAGCAGTTGAGGAGTCATGCGTTCTGTCCATCGCAAAATGCCGTTGCTGTTGTAATATCGCTTTATCGCAGGGAGGAACTGTTGAAGTTTCTGATCCTACTTGTGTTCTTATCCGTTCCATTCTTGCTTCTCTGCGCTCAGAGGGAAGAATGCCCCCAATTCTCAGGAGCGGTGAAGGCGCGAATGGAACAGGAAGCACGATGGTTAGTGAGTGATTCTCTAGAAGAACAGGTAGCGTCTAGATCGAGTGCGTTTGGACGTTTGATCGCGCTAGAGCGGTGTCACATTTTGCAAAGTAACCTTCTTTCGGAACAGGTCACGGAAGAGCAAGGACCATTCTTCGTATCCGACCGCGTACCCCTCAAATCAAGGGTCGGACGCTATGAGGGGACTTGGATGATGGTGGTCGCACCGGCTGAGGCGACCGGCAGGATGCCGGATGCCAATGTCCTGGAGATTACGGACCACAAGTGGACTCTGCTTCGCCGTGATAAAGCCGGGAGCACGCGGGTACTAGCTGCCGGGGCCTTTTAGACGAACTTCTGAACTTAATCGCCATCACACTCATCGACCAACGGTCAAAACGTGTAATCGCCTGGTTACATCAGCTACCGCCAGTCGTTCAGAATGGGAACCGGAGCGTAAGGATGGCAATCAGTCAAACATCGCCTGTGCGAGCCGGGCTCGGAACGACCGTTCCGGTAGAATGTCCCCCAAGTACCTGCGAGGCATGGCTATGGCAAGAATGTCCACAATGTCCACGAAGAGAAAATCGAATCCCCACAAGAAAGCGAAGAAATCACCGCCGAGAAAGCAGAAGGGGGCCCTGCGTCCGGCAAAAGAAATACCTGCGCCGCGGCGGGCAGCGGAGGTCGGCGGCGAGAAGCTGACCTTCAACCATGCCATGGTCTATGCTGCAGACGTACGACGCGCGCTAGTCTTTTATCGCGACCTGCTGGGATTCAAACTCGTGGACGAATTCCGCGACGAAGGGATACCCGTCTATGCGCGGCTGCGCGCACCTGGAGGCGACGGCACGATCGCGCTGCACTTGGCGGGGCCGGGGACGCCGCTTGCCAGTGACGGTGTGCGGTTGTACTTCGAGATTCGCGAAGTTGATGAGTTCTGCCGCAAACTGCAGGCCAAGGGCTTCTACGTAACACAGATGCCGCGCATGATGCCATGGGGTTGGCGTCACGCCTATCTGAACGATCCCGATGGCCACGAGATCAGCATCTACTGGGCCGGTGAGAACCGCATGAAGAAGACCGTCATGCGCGTGGCAAAGGAAGTTGAGCAGGCGCCTGCCGCGAAAGGGCGATGACGGTCGCCGCCCGTATTCGCCGCCACACTCCGATAAAGATCAATCTCACGATCCATGCACCCAGAGATCCTGCGCTAGGGGTTTTGGGCAGCAAGCCCCGATGCCACAGTCGCATGGGAGTCCCTGTGTGCATGAGTGTAATGGCTTGTTTGCGACAGTTGTCACCCGCCTCCCGCATGCCCGCGATCCTACGTTGAAGTGGCCGGGAACGGAGCGCAGGCAAACAAAAGGGACGCTCAGTGTGAGCGGCCCCTCATTCCAACAAGCTCACGACCCCTAAGGGATTACTTACAGGGTGGCCCTGCGTCGGTCATGAACGTCGCGTTGTCCGAGAACCATCCATGGATGGCCACAGACGGAGCTCCGTAGAACCACGAGTAGAAAGCGAGTTCCTGCAGGTGGTAAGTGAAGCCATTCTTCCCAACGATGGGAGACGTGTTCGTGCCGGTGAGTGGGTCTCCGACCTCCAGGTTGTTCTGACAACCGGTAACCTGGCCGACGTGTCCCCACGCCGGGGTCGGGTTCACATCGTACGGATCGTTCATCCACTCGGCGGCTTCATGCGACAGAATCACAGTGTCGTCCGCCGCCGCGAATATGCCGTTTGTCTGGAAATCAAATGGAGAATAGGTCTGGAATGTGACCGGGTTGACGGGATTAATACCGTGGTACCCGCCGGCACAGCAGTTGTTGATGTTATCTGGA
>DATHPO010000002.1:0-7144 GCA_035483835.1 Terriglobales bacterium
GGGATGGCTAGCGTCTTCGGCGAGTCCAAACTGATTCACGTGCCCAACCACACCAACAATCACCAGAGGTACAAAGACGCGTTGGTTGGAATCGCCGTCGAAGTCAAAAATGCGGATGTGTTTGCCGATCGGGTCTTGGCCGGCGAAATATTGTTGCGCGAAGCCTGCGTCAATCACTACCACGCGCGCAGCGTTCTCATTGTCCTCGTCGCTTAGGAAGCGGCCCCGAAGGAGGGGAATGCGCATGGTTTTCAGATACTCCGGTCCTACTGTGTGTTCCAAAGTCAGCTGAATATTCTCAGTTCGCTGCGTGGGCGGCTCTTGCCCTTCGAGCAAAAATCCCCTCTCACTGTCGCTTTCCATGAGAAGGGCGCCATCATGCAAGGACACGGCCTCAACTCCCGGCACACTCTGGAGCGTCGCGCTGATTTGCCGAAGCGCAGCGCGGATCGTTTCCGAAGATTGATTTTTTAGAGAAGGCGGTGGCCTCACTGCAAAACGCGAGAGGTTGCGCGGATCGAAGCCAGGATCGACTTTCCACAATTGCACCAAGGTGCGGCACATCAGCCCCGCGCCCACCAGTAGCACCAGCGCCATCGCCATTTCGCCCATCACCAAGGCAGACTGCATGCGAGTACGGGGTCCGGAGATGGCGCGCCCGCTGTCCTTGAGGCTTCCACTGATGTCGGTTCGCGACATCCTTATGGCAGGCAGCAGACCAAACATGATTCCGGTAAGAACCGAAACAAAGATGGTGAACAGCAACACAGGGAGGTGGATCCCGATTTCCTCGGCGCGCGGAACGGCTTCCGGCACAGCCGCAAGGGCCGCGGTTGTTCCCAACCTCGCCAGAATCAGTCCGAAACCACCGCCCAGCGCCGAGAGCAGAACGCTTTCGGTAAGCAACTGGCGCAGAATCCGTATCTGGCCCGCACCCAGCGCGGCACGCACGGAGAAGTCGCGCTGGCGCGCCGTTGATCGGGCAAGCAGCAGATTGGCGACATTCACGCAGGCGATCAGTAAGACGAATCCCACCGCCCCCAGCAGCACCAGCAGCGCCGACCGCATGTCACCAACGATATTGTCTTTCAAAGGGATGATGTTGGCTTTGATATTGCCGTCAATGTTGGGATAGGCATTCGCGAGGCCGGCATTCACTCGCTTCATATCGTCACGCGCCTGCGCCAGCGTGACCCCAGACTTCAACAAGCCAATAGCATCCATGCCCCGGTACGAATCCCGGAGGAAAAAGGTCGGATCGGTCTCTTCCCCGATGGCTTCGTACACATCGGCGGTTCTGAAGTTGAAGACATGCAATCGAAACGAAGCTGGAATGACGCCGATGATGGTGCGCGGCTGCCCCGCCACGATGAGCCGTTGGCCAATCACGTTCCGGTCCGAAGCGAACTTTCGCTTCCACAGCCCTTCCGAGATCAGAGCCGTCGGGCTGGCGCCGCGCCGATCTTCTTCGGAAGTGAAATTGCGTCCCAGGATCGGGTTCACCCCGAGAATCGGAAAGAAGTTTGCCGACACGCGCTGTGCCCGCACATTCTCTGGCTGGCCCACGCCCGTGATGCTGCCATCTGTCGAGCGGTATGCGGCCATTGCCTCAAAGGAACGATTGTCGCGCTGCCAATCAAGAAAGTTGGGATAGGAGATCGAGCCTTCGGGAAAATTCTTGGTCTCCTCGAACATCGAAACGATGCGGTCTGCATGGAGGAACGGCAGCGGGTTGAGCAACACCGCGTTCACGACGGAAAAGATAGCGGTGTTCGCGCCAATGCCGAGGGCCAGCGTGAGCACAGCGACTGCGGTGAATCCACGGTTCTTACGCAGCTGCCGCAAAGCGTAGTGAAGATCCTGCGCGAGGCCGGTCATCTCAGGTTCGTCCTCCTGGGCAAGCTGATTCCGTGGGCCAATACAAGGCAAGACGGATCACGTGCGCTGCCCTGTTGCGTGCAATGCTCTTGCCAATAGAGTGCAGGGCCTAAACCACTGATAGTACAGAAATAAGAGAACACCGCTCTCGTTCAAAGGTGTCCACAGTCGGACCGTGATGTCCGGAGGCGAACAGGCAGCCATGGGTCAGTCTGGGTTTATCAGAGCTCAAATGTCGAGAACAGGTCAGCATGACCGGACTCCGGTCATGCTGACCTGTCAGTGTAGGGCCTTAAGTGCCCGCGAAAATCTCATGAACAGCGCGTAAGTCATTAAGCTGAGTGGTTGATGAACTTACGACACTACAAAAATAAAAAATAATCATGCACAGGCAAGGGAACGTATAATAGTGCCGCCACTAGTTGTCCAAAAACACGTCTCCGTATTATCACTTTCCCCGGGTTGCGAAGCGAGGTTAACATGCAACGCTCACCACGGTCCGCTCGAATTGTTCATCGGTTTCCTAAACCAATTGAGCAGCAATTACAAATGTATGCGCTGGCTGCCAGCGCGGCCGGCGTAGGATTTCTCGCGCTTACTCCACGGGCCGAAGCCAAAATCGTCTTCACGGCCACAAACCAGCCGATCGTTGGACGGGTTGCGGTTGACCTGAATAACGACGGGATTACCGATTTCTATCTGGCTACGTATCGCTTTTCTAGTTGCACTTCGAACAGGTGCACCAATATCCAAAGACTGTATGCCAGCGGCGGGGGTATTTGGGGAACCAACTTTGCTAGCGGCCGATTTGTGTCCGCGCTCCCTACGCGGTTTCTTATCGGAAATAACAAGGGGAAATTCGGCGTGGCCGGCACCAGCACCATGGCCCTATTCGAGAATACCTGCACCGTTTCAGGTCGATGCGGGGGAACGCAGTTATTCGGTCAATGGCCCAACGTAAAAAACCGCTACATGGGCGTAAGTTTCTTAATCAACGGGCAAACGCATTACGGTTGGGCACGCCTTACGGTCAAAACCAATAGTCGGGGGATCTCTGCAACTTTAACCGGCTATGCCTATCAGACTGTCGTCAACGAGCCAATTTTGATTGGGAATGGCGATCTCACCCCCGACGATGCCGATGAAAGCGCCATCACCGACCTGCCCGACGCGCAGCCTCGAAGCCTGGGTTCACTGGCATTGGGCGCGTATGCAAGAGCGCGGGCAAAAGCGCGGGCAAAAGTGGCGGCTGCCGGAAATGACGCCCGGAAAGAACACAATGATCCGAAAGAACAATGATCCGAATGTGAAGGGAGAATCTCCATGCGGACCACAATGAACCAGACTCCAGTATCGCGAGCATTCCGCATGTCGCTATTTGCTGCCTTGCTTTCACTTGCAGCTTCGCCATCACTGCGCGCCCAAACCTACACCGTGCTCTACCGGTTCACGGGCCCGGATGGAGCTTCTCCATACGGAACCCTGATCCTCGACGCCAACGAAAATGTTTACGGCATGACGCGCGATGGTGGCGCTCATAACAGCGGAACCATATTTGAGCTGACCGGGAAAACCGAAAGAGTTTTGTACAGCTTCCGTGACTCTCCCGATGGTGCGCACCCCATGAGGGGGCTGATGCTGGATTCGCAGGGCAATCTCTACGGCACCACCGCATTAGGCGGCTCCGCCGGCAGCGGGACAGCGTTCAAGCTGGGCGCTACAGGGACGGATACTATTCTTTACAGGTTTACCGGCACCGCCGATGGTGACCAACCCCAGAGCGGATTGGTATCGGATGAATTACGAAACCTCTACGGAACCACAGTGATGGGTGGAGTTTCCAATTGCGGAACCGTGTTCAGGATCAACCGGTCGGGTGCTGAGAGCGTGCTGCACAGCTTCGGGTGCGCAGCCGACGGTCAGTTTCCCTATGCTGGTTTGACCCGTGTCTCAAACCTTCTTTATGGGACAACCGGTGGGGATGGCTTCCAAAGCTACGGCACAGTCTTCAAGATGACTCTAACTGGAAGGGAGACGGTGTTTTATAGATTCAAGGGCGGTACCGACGGGGCCCAGCCCATGTCCCCGCTCATTGTCGACGCTGAGGACAACCTTTACGGTACGACCTACCTGGGTGGCTTGGGGAAGGGCACGGTGTTCAAGGTGGATAAGTTCGGCAGTGAAACCGTGCTGTACCGCTTTACCGGCGCTAACGGCGGTGCTGATGGAGAAAATCCCCTCGGAGGCGTAGTCCGCGACGCATCCGGGAATCTCTACGGTACGACGGAAAACGGAGGTATTTACAATGGGGGAACAGTTTTCAAGCTGGAGCCCAATGGCCATGAAACGGTGTTGCACTCGTTTGGCTCGGGTCCCAAGGAGGGACATTACCCCGAGAACGGCCTGGTGAGAGACAGCCGTGGCAACCTTTACGGTACAACGTATCTAGGCGGGGCAGGCTTTGGCATCGTCTTTGAAATCACCCCTTAGCAACAAAAGGACATTACGCTCGAAGCTACGAATCAGCGGTTTCGCGATCACATCTTCGACGACGCATGCTCGACGATCATCGACCGTTTTGCAGAATAACGCACTCGAAACCCTGCAATTTCTCAATGAGCGAAATTGATTTCGTAAACTGACAGAAATCTTTGGGTCAAAGGCAATCCTTCACGCGGAACTCCATGACCAAAAAAATAAACGAAACATGCGTTTACAAGCAGCTCACGAACGAAAACCATCCGATGCGCCTAAGTCCCAAAGGAAGAATTATCGATCTCCGACGCAGGCAAGACATATCATCACTGAGTCGCAGGGCGAGCGTGCTCACCCGCTCGACCTCACCACGAACCGAGTAGGGACAGACGAGTTCGCGAATGAAAGCCAGTGCTCAAAGTACTGGCAATCGCCAGCCGTTGAGCACCTCGACGTATTTGTATCCTCCAGATTGAGCCCAAGGCTAGTTCATCCCCAACTCCGATACGAACATGTCCAATCCCCCACCGCTCAATGTGATCTTTCCGAAGCGGGCAGTGTCTTGATATGTCCCAACCACAAAAACGTCACCCGCCGAGTTTAGAGACAGTCCGGTCCCAATCCACGAGGGCAACACGGTCGCGTTCACCGCCGTTCCAACCCGACGCAAGGTCTCGCCTGAATATTGCAAAACAAAGAGATTTTGCTGATTGTTGCCGCCCAGATGCCGGTGCCCTATGTCGAACGGGCTCTGAAAGACTCCGCTCAAGTAAAGAAGACCGTGGGCGTCGTAGTCTATTCCAGTAGCGGCTTCATTGGCTGGCCCTCCGATCCGAGTAGCCCTTGTCAATACCCCGGCGCTGTTCCAGGTGGCGATGATCGCGTCTTCGTTGAAGGGGTTGGTGAAATGGGCGCCGCCCAAGATCCTGTTCCTCTCGGGAAGTTGGGACGTAACGATTGCCGTCTTTTCGACGGGCAGGTCGTAGTTAATGTTGCCGATGTAGCCCACGAGGGTGACTTCACCGAACGGGCTTACCCTAACAGCCTCCGCTTGGTCAACGTAGCCGCCGATGTGGTTTACCCACTTCGCATCGCCTTGACTGTCGTACTTCACCAAGTAGGCGTCACGAGGATAATTGGAATCCCGATGTGCCGGGCTGAAGCCGGTGATGGTAATGTTCTTGCCATTCTCGCTATAAAACGTAGTCCGGTCCTCAAGCCAGCCAGCGACGTAGGCATTGGTTCTTTTATCCACCAACCGCAATTCCCATGCTGTTAGTGTCGGCCGCATTCGTTTCGCCCCAATGGAAGTTCCCATCAGTATCGTATTGGACTAGAAACATATGCCAGTACGTGTTACCCGGAACCGTGTGATACGTCCCATCGGCCGACGAAAACAACGTGTCTCCCCGGCTTCTTCCAGTCAGGTAGACCGCGCCCGAAGTGGGTTCGACAGCTACCCCCCAACCGTCGCAAATCCCTCCGTTCGTTATGGTACCGGTCTGCACCCAAGCCACCACCCCGGACAGGTTGTACTTGGCCAGGAAGGTGGTGTCGCCCGGGCCTCTCACTGCTATGGTTGAACCATCGGTAGAACCGAAGGTCGCACTGTTGTTAAACATTCCGGTCAGATAGATATTGTCGGCCCCATCCCGGGCCATAGCCAGCCCCCAATCGTCGTTGGGTCCGCCGGCTTGGATTGCCCAGAGCACCGACCCAGAGGGATCGAGCTTGGTGAGGAAGATGTCCTGACCGCCGTTCGAAGTCAGAAGCGTGTTCCCAAACTGTATCGAGGAGCCAAACTGGCCGGTGAAGTATTGGGAGCCGTCAGATCCTATCCTAATCGCGGCGGCGCTGTCATTCCCGCCGCCTCCAAAGCTGTTGGCCTGCAACCAAGACGACTGTGTATTGGCGCACACCGTGGTCGTAACCAGAAAGCAAACCACCATCGCCGATTTCAAGTTGCGACGAATAATTCGCGTGAGTTTCATAAAGCATTTCCTCGACAGAAGATTTACAGGACTTGGATCATTCGCCTCGGAGGGGGATGCGTCCCAGAGTGGAATGCTCTTCGGGGAGGCTGGACGTGATAACTGTACACCTACGAGCGTGTTCTGTCAGTGAAGAAATCGCACCTTAATTTGCGGTCGTGGCGAAGACCGCAGCGCAATGCCAGAGATCGCTGTTGTAACATCGCCATTACGCTCATTGAGGGGGTTTGAGTGCTATCGCCTGCTTTCGTCAGTTGACACTATTTCCGGCATGCCCGTGATCCTATATCGCGGTGGCCGTGAAGGGAGCGAACGCAGACAAAAAGGCCGCTCAGTGTGAGCGGCCCCTCATTCCAACAGGTTCACGACCCGCAACGGACTACTTACAGGGTGGCCCTGCGTCGGTCGTGAACGTCGCATTGTCCGAGAACCATCCATGGATGGCCACAGACGGGGCTCCGTAGAACCATGAGTAGAACGCGAGTTCCTGCAAGTGGTAGGTGAAACCATTCTTCCCAACGACGGGGGACGTGTTCGTGCCGGTGAGTGGGTCTCCGACCTCCAGGTTGTTCTGACAACCGGTCACCTGGCCGACGTGTCCCCACGCCGGGGTCGGGTTCACATCGTACGGATCGTTCGTCCACTCGGCGGCTTCATGGGACAGAATCACAGTGTCGTCCGCCGCCGCGAATATGCCGTTTGTCTGGAAATCAAATGGAGAATAGGTCTGGAATGTGACCGGGTTGACGGGATTAATACCGTGGTACCCGCCGGCACAGCAGTTGTTGATGTTATCTGGA
>DATHPO010000003.1:0-35515 GCA_035483835.1 Terriglobales bacterium
ATCGGTATCATTACCGGTGGGGGGTTCAATGGGCGTCAGCGTCCCGACGTTGTGCCCGGCGTCCCGCGGATTCTGAGCGGAAGTCCAGCGAATGGCTATATCAACCCGCTTGCGTTCGCGACGCCCGCTGGAGAAGACGGCAATCTGGGTCGCGACGCAGTGTACGGCCCGGGATTCTGGAATATCGATTTCTCGGTTACGAAAGACACGCATCTCACCGAGCGGCTGGTCCTTCAGCTTCGCGGCGAATTCTTCAATATATTCAACCATCCGCAGTTCGCGCTACCTGGCGGTGTAATAAATCCTGGAGCGCCGCTCGCGGATTGTCCGGGTTGTTTTTCGACTCAGACCCCTGACGTCGCGCAGGGCAATCCTGGTCTCGGCGGTGGAGGTCCGCGAGTGGTGCAACTCGCCGCGCGATTCCAGTTCTAGCCGAGACCCCTTGTCACCCTCAACGCGAGATCGTCGCATTTTAAAATAGATGGTGATAATCCCTTCTTGCCACCACCTGCCTCAAAGTGACGTGGGGTGACGATCCCTGTTCGCAACAGTTATGTGGGGAATGCGTGTCTAAGCGGACTGAGAAAATCATTCCGCCCGTAGCGCTCGAATGGGATCGATTCGGGTTGCGCGCCAGGCGGGCAAGAAACACGCTGTAACCGACGCAAGGGTCATCACGGCAAACGCCGCTGCGAAAGCCAGCGGGTCTCGCGGGCTTACCTGATACAAGAGGTTGCCGAGCAAGCGCGTTAGAAGGAGTGCCAGGGCGATCCCGATAATCATGCCAGTTGTTGTCAGCAGCAAACCGCGTAACAGCACGAGACGCAGCACGTTAGAGGTGCCGGCGCCAAGAGCCATACGCAGCCCCAACTCTCGGGTGCTCTGCGAAACGGTGCACGACATCACGCCATAAAGGCCGATGCTGGCAAGCAGCAGCGCCAAGCCTCCGAACAGAGCGACCAAAGCTACGGCTACAAGCTCGTGGGAAGTGGAACGGTCAACTTGCTCCTGTAGCGTAATCATTTCGTATACGGCGAGGTTAGGATCGAGCGCGCGCACTTCGCGAATCAGCGCGGTTTGGACGGTTTGCAGAGGTTGCGTCGTTCGAATGTGGATGTCAGGTTCTATAGAGAAATACTGCTGGAGCGGAACATAGAAAAACGGCCGGGGCGCTTCATCCATGCTGTAGTATTTCGAATCCTTGACGACGCCGACGACTTGCACCCAATTGCCTTTCACTTGCAGACGCTGGCCAATGGGATTCTGCCCGCGCCAATACCGCGCGATCATGGTTTGGTTTACGATGGCGACACGCGCCGCGTTCTCATCGTCCGCGCGAGTGAATTCGCGCCCGGAGAGGAGCGGAATGCCCAAAGTGGCGAAGTAGTTGGGGCTGACTTCGTTAAATTCCGCCGTGGGCTGCTCATTCGGCGGCGGTTCGTAGCCGTCGACGGCAATGGGTGTCGAAGAGAATGATCCATAGCCGAGCGGAACAGCGCGGGCGTAGGCGGCCGCTTCGACACCAGGCAGCGCGCGGACACGCTGGATCAATTCATCCTGAAAAGTTCTGGCGCGCAACGCGTCATAGCCGGCGGCGACCAAAGGCACCCAGGTATCGAACACGCGCGTTGTGGTGAAGCCCGGGTCGGCGGTTCGAATCTTGCGCAGGCTTTGCATCAGCAAGGTTCCGCCCACCAACAAGATAAAACTGAGCGTGACTTGGAGGATCACGAGGCTCGAGCGGAACCATGCCCGGCCGCGGGCGCCCAGAACGGTGGACATCCCGGTTTTGAGCGTATCGGCAAGAGCAAGGTGGCGCGTCTGGAACGCTGGAACCAACCCAACAGCAAGCGTAACGACCAGGCAAATGGCCGCGCTCAACCCGAGGACACGGCTGTCGATTTGTCCGGGCAGATACATCACATCTCCCGGGAACAGCAGAACAAGCGCGTGACGGCACCAGTACGCCAGTAGCATGCCGCCCGCTGCACCGCAGGCTGATAGCAGCAAGCCTTCAGTAACGAGTTGCCTTAACAAGCGGCCAGGGCCAGCGCCTAGGGCAAGGCGAACCGTCATCTCATGCCCGCGCGCGAATGACCGGACGAGAAGCAAATTGCCGACGTTGGCGCAGACGATAAGGAGAACAAACATCGTGACAACAACCATGATCTCGAAGGTCGGAAGCAGATGACCGGCGTGATTGAAAGGCGTTTGCCACAGCGGCCAGACCTTGATGCCGCGGCCGCGGTTGGTGGCGGGATATGCAGCTTCGAGCCGCGTGGCAATGGCGGAAATTTCTTGCTGAGCTTGATTGCGGGTCACACCGGGCTTGAGTCGCACGTACGCTTCCGCCCATCGCGCCCTGCGATCTTCCAGTTTGTCGCTGCCGCCGTCGAAAACTTCCAGCATCGAGGCCGGCACCCAATACTCCATGCTCCGGCCGACAAAAGTCCCGTAGAACCCCTCGGGCGCGACTCCGATGATGGTGTGCACGACGTTATCGAAGCGCTGCGTCTTGCCGACGATTTCGGGATCGCCCTTGAAGAGCGTCTGCCAAAGATGATAGCTGATCACCACGAGCGGATGCGCGTTGCGGCCGGTGTCTTCGTCTGGCTCAAAGCCGCGGCCCAAAATGGGATGGACTCCAATCGCGTCAAAATAGTTTGCGGAGACGATGCTCCCGGTCATGACCTGAGCGCGTTCGCCAATGCTCAGAGTAGCGCCGGTGATTTTGCTGACAAAGAGGGTCTCACACAGCGTGCAGCTTCTCTCGACGTCGAGGAGATCGGGCCACGACATTTCGTCTCTCTCGTCACCCGCCGTTCCGGTTAGTGTCACCAGGCGCTCCTGGTGAGAAACGAGCGGATAAGGACGCAAAAGAATGCCTTCGACCCAGCTGAACACGGCGGCGTTAGCGCCGATGCCGAGCGTAAGGCACAGAATCGTTAGAGCGGTAAATCCCGAGCTGCGGCGCAGCATGCGAAAACCGAAACGAACGTCTTGCAGGAAATTTTCGATCAGGTTTGTGCGGCGCATGTCACGGCACTCCTCCTTGACCTGTTCAACGCCGCCCAAGGATTGCCGGGCGGCGCGGCGAGCTTCCTGGGGATTCATGCCCTGAACCACGAATTCGTCGATTTGATTCTGCAGATGAAACTGAATCTCGTCGCTGAGATCCAGCTCCGCTCTGTCCTTAAGGAAAAGCGAGCGCAAGCGAAGCGGCAATTTGTAATACCAACGCATGGTTCCGGCTCCCTAAGACGACATCTCCAGGACCAGTCCGATGGCCGATGAAAGGCGCTTCCATTGTGCTTGCTCCTGGCGCAGGTACTTTGCGCCGTCCGGAGTCAGGGAATAATATTTGGCGCGGCGATTGTTTTCCGATTCGCCCCACTTGGCGCGAATCCAGCCCTGTTGCTCGAGGCGATGCAGCGCGGGATAAAGCGCACCTTGATGGACCTGCAAGACTTCTTTCGAAACCTGACGAATGCGTCTCGCGATGCCCCAGCCGTGCATGGGCTGGATCGCGAGCGTCCTCAGAATCAAGAGGTCGAGGGTGCCTTGGACCAGGTCGGTTGGCTTAGCCATTTCGAGCCTCCTGTCGATAAATGACAGGGCAACAGTTTAGACTCCTATCAACGAATTAGGGAAGCAGAAATTTCAAGAATCTCCGCTGAAATTCGCCAGTGAGCCGCCGCGCAAAAAATCCCTCCCGCCGCTCGATGTGAGAGCTATGATGCGTCAGCAACCGATAGTAAATGAGCAGGCCGATGAGGCTGACGTTGCGGTCAGAAGCTGCTTATAGCAGAATCCCATGTTCGTCGCAGACTGCTTAAGACGCATGCAGTTGTTCTCCCGCCGGCCAATCGAGCGCTGGCTGCGGACGTAGTCGTTGACTCAAGCTTGTGCTGCAGCTTTCGATGTGGGAGATCTGATAAAGCTATCTGCTTTGCGCCGCCATGAGAAGGGGGTCGTGCCTATGTTTCTCGATTTTTACCATTTGCACCAGCAGCCGTTTGGCGTCACGCCCGACCCGGCGTATCTGTATCCGAGCCGGACGCACTGCGAGGCGCTCGACTCGCTCACAGAGGGAATCCTGGGCGGACGGGGATTTCTGGCGCTGATCGCGGAGCCAGGAATGGGCAAGACGACGCTGCTATATCAAGTGCTCGAGGGACTGCGCGATAGGGCGCGTGCCGCATACCTATTCCAGACGCAGTGCAACTCGCGTGAATTTTTCCAATACCTTCTGAGCGAGCTAGGGGTCGATTCAACGGGCATGGGACTTGTAGCCATGCACAATAAGTTGAACGAAATGTTGTTTGCTGAAATGCTGGCGGGCAGGCGATTCGTCCTGATCGTCGATGAGGCGCAAAACCTGGACGATTCGGTGCTCGAAACCATCCGCCTGCTTTCGAACTTTGAGACGTCGCACACCAAGTTGCTGCAAATCGTTCTGGCCGGGCAGTCGCAACTCGGCGAGAAGCTGGGGCAGAAGCAGTTGGCGCAACTGCTACAACGCATTACGGTGGTGAAGTATCTGGAGGCCCTGTCACTGGAGGAAACAGCCGGTTATATCCGGCACCGGTTGAAAGTGGCGGGCCATTGCGGCGGCGCGCTATTTGAGCCGGAGGCCGTGGCGCTCATCGCCGAGCGAAGCCAGGGCATTCCGAGGAACATCAACAAAATTTGCTTCCAAGCCTTGTTGGAAGCACATGCCCAAGGACGCCCCACGGTGTCGCGAGACATCGTCGAGAAAGCGAATCGTGAGTTGGACGTCGTGGTCACTGCTCATCCGACGCCAACACCAACGCTATCGTCTTCGCACGGGGATACTGATTCTGCGGAGGCAGCCAGCGTTCCTGCGCCGCCACAGCTTTCCTACAAACCGCTCGCGGAATCTCGCTCGCCTAGCTGGAGTCTGTGGACGGGCGCACTCGTTGTCATTCTGCTGTCCACGGGCCTAGCCCTGCCGCGCGGTTTGAGTTCGGATGCGCCCAAGTACATCGTCTCCAAGACGCCGGCGGAGTTAAGCGTCAGTCACGAAGGTCAACTCTCCCTGACACGCGAATTGGGGCTGAAGATCAACCGCATCGCGATTGATCCCGGCCACGGGGGGTACGATACCGGCACGATCGGGCCCCACGGTCTGCTCGAGAAAACCCTGTGCCTCGATGTGGCGCAGCGGCTGGGCCAAATGATCGAAGAAAATATTCCGGGTGTGGAAGTAGTTTACACACGTAAGAACGACAGGCACGTTTCACTGGAAGAGCGCACGGCGATCGCAAATGGTGCCAACGCGGACCTTTTCATCTCGATTCACGCGAATTCTAGCAACAACCGCGATGCGCGGGGCGTCGAAACGTATTCCCTCAGCCTGACAGCTTCTCCGGAATCCACCGAACTCGCGACGCGCGAAAACGCGCTCGCGCAGTCTTCCCTCCATGATCTTCCGGAACTGATCAAGAAGGTCACACGCGACCAGAAGATCGCGGAATCGAAACAGCTCGCCGTGGATATCCAAACCGCGCTCTCGCAGGAACTCCAGCTCGTGAGCCGGCGCGAGACGAACCGCGGGGTGAAGCAGGCACCCTTCGTGGTTTTGATCGGCGCCAACATGCCTGCGGTGCTTTCGGAGATTTCCTTCGTCAACAATGCGAGCGACGAGAACCTGCTGCTCGAGAGCGGCCAGCGCCAGCGCGTCGCCGAAGGGCTATACCGCGGTATTGCGGCCTACCTCGATAGACTGCACAGCCTGCCCCAGAAGAAGCAGAAGCTTCTCGGTGAAAACCCATCCCACGCATCATCCGGAGTCGCAACAGACGCAGTCGGGCGAAATTAGAGTAATTCCACCTAGCCGCTCTCTGATTTTTAGCGGGACAAAACGTGCTTACCGACATTCCCTGCGTTCGGTCCACGACGATTCGATTCTAGATCTTCTACATTTCGGGTCCCGCACGCCATTAAAGCTCGCTATCCGGTCCACCCAAAAAACGAATAGCGCCTTACTGCATCTCTTGTTGACAACGACAAGTCAACGGAGAATAATCCGCGCCGCACCATGCTCCCGAACGTGCGCTTTTTCCGATCAACGCCGTGCCACCAGATAAGGAGACCATGCCATGAAGAAAGGTGACTGCAGAGACCAGTCCCTCGGGTTGTCTTTTGATATCAGCCGAACCTTTTCGAATTTTGGAAAGAACCGGGGTACGTTCACAGCTGGCGGGCTAGGTATCGCCCTCACATCGCTGCTCATTGCGCTGCTGTGGGGATCATTGGCGAGCGCCCAAAGCACAGCGCCCTTCACGGATTTCAGTTCCTATGTTCATTGGATGCAGAAAAACCACAAGGCACCGTTTGATCGCGATGGAGCCGTGATGCCTCCCGGCGCTGCCGCAGCATTACGCGAAACTGCAGCGAAGAAACACACCCTTGAGGCAATGAATGCCGCGGCTATCACCAGCAAGTATCACAATGTCCAAGTAAATCAGGATAGAAATCCGTGGCCGAAGGCCGAGCTAGGATCCGCGATTGACCCCTCCACCGGGACAAGTTGGGTGGTAATGGCCAATGACTTCCGCGAGAATTACGACCACGAGTTCTACCATGTCTCGACAAACAACGGCCAGGCATGGACGGATGATTCGATGGTGGGAGGAAACGATCCTTTCAGCGGATTTATCCCACTCACTTTTCAGAGCGATCCGGGCGTCTCCTTTGACAGCGCAGGCAACAGCTACCTTTCCGATATCACCGGCAACCTGATTTTCGACGCAAGCAACCTATACGAGAACCTGGATACTGAAATCGACGCGGTCCAGGGCTTTTCTCACGGCACGTATACGTCGTTACTTCCAACACCGATTGACGATCAACCATGCAACGGCGTATTCACCGGCACCTTCAACTGCCCCGGAACCTTGGATAAGCCATTCATCGCGACAGACAGCAATCCCAATAGTCCGAACCAAGACACGACCTACGTGTACTACACATATTTCTGCAACTCCTCACCCTGCACGGACGGAACCGCAACGATCCCGGCATTTGGCTCGGCGATTCTTGTATCCCGATCGCCGGGCCCGGGCCAGCCTTTCTCCGCGCCCGCGCTCGTAAGCGGGACACTGACCAACACGCAGTTCTCCGACCTGGTGATCGACGCGTCGGGCACGCCACATATTTTCTTCGACGATTTCACGGATTCGCCGACGATTAATATGTGGGAGTCTACTTTGACGGCAGGTAAATGGGTTGTGTCCAAGAAACCGGTCGCGAGCTTCGTGTACCATGGGCTGCTCGACCTGAATTGGGCATTCCGCGACTCCGGAGCCGCGGCGCCGGGATGCGGCATTCACGGGTATCAAGCCTACTGCGCGTTCTCAGCGAATCAGGTGGCTGGAGGCAAGCTCGAGGGCTCACCGAGCGTGTATCTCGCGAGC
Organism: Terriglobales bacterium; assembly: GCA_035483835.1. Taxonomy (GTDB): domain Bacteria; phylum Acidobacteriota; class Terriglobia; order Terriglobales; family Acidobacteriaceae; genus JABDBE01. Next base: position 7,440 of record DATHPO010000003.1, read on the forward strand.
ATCTCTGTAAAGACCGGGGCGTCGAAGGTGGTCCGCGTCAACAGTGATGCCTTCAACGACCTGAAAGAGCACTTCTTCGCGTGGGCGACCGCAACGCCGACGGGAGCTGTGTACGTCGGTTGGTACGACAGCCGGAACGATCCGTTTAATACGAAGGTACAGTACTTCGTCGCGAAATCGACAGACGGAGGAAACACCTTCCCTGTTCAGGTTCCCGTGAGCGACGTTGCATTCGATCCCTGCACGGGCTTCCCTGGATGCGGTTTCTTCGGCGACTACACTCAGCTTGTCTCGGGACCAGACGGCGTAGTGCATGCCGCGTGGTCAGACACGCGCGACGGAGCCAGCATGCAGATTTGGTCGGAAACAATCACCTGGTAGCTTCTAACTCGTAGCATCAGGTAGCTGCCAAAAAACTGGCCCGGGCGAGAAGTAACCTCTTGTCCGGGCCAGTTTCTGTTTGTTGAGAATACGTGCTGGCTCTTTCCCCAGACCGCCGCTATCGAGCGTAGCGAGGCTAAAGCCGAAGTGAGGCAGATTCCGAGCACGGATGTTCGATATGCGGTGAACAGGGATTCCTCGGTTCTAGAAATTGGCGCCCGATATTACGTCTGCAACAACGCCCCTCGGTTTGCAGGGCTTACACCGAATGGCCCACGGGTCGTCAGCGACAGCGTCCCTGATTCGTGAAGACGATCTTCCCTAGTAGTCAGGTTTCTAGCGTCCGCTATGTCTAGATTTTGCCGTCAACTTCCGAAATCGTATATGTGCGACACATGTCTGGACACGGGTACCTATCGATATTGCGACAGTGCGATCAGGCGATTATTCCTGATACGAGCATGTCTCCCTCCGGATTCGACGGTACGTTCCACTACTTCAGATTCGGCGTACCAATCCCCGGTCGGTAGCACTGGTGTTGCGGACCAGCAGCAAGACGAGAAGCATCCCAATAAAAGGTATAAGTCCCGCAACGATCATAATCGGATCAAACGCATGCGTGGCCATCGTTTGACGCGCGTCGGAAAAGTGTCCGACCAGCTCGAACGCGATGATGGTCCCGATGCCGGCGCCGGTTCCGCTCAGACCGCTGACAGATGCAACCGATTCACTCGAATAGAGGTCCGAAGGCAGCACGTTAGCGATGGTCGTAAAAGACGCGTATGAAAATGTGGCCAGCCCAAAAAGCAGCGTGATCCAGAAGAGCTTCACAGTGAAAATCGTAGGAATCAGAAGCAATACCCCGGTGCCGCCGAAAACCACAAGCGCCTTGCGTGCGGCGCCGACTGGCCATCCTCGTTTGATCAGGTAGCCGGACATGCCGCCCCCAAAGAAATTTCCCAGGTCTGCGGCGATGAATGGAATCCAGATAGCGATCAGGCTGTTTCTTAGTGAAATGCCCTTAACCACCAGATAGATTGGGAACCAGTCAGCGATGAAGAAGAAAACGGGATCGGTAAAAGTGCGCGCGATGATTGTCCCCCAGGTCTGCGGTAACTTCAAAAGGTCGCGCCATCGCGGACGGCCTTTTTCGCTGGCTCCGGCATCAAGAGTATCAGCCAGGATGCTCTCACGCTCGGCATCGCCAATCCGCGGATGAACCTGTGGAAGCTGATACCACCGGCGCCAAGCGATCAGCCATATAAATCCGAGTATTCCGGGTATGACGAATGCGAGACGCCATCCCCACCGGAAATACACGCCCAAAATAATAAAGGGCGCGATAGCACCACCGATGGATGAGCCACTATCGAAAAACGCCGTCGCGAGTCCTCGCTCGTGCTTTGGAAACCACTCCGAGACGGCTTTGGTTGCGCCGGGCCAGTTGCCCGATTCGCCCGCACCCAACAGAAACCGGAACGTAAGAAAACTACGGAAACCGCTCGCAAGTGACGTCAGCATCGAGACAATCGAATACCAAGTGACCGTAAGCATCAGGCCGCGCCTGCTCCCGATGCGATCGACTAGCCTGCCGCAAACCGTTTGTCCGATCGAGTACGCCACGCGGAATGCGATACCGATATTCGCGTAGTCCGTATTGGTCCAGTGGTACTCCTGTTTGAGATAGGGCGCGAGAACAGACAGTGTTTGACGGTCAATATAATTAATAACAGTTGAAGCGAAGAGGAGCCCTCCAATCCACCAGCGCAGCGAGGAAATAATGCGAGGCCCGCCAAACCTCGAGCCGGTCGCATTCGCACTTCCGGCTACGTCCATGAGGAATCCGTCGTAAACCGTGATCCATCTGCCGGCATCACAAACACCTTGCGATCACCAGCTACACTGCCACGGTGAACGCGGAAAGGGTTTTGCGACTCAATAATGCAGCGGAATGTGTATCAAGATAGACCGTCGCATTCGGATGCGTCCGCAGAATCGAGGACGGCGCCATTGGGTTGATTTCACCATCGAAGCAGGCCTTGATCGCACGTGCCTTCCTGGCATCGGGCACGACAGCGAGTATTTCCTTCGACTTCATAACCTGCCGCACGGACATCGAGATGGCCTGCGTTGGCACTGTCGAAAGATCTTTGAACCATCCTTCTCCTACCTGCTGGAGCCGGCAAGCTTCGTCGAGGTTGACCACGATGAAAGCCTCTTCGGTTTCGAAATCCGCCGGTGGATCGTTGAAAGCTAGATGGCCGTTCTCGCCGATCCCAACGAACGCGACGTCGATCGGAGCGGCACTCAGGAATTTGCTCGTTTCGCGAATCACTTTCACGGGATTCTCTTCGCCATTCAGAAGGTGATAGTCGGTGATTCCGGCCTTGCCGATCAGGCGCTCCTGCAAGAATTTGCAGAAGCTCGCTGGATGACTCATGGGCAGGCCAATATACTCATCCAGATGAAAAAGTTCGACGCGTTTCCAATCGATGCCGGGCGTGGCAGTAAGTGCGTCGAGGAACTCGAACTGTGATGCAGCGCTGGCAGCGATCACGCGCGCCTTCCCACGATCGCGAATGGCGCGGGTTACGGCCGTAGCGGCCTGATCGGCTGCCGCTTTCGCGAGCGAAGTCTTGTCTTCAAATATTTTGAGAATCATTCGTGAATCCCGTCGAGTTCTCGCCGCGTTTTGCCTTCACTGGAAAAATTCTCGCCGCTTCTATTTAAGAATAGAAATCGAAGACTTGACATCATACTCTACGCCGTGCGCGCGTGCGTGAAGGCGATCTTTTGGAAGCGGGTCCAAGCGCGAGTGCGGCTCGCAGGACACTTGCATATGCGATGCCAAGTTATAGTCAGCGCTTTCATGTCAGGAGACCTATGCCGCGAGTAATTCGTTCACCGAAGAGTTATGACGTTTGCATCATCGGGTCTGGCGCAGCCGGAGGTGCTGCTGCCAAAGTGCTGACCGAAGGTGGACTGAGCGTCGTGATGCTGGAAGCCGGTCCATCGCTCGAGCCAGCGAAGGATTTTAAGGAACATCTCTGGCCTTATGACCTTCCGCATCGAGGCGCGGGTGTGGGCGGCAAGCAGAGAGGTGAGGAAGCCGACGAATTCATGGCGCCAAACGGAGCTTGGGAAATAGAGGGCGAGCCATACGTTTCTGCGCCAGGTTCCAGGTTCCATTGGTTCCGGTCGCGGATTGTCGGTGGGCGCACCAACCACTGGGGCAGAGTAGCTCTGCGTTTTGCGCCGGTGGATTTCAAACCGCGCGCGGCCGACGGCATGGGCGACGATTGGCCCATTACCTACGATGAATTAGCTCCTTACTACGATAAGGTCGAGTCGTACATAGGTGTTTTTGGCACCAGGGAAAATATCCCCAGTGCGCCTGACGGTATCTTCTTGCCGCCGCCCAAGCCGCGCTGCACTGAGACCCTTCTCAAGAGAGCCTGCGATAAGCTGAAAATACTCTGTGTACCTTCGCGCATGGCTATCCTCACCAAGCCGCTGAATGGCCGCCCGGCGTGCCACTACTGTGGCCAATGTGCTCGCGGCTGCGTATCTGCTTCCAACTTCAGCTCGAGCCAAGTGCTGATCCCCCCGGCCCAGGCCACCGGGCGTCTAACTCTTATCACCGATGCCATGGCGCGAGAAATTGTGGTGGGCAAGAACGGCGAGGCCGAATCGGTTACCTACATCGAGCGAACCACAAAGATGGAGAAGCGAGTAAATGCTCGAAGTTTCGTGGTGGCCGCCAGCGCATGCGAATCCGCGCGTCTGCTCTTGAATTCGCGATCGAGCCTTTTTCCCGAAGGATTAGCCAATTCTTCGGGTGAAGTAGGGCGCAACCTGATGGATAGCGTTGGGAGCTGGGGTTCGGGTTACTTCCCGCAGCTGGAGAGGATGCCGCCTCACAATCACGACGGCAGTGGAGGAAACTATCTTCCTCACGTATATATGCCTTGGTGGAAATTCGACCGTAAGAATGAATTCCTGCGCGGCTATCACATCGAACCCGGCGGTGGTCGATTTATGCCGACGGCGGGTCAATTCGATGACGTGTGCGACAGCTCGGAAGGCTATGGCAGCGCTTTTAAGCAGAATTGCCGACGCTCTTACGGCGCCACAATTGGCATGGAGGCACTGGGCGAGATGATTCCGAATCAACAGACGTATTGCGAACTCGATCCGAGCGCAGTGGACGAGTGGGGCATCCCGGTGCTGCGTTTTCATTGGCGCTCTGGCGATAACGAAATCAAAATGGCGAAAGACATGCAGGAAACTTTCCGGGCCATCGTGGAATCCGCGGGTGGAACCTACACCACCGAGACCGCTGCTGACGGCGTCAGTCCCTACGGCTTGTACGAAGGCGGAACCGCGATTCACGAATCGGGGACTGTGCGCATGGGAGATGATCCCAAGAGCTCTGCGTTGAACAAATATTGCCAGACGCACGATGTGAAAAACCTGTTCGTCACCGATGCTGCCGCCTTCGTCACTAGCCCCGACAAGAACCCAACGCTCTCTATCCTGGCGCTTTCCTGGAGGGCGTCGGAATATCTTTTGGAGCAGGCGAAGAAGGGGAATCTGTAGCGGGGGAACCGAAACGAGGAACCGGAGGAGGACGACTGATGTCCATTTCGCGCCGTGATCTTCTCAAATCCCTCAGCCTGAGTGCGGCGGCCGGATCGGCACTGCGCCTGGTCAGGCTCGAGGCGGCCGAGCATGCCCATCGCATAATCAGCGCGGAAAAAGCAGCATCTACCTCCGGCGGCTACTCTCCCAAATACTTTTCTTCACATCAATACGAGACGCTGCAGGCGCTGTGCCAGGCTATCATTCCGCCGGACGACGAAACCGGCGGGGCGCTTGAGGCCGGCGCGCCCGAATTCGTTGATCTGCTGACCAGCGAAAACAAAGACTACCAGCTCGAACTCGGCGGCGGGATCCAGTGGCTCGACTCGGCCTGCGTTGACCGCTACGGCCAAAGCTATCTTGAATGTAGTCGCCTGCAGCAAATAGAAATCCTCGATCTCATCGCGTATCGTAAGAGCGTCGAGAAAGACTCCCGACTCGGACCAGGTATCGAATTCTTCTCCACGCTGCGCAAGCTTACCGCCGACGGCTTCTTCACCAGCCAAATCGGAATAAAATACCTTGGCTATATCGGTAACACATTCCTGAAGGAATTTCCGGGGTGCCCTACGATACCGGAAGCGTGAGTCTGGCATCTTCGATTGCACCGGGATGACGGCGCAACCGGAATCTGCGGGTGCATCGGCGGGGACTAGGGAGTGGGAGACGATGTCGGCCTTGCCGTACGCTTATTCGGCCAGCCGTTTTTTGGGGTCGACCACCAGCCATGCTAGCGCTCCCACCACGCAAAGCGCGGCCGCCGTTAGGAACGAAGCGGTCCACCCGCAATGCTCCGCGATCAAGGGCGTCAGAATTGCGGTTATCGCTCCGCCTGCTTGAGCACCCATGTTCATAAATCCGGAGACGGCGCCTGAGGATCTTCCGCCGATGTCCGCAGTCACACTCCAGAATGAACTCTGCGCAAGATAGAGCATGCCCGCACCGCCAGCAAGGACCAAGCTCGCCACCTGCGCGTCGGTGGCTCGCGAACCGATTACCAAGAACACCGCTGTGAGGGCAATGGAAACTGTCGCGACGCCGCAACGTCCCAACCGTTCGCCGCGCCACTTCGTCACGCGGTCATTGAGCACGCCACCGAGCGCGGAGCATACGGCCATCGCAAGAAAAGGAAGCATGGCGTAAAACGCGCTGGCTTTCAGATTCAAGCCACGTACTTTCGCCAGATAGATGTAGAACCAGCTGAAGAAAATCCATGCTACGTAGCCAAAACAAAAATAGCTTACCGTCACGGCCCATACTTCGCGGCTCGTTAAGATTCTGCCCCAGGGAATTCGCACGACGTGGACATTTGCGGAGGGCGTGGCTGCGCCTGGGCTGGCGAGCGTCAGGCCCCCGTCGATCTTTTTTTTCTCGCCTGCCGAGACCCACGGATGTTGCTCCGGCGTATCGCGGGCAATCGCAAACCAAACGGCCCCGGCGACGACTCCGATCGCCGCGCAAACCCAAAACGACGCACGCCAGCCGTGGTGCAACATCACCCGCGTGATTAGCGGCGGCGAGATTCCGGCGCCCACGCCCACGCCCGCGAAAATCCAGCCGTTAGCGATGCCGCGCTCGTCTGCAGGAATCCATCGCGCCACGAATTGATTTGAAGCGGGATAAATGATCGATTCGCCGGCACCCAACAGGAAGCGAATGCCGATGAACATTGCGAGCGCCCCAGCGAGCGAGGCGGGGACTGTGGCTGTCAGCGCGGTGAAAATCCCCCACCACACCACGCCGACCGCCAGCACACGCCGCGGCCCCAGCCGGACGACCAATGACCCGGCGATCGTCTGGAACAGCGCATATCCCCACAGAAACGCGCTGAAGACCGAACCGAGCTGCACATTGGTGAGGTGGTAGCTGGTGGCGATGGAGCTTCCCGCGATGGACATATTCACGCGGTCAAGAAACGCAACACAACTCAGCACGAAGAGCCAAAAAATCAGCAGCCATCGCACGCGGGTCGAATGCGGATCGTTTGTTCCGGGGACATTCATATCTGCGTGGCCGTCTCCGTGGGCGCGGCACAAATGGACTTCGCTTCAGTGAATTCGCCCGCATACGGTTGGCTGGTGTTTCGCCAGCGTGATACTGTTTCGCCCTGGGCGGTCGCTATTTCAATTCTTACGCCGCGGCGTAGTGAGTTTCTTGCGCCTCGCGCCAAAAGGAGGCACTCATGATCGGCGCGCTGCGTATCGCATTTCTCGTTGTGCTGTTCGGCGCTTACTCGCTGCCTGTAGAGGCGCAGCTCGGGCTTTTCTCCACCGAGCAGCGCGTCGCGTTCACGCCGGATTGGCATGGCGAGCGATTCCCCGACGGCCGACCTAAAGTGGCCGACGCGATCCTTGCGCGCCTGAAAGATACCGACGCGGAGCAGGCCTGGGATGTGCTGCAGGAGGCCAACTACTTCAATCAATTTGAAGGGCACTGGAAGGTGATCAACCCAGGCGAGCGGATGGTCGGCCGCGTGGTCACGGCTGTCTTCATGCCGCGTCGCCCGGACGTGGACTCGGTGATTCAGGCCATAGGAAAGAAGGAAGGCCGCATCGGCGATGAGAATTCCTGGATCATAGACATCCTCGAGCCCGGCGACGTTCTGGTTGTGGACCTTTTCGGCAAGGTGAAGGACGGCACCATCGTCGGCGACAATCTCTCCACCGCGATTTTCGCGCACAGTCACAATGGATTGATCGTCGACGGCGCAGTGCGCGATGTCAGCGGAATTCAGGAAATACACGGATTCCAGGTTTACACTCGTGATTTCGATCCCTCGGCGCTCGAAAACGTCATGTTGGTCGGCATCAATGTTCCCATCCGCATCGGCCAGACGACCGTGCTGCCGGGAGATATCGCACTCGGAGACCCCGAGGGCATCACTTTCATTCCTCCCCAGCTGGCTGAGAAAGTTGCGGGAAGCTCGGAAATGAGTCATCTGATCGATGATTGGGGCCACCAGATGCTTCGCCAAGGGCGTTACACACCCGGTCAAATTGATTCGAAATGGACCTTGCCCATGGTTCAGGAGTTCAACAAATGGCTCGAGCAGAAAGGCTCGAAGCTTCGCATGCCAGAAAAATAGCATGGATTAGATTGGATGCGCGCGCAGCAGTTCGGTGATTTTTGCGCCGACGATGGCATCCTCGCCCGGCTGCAGCATGAAGGAATTCATCGCCAAACCCGTTTCTGTGCTCTCCACGACAATCGATGGTGTTCCTTTGCGCAGCAGTCCGGCAGCCTCGCGCGGTGCCAGTGCGATGCGCCGCGGATCCCAATTGATCTGAACATGCGGCACATGGTTGGCCACGTCCGGCACAAAATAAGCCGTGCTGACTCCCGGCACCTTGGTGACGTCCGCTGAAATTTTGTCGAGCCTGCTCCACCATTCCTTGATCAGCGCGTCGTGGTCCTCATTCAAATAGATTTCGACCGCTTTGATCATCCCAACGATTTCTTCCTTGCCCACTTTCTGGCCGCGGCCGAGCGTATCTTCGAAGGGACTGTTATTCAACAGCGCGTTGTGCACCATCTCCTTCCGTCCGATCAACAATCCCGCGCACTGCGGACCGCGCATCGCTTTGCCGCCGCTGAAGGTGATCATGTCGTAGCCCATTTGTGCGTAGTCCCACAGATGCGAAACGGGCGGCGTGTCGGCCGCGGCGTCGATCATCGCCGGCAGGTTGTACTGCTTTGCCAGCTTCGGCCACTCCTCTACTTTGATTTGCCCCGCGGCGTTCGCGAAATTCGTGAAGTGCATCATCGCGGTCTTTGGCCCGACCGCGTTGTGCAGCTCTTCGCGAGTTTCGATCACCACCAGCTTGACGCCCGTCGCGCGCAACTGATGATCGAAAGGATTGCGGTGGGTTTTCTGGATGATGACTTCGGATTTCAGCCCGGTCAGATCCGGTAACTGTTGAATCAGCTGTTCATTGTCGCCGGTCAACAAGCCGGCGAGGCCGGATTGGATCGCGGCCGCGGCACCCGAGGTAACCAGGACAGAGTAACCGTCGGGCAATTTCAGCATCTGCGCGAGTCGTTCGCCGGCCGCGCGTTCCAACTCTGGAACGCTGACGAAATGCTTCGACCCCAGCGCCATTACTGCTTCGACCTCCGGCCGGATTAACGATCCGCCGAGCGTCGTCATCGTGCCCTGGCCGTTGATAACCGTTGTGACGCCGAGCTCCTGGTACACATTTCCCGTGGCTCCAAATCCGGAAATCTTATCCACTTGCGGCGGAGTAGGGGCGGCACTGGCGACACGGAGCCGCACGCCGCTCCATGCCGCCGCTGCCACTGCGCCCGCCGTTGTTAGAAATGATCTGCGGTTTGATCGAAGGCCCATGGTCAGCTCCTTGTTATTTGCGGACGACGGCTGCGGTGCAATTGATTTCGACCAGCGAATTCCCGGGCAAGGCCGCGACGGCAACGCACGTACGTGCGGGTCCGCCATTCGGGAAATAGGTCTTGAAGACTTTGTTGAGGCCGTCGTAATTGTCAATGGAAGTGAGAAAAACTGTGAGTTGCAGGATGCTGTCCATCGTTCCGCCGCCCGCCTCCACCACTAGTTTCACGTTCTCCATCACCTTCTTTGCGTGCGATTCGATATCCATGGGAATTTCGCCTGAATCATGCGAATGCGCGCCTTGGCCGGCGATGTAGACGACGCCGTCGTAGACAATGACCGGTGTGATGAATCCTTTGCCGGCCGGTTTGCCGTCGTAATCCAGCTTTTGCACTTCCTTGTTCTGAGGCGCTGCCGCTGCTGCCTTGCCCAGCACTCCTGCAATTCCAAAGCCGGAAAGAAATGTGGCGAACCGGGCGGCGAAGTTCCTACGCGAAACCTGCGTGCTGATCATATGCGTTCCTCCTGGTCAATGATTTTTCTGCAGACCACAACGACACCATGTCCAAAGCTAGGGCAAGGCAAAGGCAAATACGTCGCTGCCGGACGCGATCGCCACGTACTGCTTGCCATCTACTGCAAAACTCATCGGCGAAGCGTGCATCAACTGCCCTGTATGGAAATGCCAGAGCGGTGCGCCAGACTGTGCATCCACCGCTTCAAAAGATTCGGCATCGTCGCCAAAAAATGTAAGGCCGCCAGCCGTGGTCATGGTTCCGCCCGAGGAATGGCCAGTTCCGATCTGCGGATAGCGCCAAGCGAATTTTCCGGAGGTTACGTCGTAGGCCAGCAGAATTTTCTCCGGAGTCCGGTTGCCTGGGTGCTTAATTCCAGTCGAGTAGTACGTTCGGCCTTCTTCGAATTGCTGGGGCTTCAGAAAATACGTCGCGCAATCTTCCATCGAAAGGAAATAAAGCAGGTGAGTCGCAGGATTATAAGAAGGCGAATACCAATTCGTAGCACCCTCAAAGCCCGGACAGACCAGCGTTCCTTCGGCGCTAGGCGCGACCTCGGTGCGGATAGGCCGTCCGCTCGCGTCAATTCCACTCGCCCAATTCAATTGTTCGGCGAAGCGAGTGGCGGAAAGAAATTTTCCATTGGTGCGGTCGAGAACGTAGACGAACCCGTTGCGGTTCGCTTCGAGCAGTAATTTCCGTGGCTCACCCTGGTAGATCGCGTCGAGTAAAACCGCCGTTTCCGTCGCATCGTAATCGAACAAATCATGCGGAGTGAATTGGAAGTGCCATTTCAATTTTCCGGTGTCCGGATCGAGCGCAACGACGCAATCCGTGTAGAGATCGTCGCCCGGGCGTACGGCGCCATCGAAATCCGGCGCCGGATTGCTGGTGCCCCAGTACAGCGTGTTCAAATCGGGATCGTAGGTCCCGGGCATCCAAGTCGTGCCGCCACCGCGCTCGTAGGTTTTCCCTGGCCAGCTTTCCGAGCCGGGTTCGCCCGGCCCCGGAATCGTCCAGAATCGCCACTGTTCCTTTCCAGTCCCGGCATTGTAAGCGGCCACGAAGCCGCGCACACCGTCATCGCCACCCGATGTGCCGACAAGCACTTTGTCGTGAACGACCAGGGGCGCACTGGTCGCTCCGTAGTTCTTGTTTCCGTTGGTGTAGGCGACGTCCCAAAGTAAGTTTCCGGAGCGGGCGTCGAGGCATACCAGGTGTGCGTTATCCGTGAGAATGTAGACATGCGAATGCCAGACGGCAACGCCGCGGCTGTGATGCTGGGAAGCGTCGTCAATCAATCCTTCGCTGATTGGCCGTGAATAGTGCCATATGCTGCGGCCGGCGCGGGCGTCCACCGCGTACACATCGTTCGCCGCGCTGATAAAAAGAATCCCGTCGACTGCTACAGGTGTAACCTCCAGGTCACTCGAGGCCCGCACGTGAAAGGCCCACTGCGCGCGCAGCTGGCCGACGTTTGCGGAGTTGATCTGACTCAGGCTCGAGTAGCGGCGTCCGGAATAGTCGCCATTGTAAGAAGGCCAATTAGCACCTGGCGGAGACACGCGAAGATCTCCCGGAGAAATATCTACAACTGTTGAAACCACAGCACCCCCGGCCTGCGCAGGCGTCTGTCCCTGCGCGCGTAGGATCATTGCGGCGAGACTCACCAGGAGCAGCGTGCTGGTAGCCGTTAAGGGAAAGCCTCGCCGCGGATGGTTCGGAATGCGTCGCATCTTGCTAGGAAATCCCCGTCACAGCTGTCTCGCCCAGAACGCCGCGGTTTTCGCCGTGCTCGCCTTCGACAGAAACTTTCACGCGCTGCGTTCCGGACGGTACCTTCACTTCTTCACTCAAGTTCAGCGGCTCAGCCGGGTCCGCGTTGCCCAGCCGCAGCGTCGTGAGCTCGACGCCCCTCACATCCATGAAATGCGCGATCACGTGTCCGGGGGAAAATACGCCGAACGATCCGCTAATGCGCACACCTGTCGCGGTTCGCACCGCTAATAAAGGCTCTGCAATCAGGCCGCCTTCCGCCACACCGGCAAACTCGTTTCCCGCACGCGCTGGATACCATTTCGTGTCCATCGCGTGCGTCTGGCCTGGCGCGATTGTCGCCATCGGGCTATTGAGCTCTGCCTCCATGTAGTAGGGCGCGTCATCGGCGCTGGTACGGATCTCGGGCCGGCCTCGCTCGTTCATTTCCACCGCAGGTCCGTTTTTGTAAAAGATCACACTGGCCTTGCCGGGATACTCCGCATTCGGCTGGTAGAGAAATCGTTCCACCATCGCGTAACCCGAGGCGTGGTCGACTACCGCGAGCCAATCGCCCGGCGAATCCACCCACACCTCATTTTGCAGATATAGCCAGTGCAACCGGAACAGGCCGCCCTGCACAGAGAGGGAAGGATCATCCGCCAGCCCCGACCGCACGTGAAATCCGTCGAGGTACACGCTGTTCGGATTCGCCGGCGTGAACGCCCAAAAATTGTGATTGTAGTCGGCGTCGTCGCGCGCGTCGGCGGTATCGTATTGCGTTACCGATTGCATGGACCATTCAATTGGGCGCGTGGAAGCATTTTCCATCACGGAGTGAAACGAGATTTCCGGCGAATCGTTGCCCAGCGCAATTTCGCGCGAAAACTTTAACCCGGTGCGCTCGTCGGCCGGCCCATCCATCCGGACTGCGCAGCGCGGGCTGGTTGAGACGACCGCCACCTTGTAGTCCCCGTCGTCGAGCACATCGGATACCGGCCCCGGCCAATGCTCGGCGTCTTCGCTGCCCTCAGGCATGGGCCAGATCTTGTCTCCGCCATAGTTATACCAGCGCCGCGGAGCGCTGGGAGCCAGCGGCGGGAAGTATTTCCCTTTAAGTTCTCGATTCTCGAACAGGTAAGCGTGCCCTGCAAACCTGACTTGCATCAATCGTCCGCCGAGCTTCGGCACTAAAATCAGCTCCACCCAGTGATTCGTCATGCGCACCGCCGGCAATCCTTCATGCGTGGCAGCGCTAACTTCGCAACTATCGACAGTTGCGACTGTGTTCACGGCCGCAGCCTGTTCCGCAACAAACCCCGCGGCGCATACCGTCGCAAACAACAGCACCCCCGCACAGATGAATCCGCTCCGTTGATCAAATCTGATCACGTTAAGGTTCCGATAAACCCCGCTGGTCCACCTTCATAACCGCCCAAACTTCTTTACCGCCTCCTCAATCGACTTCAGCTTCTCGATATACGCGTACATCGAGTGCTCCTTGAAATCCATCTCCTGCGCCAGCGCCAGCACTTCCTTCGCGTGCGCTCGCGGCACGGCCACGACACCGTCGGAATCCGCCACCACGATGTCCTGCGCGCTCACCGTGACCCCGTCGCAGGCCACTGGCACGTTCGCCCCCGCAAAACGATAGTGATGCACCGAAGTCGAAGGCACGATTCCGGTGGCGAAGACCGGAAAACCGATCTTTTGCAGGTAGGCGGTATCGCGTACCCCGCCGTCAATCACCGCACCTGAATAATTCCGTGCGGCCATCGCTGTCGCCATCAAGCCGCCCATTCCCGCAATATCGGCGCCTTGTTCGAGGGTCATCACGTAGACGGAGTTGGGCCCCCCGCTATCGATGGCCGCCAGCATACCCGCGAGCGCGTCCGGATCTGCGGTGCCTTCATCCTTCTTGAGCTGCACGGTGACGGCGAACCCCGCGAAGCGCGAGGTGAATACCGGCCGCATACGATGCGACATGAACCCCCGCTGCCCGAAAAGCTGTTCCAGCGCGTCAGACACCGAGGCGACTTCGACGTGCCGGTATCCATCGAGCAGAGCGGCATCATCCGCTGATAAGGCCGGGGTGCCGGCTTGTCCTGCGCGCGACGGTCCAGCGGACCGAACGGAAATCGCCATGATCGTTACAGCCAGCGCGGCCACCAGAGCGAGAACTGCCAGTTTTCGTCTGCTTCCATCCCGCAAAGCCGCCGCGAAAACTCTCGCTTTCATCATGCCCTCCCTCTGGAATTCATTTTTGCGCACTCTACCACCGTTTTTTGGATCGCGAAGGGAGAACTCATTGTGGGCACCAAGTTCTGTGACCTTTCCGATGGTTCGAGGGGCCGCGTTTTTGCTTGCAACCCCAACGTGGGTGAAAATCTGTGCCGTTATTAAAATTCATTAAAAATAGCCGTTGACAGGTTTCTGGGCCTGCGGTAAGAGTTTGGCATTGGGGTTGGGTTCGGGGCTTTTGCGGGTGTCTTTTCAGCCGAATTCTGCGCGAGCCGCCTTGCCGTCTCCGCGCGGACTGAACTCCTTTTGCGTTAACAGGGGGCCCGTATGTGCATTCCTCAGCGTTTTCTCGTAGTTCTCGGGGGCGTCGTGCTGGCGGCCTGTGCGGTTTGGGCCAGTATTACCGGCAGTATTTCCGGCATCGTCACCGACCCGAGCGGTTCGGTCGTTCCGGGCGTCTCCGTGACGGCGACCAACATCGCCACAGGCGTGCAAGCCACCGTCGAGACCGACGGCGCCGGTTTCTACAGCTTCCCCAATCTTGCGGTCGGTGACTACGACATTGAAGTTAAGCAGACAGGATTCAAGTCCTACCGCAGGAGCGGAATCCACATTGACGCCAATTCCGCCATCCGCGCGGATGTGAAACTGGAGATCGGCCAAGTTTCCGAAAGTGTGACCGTCAACAGCGACGCCGTCCATGTGGAGACGCAGAGCACGCAAATGGGCGAAGTGATCAACAGCCAAAAAATTACCGAAGTACCGCTCAATGGCCGCGACTTTACGGATCTCCTGAGCCTGCAACCAGGCGTCGTGCCGTCCCAATACGCCGCCCAATCGGCAGGACTGAACGATCGGACGGTTTCTGGAAGTAACTCTCTCAATTCCGGGAACCAGTCAATCAATGGCCAGCGCGAAGCCGCCAACGGCTTCATGATCAACGGTGCCAACGTCAACGAAGGCAAGAACAATGGAACGGCAGTGATTCCCAACCTGGATTCGATCGAAGAGTTCCGAATCATCACGAACAACTTTGACGCCGAATACGGGAATTACAGCGGCGGCCAAATTAACGTCATCACAAAATCCGGCACCAACCTCTATCACGGTGATGTATTCGAGTTCAACCGAAACACGGCATTTAACGGCCGGGACTGGTTTGCACCTTCGATCGGCAAACTGATACAAAACCAGTTTGGCGGCACGGTGGGCGGTCCGATCAAAAGAGATAAAACTTTCTTCTTTGTGGATTATCAAGGCACACGTCTTATCTTCGGGTCAACCGCCAGCACCTTTGTTCCTAGCCTCGCGGATCGCAACGGAGACTTTACGGATCAGGAGTCTGCCTTGACGGGCTCGGTCCAAGGTACGGCCTGGGCTCAAACGCTCACGAGCCGACTCGGCTACCCGGTAACAGCAAATGAACCTTATTTTTTTGATGGCTGCACGAGCACAGCGAATTGCGTTTTGCCGAACGCCCAACTTTCACCAACTGTATTCTCGCCCGCTGCCAAGGGTCTGTTGCCATTTGTTCCCAAGCCATTAAACCCAAGTTCTTCACCAGGCGGCCCAAACTTCAACACGACCGGTGCCGAGCAAAGATTGCGGGACGACAAAGGTGGAATTCGGATCGATCAAAATACGGCGCAATTTGGGCTACTCTCCGGTTATTGGCATGTAGACGACGATACCTCGAACAATCCCTACCCCAATGGGGGCGCCAATGTGCCCGGCTTCAACGCCTTGAGTGCCAGTCGTGCGCAAGTTGTAGTGCTTGGTGATACGAAGTCCTTCGGCTCCACGTCGGTCAATGAGTTCCGCTTCAGCTATTTAAGAACCGCGAACCATCTATTCTCGCCACAGGGAGGGCTAGGGCCGACCCTTTCCTCACTTGGATTCACCTCCGGCTTCGATCAGCCCGGCGGCATCGGGCCCATAGCTCCAAGCCTGGAGGGTGTACCCTCCGTATCGTTCGCCCTACTGGGTCTGAATATCGGAGTGCCCTCAGATACAACCAAGCAATTCAACAACACATTTGAGTGGCTGGACAATTACACGAAGATCATCGGCACGCATAGCTTGAAGTTTGGCGGGCAGTTTCACTATGACCAGATCAATGACCGAAACTTTTTCGGCGAAAATGGCGATTTCACATTCGATGGAAGCGAATCCGGATCGGATGTGGTCGACTTTTTCCTCGGCGCTCCCGCGCAATTCATTCAGGCCAGCGAGCAGATCCTCGATTCCAGGTCAAAATACATGGGATTGTATGGTCAGGATAGTTGGCGCATAACTCAGAATCTCACTTTCAACTATGGTTTGCGGTGGGAGTTCAGCCAACCCTGGTACGACACCCAGAACAAGATTGAAACGGTCGTGCCGGGGGTTCAGTCCGTCGTGTTTCCGGGCGCGCCGACTGGGTATCTATTGCCGGGCGACCCAGGCGTGCCGCGAACGCTCGCCCCGACTCGATATAACAATTTTTCGCCCCGGCTGGGTCTCGCTTACTCGCCCGGATTTAGTTCCGGACTCATTGCAAAATTGACGGGTGGGCCGGGCAAGACCAGTATCCGCGCGGGGTACGGCATTTTCTATACGTCGGTCGAGGACCTCACACAGTTTCAGGAAATTGGCGATCCTCCATACG
This sequence comes from Terriglobales bacterium, assembly GCA_035483835.1. GTDB lineage: Bacteria > Acidobacteriota > Terriglobia > Terriglobales > Acidobacteriaceae > JABDBE01. The sequence continues at coordinate 23,965 of DATHPO010000003.1, forward strand.
GGTTGTTCTATGTGAGCCCAGCTCCGCCATTGCTCGAAACACCCTATATAGATCGGGGTTCCAATAACCCCGAAGGCCAGCGCTTTCCGTTTGTGTTCCCTCCTGGAAACGTAAGTGCCAAGAATCCAGACACCACGTTCAATTGGGCCGGTGTCTTACCGCTCTCTGGCACGCTCGCCTACAACACTCACAACGTGCTGCCACGCTCGGAAGATTACGAACTGTCCGTCGAGAGGCAGTTTGGGACCAACACGGTCTTGAGCGTGAGCTATGTAGGAAATCAGGGCCACAAACTGATCAGTCTAGTCGAGGCGAATCCCGGCAACCCTACACTTTGCCTGCAGCTGATTCAGCTGAACGCGCAGACGAGCTCAGGGCAGCAGTGCGGCGGCTTCGGTGAGGGACAACAATATATCTTGCCCCCAGGAGTGCCGTACCCCTCAGCCGCCACGACGAATGTGCAACTCGTGCCGGCTGCGCAGTGCGGTCCGGCGAACCCCGGTAACCCTTGCGTCGTGAATACGACCTACACGGTACTCGGACCGAGCTTCGCGGACATTCCGTACGAAGCGACGATCGCGCAGTCTTCGTACAATTCACTGCAGGTTGAACTGAAACACACGAGCGGCCTTTCGACTTTTCTGATCGGATATACCTACAGTAAGTGTATGGATAACGCCTCCGGGTTTCAGGAAGGAATAAATCCGTTCGATCACCGGCGGAGCATCGGCTTGTGTATTTTTGATGCCACGCACAATTTCGTGGCGAGCTACGATACCCGAGTCCCGTTCGATCGCATCTTTCATACGTCAGGATGGGTGAACTGGGTCGCCGCGGGCTGGGCGGTATCGGGGATCACGAGCTTCGTCACCGGTCTACCCGTCACGTTGACCGAGTCCGACGACAATTCGTTCACCGGGACGCAAGGCGGCGAGGCCCAAATTGATCTGCCGGACTTCGCTGGTGGCCAGGTCCTGCAGACCACCAACCCGCGGCACGGAGGTACTTACTTCAACACCAGCCTGTTCACTCCCGAGGCGCTCGGAACGATCGGCAGTTCGCGTCGGCGTTTCTTCCACGGCCCAGGCCTGAACAATTGGGATATGGCGCTGTTGAAGGACACCAAACTAACGGAGTCGAAGACTTTGCAATTCCGGTTTGAGGCATTCAATGTCTTCAACCATGCGCAGTTCTCCGCCAACAGTTCATCAGGCTTCGGCACGGTGGGCTCGTCCGGATTTGGAGTGATTTCTTCCACCTATGGGCAGCCGCGAATTTTGCAGGCCGGGCTGAAATTCTTGTTCTAAGAACAATCCGTCGCACCCAACAGGCTCTGCGGATTGCCAATGGAATCCACTTCTGAGGAATGGACGCGCGTGTCTCGAGGCCGTTTAAGAAAAGCGCGAATTTGTTTTTCGTGCGTGAGATATTTACTGCTTTCCGCGCTCCTGTTCTTATCGACTTTCGCATCTGGAATTCAGAACTCGCGCGCGCAGCAGCCGGTCTCGCCGAAAAGGCGGGTTTCGGCCGACGCAACCGAGGCAGGGAAGAAACTTTTCGACAGCAATTGCGCCGGATGCCACGGCCTGGATGCGCGGGGTGGAGAACACGCCCCGAACATCGCGACTAATCCGGAGCTCGAGCGTATCTCGGACGAGCAGCTTTTTCGCATCGTTCACGATGGCGCCGCGTCGGGCACCATGCCTGCTTTCGGCCCCGTCTTGAGCGACGACCAGATCAAAGTTGTCGGAGCCTACCTGCGCTCGCTCCAAAGCCGTACCGGAGGAGAGCACACGGCGCTGCCCGGCGATCCCACCGCCGGCAAATTACTTTTCTTCGGCAAGGCGGCGTGCTCAAAATGCCACAGCATCGTCGACTCGGGAGCCGGCTCAGGAGGCTTCCTTGCTTCGGATCTCACCGACTACGCCAGGTCGCGCGAACCAGCCGAGATCTTGCGTGCGATCACGCAGCCCAACGACAACCTCAATCCGCGCGCTCGCACCGCAGTCATCGTCACGCATGACGGCCAGAAACTCACCGGCTTCATCCGCAACCAGGACAATTTTTCGATGCAGTTTCAATCGCTCGACGGCACGTTTCATATGCTCGAACGCTCGGGGCTGGCGAGCGTCACCTACGATCCACTCTCGCTGATGCCAGCTGACTATGGTCAGCGGTTTACCTCTGCCGAGCTCAACAATCTGGTTAGCTTTCTGATGCGTACGGCTGCGGTCGATCAAGCGTCCTCTCGCCAGCGCCAAGGAAAACATGACGATGAAGATGAGAATCGTTGACCCCTCGCGGTCATTGCTTGTCGCGAAATCTGCTGCAGACTCAAGAACACACCAAAACCTCGGCGAGGACTCATGGCTAAACTGAGCAGGTGGTTATTCGTGATTGCCGTTCTGGCCGTGGTCAGCCTCGCCATCGTCCACCTCTGCGCCGCCCAGTCGAAATCTTCGTTCGCTCTCGATCCCCTCACACCGGAATTTTCAAAACTTATTGCGCCCAGCGAAAAGTTGGAGACAGTCGCGACCGCCTTCGGCTTCACGGAAGGGCCGGTGTGGGATCCGGGTGGTTTCTTGTGGATCAGCGACGAGACCATCAACAAAATTTACAAAGTGCAGATGGATGGTTCGAGGAACAGCCTCATCGAGCTCGGCGATCCCGACGGCAACACGTTCGATCGCGATGGACGGCTAATCGATTGCGCCAGCGTTCTCCGCGCGATCATTGCCATTTCGCGCTCCAATGCTAAGTACACCGTGCTTGCGGATCGATATGACGGTAAGCGTTTCAATAGCCCTAACGATGTTGTTCTGGGCCCTGACGGCGCCTTCTATTTCACGGATCCCACACTCGATCTTCCGCGAGGCCAATCGCAGGAAATTCCGTTTGAGGGCGTCTATCGCCTCGGCCAGAACGGTGCCGTGACTCTGCTCACTCGGGAACTCACGCAACCCAACGGCCTTGCTTTCTCGCCTGATGGCAAAAGGTTTTACGTGGACGACAGCGAGCAGCGCAATATTCGTGAGTACGACTTCGACGACGACGGAACGGTCTCGATTGGCCGAATCTTCGGTCAAGAACCCGGTGGCAAGGACGACGGAGTGCCCGATGGCATGAAAGTGGACAAGAACGGCAATATCTTTGTCACCGGGCCGCGTGGCATCTGGGTTTGGGACAAGGCGGGTCGCCATCTCGGCACTATCGTTCTGGCTGAGCAGCCGGCCAATCTAACCTGGGGCGATCCCGACTACGGCACCCTGTACATCACTGCCACCACGTCCGTCTATCGCCTGCGCACGCAAACCCACGGTTTCGTCCCGTATCTTCCCTTTGCCAACCTCGCCGGAAAGGAACCAAAATAGTTGCTGCTGGACTGGCCATCCGGCGACGTCTTGGTCGGAACGCCTGCTATTTTTGGGAGCGCAGGCCGCTTTCGACCCGAGGTCGTGGGCTGATGTCAGACATGTCAGACTGCAAATCCTTCGGTTACCTTGGGAGCCGGAATACGAGATTGATATCCGCCTGGGTTTGAATCGGATGCCCATCCAGTAGAGTTGGACCATAGCGCCACTCACGAACAGCAGTCTCCGCAGCTTCAACAAGCAAAGGCGGACCACTCATTGGTTCGAGGCTTTGGATTTTCCCGTCCTTGCCGATCACGGCGTGTAACCGGACCGTTCCTTCAATCCGTTGCTGCACAGCCTCTTGGGGGTAGGAAGGATTGCCGCGGCTGAGCAGTCGACCAACCAGCAAATTCTTGTTCTGTCCTTGCGGCCTGAAGCCGGGAGGTGTCGGAATCAAACGGCGAGAGCGGATCGCAACGGAAGACGATGCACTTACTGCCTCTTCCGGCAAACTTAGCAGGAGAGTCGAGGTTGCTTCCGGTACGGGGCTTACCGACACTTCACCCTGAGTGTGATTTAAAGCCTCGCTCCCCGAGGAAACTTGAGCATTTGAACGCGGCGTCGATACATTGCCAACGGGCTCTTGGGCTGGACTTACCTGCCGCGCATTAGGAGCAACAGTATCAGTGCTTGCGGGGGGAGCCGTTGCGCCTCTGGCCGGTTCGCCATTTTGTTTCTTCTCCTCGGTGTTCGCGGGAGGCTTCTCAGGGGGTTTGCCTTCCACGATGCTCTGAACGCGAATTGTGCCTGTGAGCCCGTCCAAGGTGCCGGTGACCAGAACATCTTTGCCAAAGAGCTGGCTGGCCTTCTGTTGGTCATCTAAGTGGTACCAGACATTATTATCGTCGTCTTTCAAAACCAGCCGCACGCCGTTTTGGGAGACGATTTTCCCGCTGAATGTCTGCACCTTGGGACCCTGCTGTACGTCTTGCGAGACGTTGAGTTGTTTTGCATAACAGGTCAAAAGGGCGCCGCCGAGCAGAAGCGAAACCGCCGCACCAACGGCAGTCGTTCTTCTCATGTGTCACCTCGAAATCATATAGCGCTTGGAGGAGCCTACCTGCCAGGGGTCTTCAGCCCATCAAAGCTTTTTTTCCTCTGATGAATGGCCGGGGATAGAAAGCTAACGAAGAAGGTTGCAAAAGTAAATGGCCCGGTGCTGTCCTTGTCGGATCAGTTACCCAAGCGTATCGAAATCCTTGTGAACAGTGTTGAATAGAGCGAGCGACTATTCCAACAGAATGCACGGGCTTAGTTACGGGAGCCGAGGCTCTTCAAAAACGGAAACCTGCAATACAATGTCGTGTAGATTGCGTTGTGGAGGAAGCCATGCGTGCAGACCACGTGGAAGTCTCCTGGGATGCGGCCAAGTCGAAGTGGCTGATTCGAATCGAGTCGGGCGAAGAAGTGATTCGCCGTCATTACGACGCACCGAAGAACGCAGGCGAGCAGACTCTTCGCTCAGCTGCCCAGAAAATTGTAGAGGACGAGGGCTACGAGGTGGACCCCTCGCAAATTAGCTTTCATCGTTAGCCGGCCTTCCATGTGTTCACGCCGAAGCGTCGCAGTCAGAGGCAGAATTTGAAACTGGTTTCTCTGCGATCATCGTCCGACACGACTACGATGAAGTCACAAATGTGCGTGGACTCTAGCAATGGACGCGCGGGTCCAGACCAACGAAGAACCAAGCCCCGCAACCTTCCGGATGAATCTCAGTGGCTTGCAGTCGCCACAAATTGGAAAGCATCCGTGACGGTCTTGAGGCTTCCCTTGGAACCGAGCGAGCTGGTTTCCATCTTCGAGAATTGATATTGCGAGTGCGGAGAGAAACTGGCCGGATCGAACGTGCCCTTCGCGAATTGAAATATCCACACGTATTCGCGGTGTGCTTTGTCCGCCTCGGATTCAGGCACGAGCGCAGTGTCGATGGGCGTCATTGGCGTGAAGTCTGAAAAGCCGTTGTTCTTGTGAACTGGCTCGGGCATCGTGCTGTTAAAAAAATCCACGTCATGAGTAAAGATAATCACGAAATCGACTTTCGAAGGATCGGGAGCGGGGCAAACGTTCGAAAATAGCCTTTTCCGATTCAGGGCAATCCATTTCATTTGGCTAGGCGTCAGGCCGTATGCGGAAAAATACTTCTGGCAGGCGACGCCCGCACTTTCATTTCGCGGCTGTAGATCCGAAATCTCAGCCGAATCACCCGGCGGACCCTTCGCAGTAGCAGGCGGATTGACGATTCTCGCGGCGGTCGCATCGACGATCGACATGTTGGGCGATGAAGATGGATTTGCGACTGTTGGCTGAGCGGAAGGTGTCTCCGCAGCGTCGGTCGATGATGTGGCCCTTGGAGATGTTGGCGGAGGATTCATTTCGGCGAAAGCACTAAAAGGTGCGGCGGAGTCAGTGGAAGCCGGCTCGCTCTCCCTCGTGGTCTTCGCTGGCATTGCAGTAACGGAACCAGACACGGGCGCGATTTCCGAGCGGCTCGAATCAACAGGGACGGGAAAAGCGGTATTCGCCGCAGCCTTGGCGATTTCCTTCGCCTGGACTTGCTTTGCGACCAAACCAACGTCTCGAGTCGGGTCGGGACGAATTTCCACCGGTGGCAGGTCGGCGAACGCAGTCTCGGGGACGTAGCCCTCTACTCCATTTTGAGCACGAATCTTAACGTAGTCCGTAACACGCCCAACGATTTCGACGTCCTCCCCACATTTCAGCTTTGCCTCGACGTCAAAGCTATTCAGGGAGTCGTAGACCCAGATTTGATCGCGGTGGGAATTACACTTGAGGGTCGCCGTATTGGCCGATACAGGCCGAGCCACAAATGAAACGCCGATCACGCCGGCCACGAGCAAAAATAGTCGCGCTCTGGTGTCCATTTCTCCCTCCATTCCTCTTGGCCCAGAAACTTGTCAGCGGCCTAGTACTCGACAGCGCCGGTGAATACCCGGCGCCCGCGAATGAGCCGGGCGGAATCACTGCCGGATCATCACTTCATTCGGGCCGGACGGCAGACTAAACTTCGCGCCCCGTTCCTGATTCAGTTCCAAAGTCGCCGGAACGTCCAACTCAACGACCTGAATCTTTCGCGTCCACGAACCGTTGCTCCAGGAGTTCGTGCTGATGTAGATGGTTGCGCCCTCGATGATGTATTTTCGAATTTCTTCCCTATGCCCATCGCGAAACACGAGCACGGCGGGCGGAAGCTCGCTCGGAGCCTCCGGTTGAATTCGGCGAGGTGTCGCGGTTGGTAGATTCGCTAAGGACTCCGACGGCGGCTGACTGGATTGTCCACCAGTCTGCGACTGACCGGAGTTTGTAATTCGCACCCAATGATCATCTTGCAACTCGAGCACCAGCGCCCCGGCTCTATTCGGTACTGGCACTGCGGAAGCTGGCTCAGCGGTCTGTTCGATGATCTGGGCGGGAGGCGCGTCGACTGTTTCCGGCTCGGAATCGTAATCAGAATAGAAGTATGGCGCAAACGCCGAACCAGAGGAAAATCTGCGTCTTTGGCCTTGGCGGACGAAGCGGGTGCTCACACTACCGCGCCGCGCCACAGCCGCTCCCGGTCGCCCGGCAGGAGCAGACGCGACGTGTCTCTGGGCTTGCGCGGACGGTCCAAAGACCATCGCGCCGAGGATCGCGATGGACAGCGCGACTAGGCGGTTATTCATGCACTGACCCGTTTTAGAATTGGAAAATTCGCCTTTTTCTCTTTCGCACTACCTATAGTCTGAACCGGTGCTAGAGTCAAGAGCTGGGTCCCAGCCTTAGCCGTGACGTGAGTTGTGGTGTGCACGTACGTACCCCAACCGACTCTTTTGGCGTCTTCATTCGTGAACTGTTTCACAACCTTGAGGGCCAAATAGCCCTCTCCAAACAGCGTCAAATCAATAGTTTACTCATAGGATCCGGAAGGACATTCAGGTGCAATGCAACTTTCGGTCGAGTTCACCCAGGCGACTCGGTAAATGCCACGTTGTAGTGGGGAGAAGTGTGCTCCTGTCATCGGCCCCGTTTTAGCTTGACTGTCATACAGCGATGAAGTGAAGGTAGCTCAAAGCCAATGCCGTGGAGAATCGTAATGCCCTGGAAAATCGTTGACCGCTTGCTGTTGCCGGCCATTTTTTTCTTGAGCTCGCTCGTGGCTGTTCTGACGTTCTGGCAGCTCCTGCTCGGCCATCGGCGCGCCGAGATTCACGCTGTTACGGATGATCAGGCTTCGTTTGTGAAATCCAAGCTGGAATCAGAGCTAGCGGCGCGAATATTGCCGTTAGAGGGACTGGCATCTCGGTGGCAGACGCTCGGCGACGACCGAGAGAAAAAGTCCGCGGCAGAGTTGATGATGAGCGGCTACCCCGCATATCAAGCCGTCGAATGGGTTGATCCTACGTTCCACCTACGTTGGGCCACGCCCAGTAGTGGAAATGAACCTGATCTGGGCGTCGACTTAAGCGCCGATTCTACGCAGCGGGTTGCCTTCCAAGCTGCTGAGCGGAACATGGATGTGATGGTTACCCGTCCGGTGAACTTACTACAGGGAGGCAGGGGTCTGCTTGTCTGCGTGCCGGTCTACACGCCCCACAAACTCAGCGGCTTTCTGGTAGCGGTGTTCCGTTACCAGGAACTGATTTCCTCGATCCTACAGGATATAGCGCACGGCTATTGGATAGCTGTGTACGATGGCGATGAGCAAATCTACGGGCAAGAAACGAATCTATCGGTGTCGGCGCGAGACGCTCGGCGGGAAAGCACAGCCTACGTACATTTTCGAGACACTACCTGGCGCGTCCAAGTCTGGCCGAAGCCGGGAACAGTTACATATGCACTGTCAACACTGCCAAAGGTAGCCTTCATCGGCGGAATTCTGTTGTCCGCCCTTCTGGCTTTCACCGTCTATTCGGCCGAAACGGCAAGGCTGCGCGCCAGGGAGGCGATTGCCGCCAACACGGAACTCAAATCAGAAATTGCCGGGCGCGAACACGCTGAGGAAGCATTGCTCCAGGCGCAAAAGATGGAAGCTGTGGGTCGCTTGGCGGGCGGCATAGCTCACGACTTCAATAATTTATTAACCGTCATCCGCGGCCACGCAGCGCTTTCGCTGAACAGAGTCAGTTCTGACGGTGCGTTGCGTCGCGAACTGAACGAGATTCTGAAGTCCACCGACAAAGCTTCGGCGTTGACCAGACGACTACTAGCCTTCAGCCGCAAGCAAGTGCTTCAGCTACGGGTAGTGGATCTCAACACTCTTGTCGCCCAGGTGAGAGAGTTCCTACCGCCTGTGCTTGGCGACGACATTCATTTGGTCCTGGACCTCGCTCCTGATTTGGGACGCGTCAAGGCGGATGCCGCGCAGATGGAGCAAGTCATCATGAATCTCGCACTCAATGCGCGAGACGCCATGCCCGACGGTGGCGAGTTGAAGATCCAAACCATGAACGTTGATTTGGATGAAGCATGGATACGCGGTCACGAGGGAGCCAAGGCGGGCCCACACGTGATGTTGGCGGTGCATGATTCAGGGCACGGCATGACGGACGACACCCTATCGCATGTCTTCGAGCCCTTTTTTACTACCAAGGATATAAACAAAGGCACTGGGCTCGGCCTAGCGACAGTTTACGGCACGTTGAGGCAGAGCGGAGGGTTCGCCTGTGTCTCCAGCAAGGTCGGTGAAGGTACGACATTCCAAATCTATCTGCCGCGTGTTGAAGAGGCGATTGACGTCGTGGAGCCAGCTATCATCGGGCCACCGCCTCAGCAAGGCACCGAAACTATTCTCGTTGTTGAAGACAACGATGCGGTTCGTCGCATCGCTCGCGAGTTTTTGAAAATCAAGGGATATACGGTCGTGGAGGCTCGCGGCGCGATGGAAGCCATTCAGATTATGAAGAATCGTGGAGACCAAATCGATTTAGTGATTACCGACGTGCTTATGCCTGGCATGAAGGGGCGCGAGCTTGTTGAACAGTTGACCGAATTACGACCGGACTTGAAGGTTCTATATATGTCGGCCTACACAGAGGACGCCGCGATCAATATTGGAGTCCTCAGTCCGGGAACGGAGTTCATAGAGAAACCGTTCGGCCCCGATGAGCTAGCCACGAAAGTCCGTCAGGTTCTCGCTAGGATGCCGAAGACCCGCCATGCCAGCGCTACGTAACTGAACAGACCTTCGCTCGCTCCAAAACTTCACCTTGTTCTACTCCCATTACAGCACGCAGTCGCGAAAGGGGACCACATCCAATGATCCTCCTGCAACTGGGAGCACCAGCGCTCCGGCTCTATTCGGCATGGCCACCCTAGAAGCTGGTTCAGGGGTTTGTCCGGTGATCTGGGCGGTAGGCGAGTCGACTGTTTCCGGCTCGGAATCAGCAAAGAAGTCGGCTAATTCGCCGGCAGCGCCGCTGGAACGCGGGCGTGAGTCGCAGGCGACTACACAGAGGTTCCTCGCCGACGTGCGCCGGCCGGAAGGAAGGTGTGGCGAAGCTGATTTCATTCCTACGCCGAATGTCGCAAACACAGGTACGAACGGCGACTGGCCGGGATTCACGAAGGAAACGGCGCTTACGAAGTGACGACGTGGGCATGTGAGATGTAGAATTCAGCCGTCTAGTTCGAGATTGGGAAGACTCCGATGGTACGAAAAGAGCAGGTTAGAAAAAAGAATCAGAGCCTGTCGAACCATGCCACCGCTGCAACACTAAAGGCCGTCTCTAAGCACGTACGTCTGACGCAGGGGACCCTGTCAACGGTATTGAACAATTCACTGGCGTGCCGGTCTGTGCCGGAGCGCACGAAAAGGCGGATCTTCGCTGCGGCCCGTGAGCTGGAACACAAGCCGAACGATTTGGCACGAACGTCCCGCGTGAAGCGTTCATCAACGATTGGAGTGATCGCAGCAGAAGTTGGGGACCCCTATGGACAATTGATCATCAGTGGAATCGAACGGCACCTCCGCGCGAATGGTTTTTTCTACTTGACCGCGGTTCACCGCTACCACAATGAGCTTCTCGAAAGCTATTCGCGATTGTTGCTGGAGCGCGGCGTAGAAGGGTTTATCACGATTGATACACCCATTGTGCGGGAACCACCTCTTCCCACCGTAGCGGTCGCAGGTCACCGCCCCTTTGCCAGCGTCACGAACATCGTGCTTGACCACAAGGCTGCGGCGTTTTCAGCGCTGCGACATCTGCTTGAGAATGGCCATCGAGAGTTCGCTTTCATGAAGGGTCCAGTCATCAGTTCGGATACAGAAAGCCGCTGGCAAAGTATTGTGGAAGCCTCGCGTGAACTAGGAATCCGGATTCATCCTGATAGGGTGGTCGAACTCAATGAGTCGCAAGCATGCGCTGCGCGCGCGCCTGAGTATGCGTATCCGTTCGCGAAAGAGCTGTTGAGCCGAAACCGCGCGTTCACGGCGCTTTTTGCGTTCAACGATAACTCGGCCATCGCGGCGATCAGCGCGTTTCAGGATGCGGGACTGACAGTTCCCGAAAATGTTTCGGTAATTGGTTTCGACGATATCCCGCTGGCGTCTTACTCGAATCCGACTCTGACCACGGTTCGACAACCGCTACAGAAAATGGGCGAGATTGCGGCGCGGACTCTCCTGGATCGAATCGAGAATCGAAGCGAATATGCCGCGGAAATCGCGATCGAGACAGAACTAATCGTTCGACAGTCGACTGGTCGCGCTCCCAGCGGAATATAGCAATCACGATGCTCACACGACGGAGATTTCTTGCCACCGCAGCCTACACGTTGATTGCAGCGCGTCTTCACACGCAGGGCTTCAGCAAGACCCAAGTTGCCCTCAGTGTCCCCAACGAAGCGACTGGTCTTCATATGCCCGTTGACTTCGTCGGCTTGTCTTATGAGGTGCAGCAACTCGGGGACCCGACTTTCTTTTCGGCGCAGAATAGCGGCTTAATTCGCGCGTTCAAAGCACTGTCGTCAGCCGGGGTTCTGCGCCTTGGTGGCAACTCCAGCGAGTTCGCTTACTGGAAACCTGCGCCTGATTCTCCCGAACCAGAGCATCCTCAAGTCCGCGAGGCTGAGGGTGAGCCGAAGGCCCACTATTACGCGGTGACGGCCGAGGCAGTTAAGCACCTGGCAGAGTTCCTCCGCGC
>DATHPO010000004.1:0-2329 GCA_035483835.1 Terriglobales bacterium
ACGAGTCTTCCGGGCGTATTCGCCGTGGGCGATGTTCGGTCGGGGAACGTAAAGCGAGTCGCTTCGGCCGTCGGCGAAGGTGCAATCGCCATTCATCTTGTCCACCGAGCGCTTGCTGAACTCTAGCAGCAGCCCACAAAGGCGACACACGTCCGGCGCGAGTCGCGTCTATCTCGATGATGATTCCCGCCGGGAATTCTCGATGTGGCGATGAGCGGTACAACGGGAATCTTTCTGGCTCGGCGCTGGGGAAAGCGCCACGTTAGCGGCGGCAGATCCGGAGCTGTATTTATATTTGATTAGGTCTTCGCACCTTCTCCAGATTTCAGGAACCATCCGCCTAAACCAGGTGCACATTTCGCTCGATGGTTTTGATGACCGTGTCCATGTGCCCGGACAGCACCTGCTTGGCACATTTTGTCCATTCGTCCAAATGGGAGGCTCAGATTGGACCTGACGACTGACATCTTCAAGACCATGCACGTAGCAGCCGTTGTCCACTCGAGACTCGAAGCTACGATGCTGAATCGGAAGAAGCGCAGGAACATGCGAACAGCCAGCTTGGCGCTGTATGCATAAAGCTAAGGACATCCACGACGGGAGATTTCTTGGTCATTAGCCCGATATCTCCCGTTCGTGCCTTTAGACGGATAACTTCCGGTTGCCCGTTATACGCCCACAATCCAGAAGCGCGGTTTCCCAGAAGCCGACTTCTGGACAACGTCAAAGTGCGCGATCAAGTGTCGCACCCGCTCCGCCGTGACTCAGGCAGAAGCAGCAATCGCAATCGCCACCTCTCTCCATCGGTAAACACTGGCCGACTTGTCCTTACCAATCCGCCGTCATGCTTGATTATCTCCGGTTCGCCGACCAGCTGGGAAGATTAAGAAGCCTTGAAGCGGTGCCGGTTTATGCCCAGCTTCCTTATTTTGGATTCGAGCGTCTGTCGGGGAATGCCCAGTTTAACGGCGGCACCGGTTGGCCCTCCAACCACGCCTTCAGATTCCCGGAGAGCGGCTTCGAGGATTTCTCTTTCATGCTCGACAAGGTCAGCAACCAGTGGAGCAGTCGTCGCAGCCGGTTTGGGAGTCATGTGCGTGAGCCAGGTCTCATCTACAAAGAAGGTCTCCCCTTCACTCAGAATCACCGCCCGCTCGACTACATTTTGCAACTCGCGGATATTGCCCGGCCAATCGTATGCGTGGAAGAGTTCGACCGTTTTCTTGTCTATGTTTCGAATCTTCTTGCCCAATTTTTTGGCGTACCGTTCGATCAAGTATCCGACCAACAAGGAAATATCACCAATACGCTCGCGCAAAGCCGGCAGTCGAATCGGAAAAACGTTGAGGCGGTAAAACAAATCCTGACGAAACCTGCCCTCGGCCACTGCTGAAGTCAAGTCTCGATTCGTGGCCGCTATCACCCGTACGTCAACCGAAACCGATTGAGTGCCGCCCACTCGTTCGAATTCACGCTCCTGAAGAACTCGCAGCAATGCGACCTGCGTCTCTGGAGGGAGGTCGCCTATCTCATCGAGAAATATCGTTCCACCGTCGGCCGATTCGAAACGGCCCAACCGGCGCTGAGTGGCCCCTGTAAAGGAACCTTTTTCGTGGCCAAACAGTTCCGAAGCAATCAGCGACTGGGGAATGGCCGCGCAATTCACCCGAATGAAAGCACGGTTTGAACGCGTGGACCGGTTATGAATGGCGCGAGCAATCAGCTCCTTTCCCGTTCCGGTCTCACCTAAGACCAAGACTGTGGAATCCGTCGGGGCTACCTTGGAAACCTGAACCAGCACACGACGTAATGGCTCGGAGGAACCGACGATTTCTTCGAACATGGATGAGCGTACGATGTCTTCGCGCAACGCGACGTTTTCGTTTCGTGTTCTGTCTTCGGCGCGCTTGCGATCATCGATGTCGGTTCCCGTCGCATACCAGCGCACCAGGCGTCCCTGCTCGTCGCGGAACGGGTTGAGGCGAATAAGGAACCAGCGATACTGACCGTCCTTCCGCCGCGTTCGTTGCTCGATTTCAAACGGCAGGCCGCGGGCATAGGCCGCCTGGCGCTCCTCCCGCAACTTCTCTACGTCTTCCGGATGAAACATTCGGGCACGAAACTCAGAACTAAGCACTTCTTGCATGGTCAGGCCGGTATATTCCAGCACTGCCTGATTCGCGTAGAGCGGATCGCCGCTCGGATCCAGGACGACAATGGTTTGCGGTATAGCATCGGTAATCCGGCGAAACTCACGCTCGTCTTCAAGGAGTTTCGTCTCCGCTCTTTTTCGATCTTCGATGTCGGTATCGCTTCCTAACCACCTGAC
>DATHPO010000005.1:0-48614 GCA_035483835.1 Terriglobales bacterium
TGGTGTTGTCAAGCGGGCCGCAGCCAGTTGCAGCCTTACCCGCCAATTGCCCTCGGTACCTCGAACCCACAACAAGCTGCTCACGATCGCCAGGGCGACGGCTGCGATCCCCCAGTACAACTGGAACCAGAACAGCGGCCGCACAAAAGGACTGAAGCCATTGAAATCAGAGTAGGTGAAGGGAGGGGCTTGCCCGAAACGGTAGAGATAGTGCTGAAAGCCCAGGGCAGGCAAGGCAATGGTAGAGACGAAATAAAGCACGACCACAAAATGACCGAGATATTTGTGGTTCACGATGGTCTGTACCAGCAGCGCGAAGGCGCACAAGATCCAGAACCGGATGAGGCGAATGCCGAAGAGTTCCTTTAAATACACGCCGAGTTCGAACTGGTGGTAACCGTGGGTGATCTGGACAATCAGCCCGGCCGCCCAGATGACCATCACCAGCAGGACCTGGATGAGCATCAAGGCCGTCAACTTGGAAGCGAACAGAACCCAGCGCTGCATGGGCAGCGCGTCCACAATCTGGTTTAGCTGCGCATCCCGCTCGCGCCAGGCCAATTCCCCGGCGTAAAAAATGATGATCGCAAGTGCGAATATGAAGAAGCCGCCGCCGCCATCCTCCAACATCCTGGCTGTTACCGGATAGGTTGGAGTTGCGAGTGGGTTGTTGATACCGCTGGCGGAGAAGATCGCGAACAAACCGCCGGCGAGCAGCAGCACACCAAAGAAAACATTCTTCACCGTCTCCGTGAATTGAATCTGGGCCAGGGAAACGAACTGGCGCAGGGATGCTCCCGCGGAGAAGACAGGATGCGCAATCGGCAGAGCACGTTGCGGAGCGGCAATTACGTTGTCATCCGTCACGACTCGCTTTCGCTTTTTCTGACCCTGCTCAGGATAAGAGAATCTGAATTTCGCGTAGGTAATGGCGAGGATCGCCGCCCCCAGGCCGAGCCAAAGAAGGCGGTTGAGCAACAGGATTCCGGCAAGCGGAATCAGTCTGGTGTTGCGTTCAAAGGCAGTCCAGTATTGCGTGATGCGTTGGATCGCATTGGCTCCGAGGGGATCAGCCAAGGCTGCCGGGACACTTATCGTGAGATCGGTGGAAAGCTGTGCTGCTACAAAATATCCGATCAGCAGGATAGCGCTGGCGGCATAGACCGGAAGCATCTTCCTTCCCAGAGCTCCCAACCCAAAAAAGATGGCAGTGACGAAGATCAAATTGGGTATGACTAGGATGAAGTAGGGCTGCAAATAGGCTGCGATGTTCTGAGGTCCGATGCGCGTGGGGTCGATGGCGGGGAGATGTGTAGCGATCCACGCCCCCAGGCCGACACCGGCGAAGATGACCAACTGGATGGCCAAGGCGCCCAGGTATCGTCCAGCCAAATAGTCAAACTTCGTAATCGGAGCGGTGTAGAAGAAAGAGGTGCTGTTGTTGTGCACGTCCTGATAGGTAGCCTGTCCAGCGATGGCCGCGGTGATGACAATGCCGAAGAACGTTACGAAGCTGATAATGTTGTTCAGGGCAAAAGGAGAGTTCACCAGAACTTTGCCGCCAGTCCCAAAATCGACGCTGGCCTCGGGAATTGCGCCGCCGGCAACGGCGGCGAACAGGCAACCCAAGCCGGCAAACACCAAAAAGTATACATAAGTCGAAAGGCGGCCGAGCCGCTGGCGGAATTCGAAACTGAGAATGTTAAGCACCATATTTATCAATTCACAACCGAGGCCGTCGCCGGATGCAAGAAGCCACGAATCGTCGCGAAGTAGAGATCCTCAAGATCGGGAGTGACCGGCTCAAAGCCAGCTTCGGGTCGATCAGTGTTCAGTACGTGGATCAATGTTCGCCCGGCGAACAGGCGCATCAAGATCACTTGGAAGCGCTCTCGATAAGTGGAAAGCTCGGACGGCTGAATGATTTTCTTCCAGACGCGACCGTCGAGTTCGGCTACCGACGCGGACGGCTCGCCAGCCAGCATGACACGGCCCTGATGAATGATCGCCATGCGGCCGCAAAGATCGCTTACGTCCGACACGATGTGAGTGGAAAGAATCACGATGATGTTTTCTCCGATGACGCTCAGCAGATTGTGAAATCGCACTCGCTCCTCCGGGTCGAGGCCGGCGGTGGGTTCATCCACAATAATCAGGCGAGGATTTCCCAACAACGCCTGCGCAATGCCGAAACGTTGCTTCATGCCACCGGAAAAACTTCCCAACGGCTTGTTACGATGCTCGAAGAGGTTCGTTTGCTGGAGCAGAGCCTGCACAACCTCACGACGCTCCTTGGGGTTAGCAATTCCCTTCAAAGCGGCGAAGTGGGAGAGTAGAGTCTGCGCCGACACTTTCGGATATAGACCAAACTCCTGGGGCAGATAGCCGAGGACGCGGCGCACTTCGTCCTTTTGCCGCAGGACGTCGATGCCGTCAAGCGAGACGTCGCCGCTGTCGGCTTCCTGCAGGGTCGCCAAGGTTCGCATCAGGGTCGATTTTCCCGCCCCGTTCGGGCCCAGCAGTCCGAACATGCCCAGGGGAATGTTGAGGGAAACATCTTGCAAAGCCTGCACTCCATTGGGATACCGCTTGCAGAGCTTGTCAATCCGGAGTTCCATTCGAGCCTCGAAGGTTCAAAGCAGTTTGGGCGATAACTGTTTCCGAAACATGATACGGCACTGCGGGCCGGAGAGTTCCATTTTCGTACTCGATGG
This sequence comes from Terriglobales bacterium, assembly GCA_035483835.1. Classification (GTDB taxonomy): domain Bacteria; phylum Acidobacteriota; class Terriglobia; order Terriglobales; family Acidobacteriaceae; genus JABDBE01. The sequence goes on from DATHPO010000005.1 coordinate 2,715, forward strand.
GACGGTTTGGAAAGTCAGTCTTGGATTTCTTCCAAGGTGCCGATGTTTAGGCAATTGCCGTGTCGATGGGTGCTATAGCGATGTTAGGACCACCACTGCATAGTTGTCGGCTCGCCGACCATCTGGGAGTTGCAATTCCCAACCGACAGCCCTTACCTGGTTTGGCTCGGCATTCTCAAGGACAACCAAAAGTTAGAAAACGACCTCAACGCGCTGGCTGAGCGCTCCCTGCAATCGCTTTCCGCGGCGGGCTTGATCAGAGGGACGCCAGGGCTGATGGTTCTCGATCCGACCCTGCTCTCGGGTTTGCATGGTTGCCCTGGGCCGACATGCCCGAAGCAATAATATCAGCCTTCGACGAACGACTTCAGCCTGGACAGCGCCTGATCCCATTGCCCGGAGACGAGGTCCAGGTATTTCCTAAGTTCCTCCACTGGCTTCGGATCGAATTCGAATCGGCTCTCCCGACCAGCATGGATATTGCGCACAAGTCCTGCATTCTCCAACACTCGAAGATGCTTGGTGATCGCCTGCCGGGTCAGCTTCGAACCTTTTGTCAGCTGAGAAATCGAGTAAGGCTGCCCGGCGCAAAGCTTCGCAACCAGCGATAGCCGCGTCTCGTCGCCCAACGCGGCAAATACCGGTGCGCGAGGCTGGCGCCTGGCGGCTACCCGGCTACGACGTTTGTGCAACATGGTTCTCGATGTTCTTCATCTGCTCGGTCCAACCACCGTCATTCCTGCGGAATGCTTCGAGGCGACGGTCAGTGGGGATCTTGTCGAAGCCGGACTCGGTGAGTAGAAGAAGTGTGCCGTTCGAGGTCGTCTCGAGCCTGAATTCGACAAGGGTGGGCGTCTCTTTCGAGTAGTCTATTTTGGAGTCGACAGAATAAGGATGCCAGGTAAAGGAAAAAAGCCGTTCCGGCTCCATTTTCTGCACCACGGCCTCCCATTTGACGTGTTCATAGCCGGGATAGGTAATCTGGCCGCGCGCGGTCTGACCCGGCACGAACGGGCCATCCAGTTTCACCCGGAACCACTGGCCGAACTCACGGTAATCCGTCAATGCACGCCAGACGCGCGAAACTGGGGCTTTGAGTTCAATACGCTTCTCAATCTGGTTGTTCATTAACTGCAACCTCCAGGTTGCATATTAGCTTAAATGCGACAGAAACTGCAACCTGTTGGTTGCATTTTGCCGTTGCAGAGATTGACCTCACCCCACTGGAGATTGCAGTGATAGGCGCTACGCCCTGACGGTATCTATGAGCCGAGCCATGGCTGCGGGTTGTCGATTGCGTCGGCTAGTTCCTGGAGAAATTTGGCTGCCCGTGCGCCGTCTACTACGCGATGATCGCTTGAAAGCGTCAAGGTCATCATGGGACGGACGCCGGGATGCCCGTCGATGGGCACGACGCGGTCGGTAATGCGTCCGACTGCAAGAATGGCGGCCTGAGGCGGAATGATGATTGCGGAGAATGCGTCCACGCCAAACATTCCAAGGTTGCTGATGGTGAAAGTGCCACGCGCGATGTCGGCAGGACGCAATTTGCCACCGCGTGCACGTTCCGTGAGATCCCGTCGCTGGGTCGCGATTTCACTCAATCTGGACTTGTCGGCATTGTGAAGCACCGGCGCGACTACTCCGTCGTCCACCGCCATCGCCAAACCTATATTGATCTCAGCGTTTGCGCGAACGCCTTCGCCAGTCCAGCTTGCATTCATGCGAGGATGCTTCCGGAGCACGCGTGCAATCAGGGCTGCCAGCAAATCGGTGTGCGTAAGTTTCAGTCCGTGCGATTGTTCAATCTCTGGCGCTAGCCTTTGCCGTGCGTCGTTGAGAGCGCCGGCATCCACGTCGCGGACGATGAAGAAATGAGGGACTGTCGTCCAGCTCTGACTTGTGCGTTCCGCCATCAGCCGGGAGATCGGGCTGCCGCTTTCAACTGGGGCGAGCGATGATCCGGCGTTGGATTCAGCAGCAGCGAGAATGTCGGAAGCGAGAATTTCTCCGCCAGGGCCGGAGCCTTGGACATCAGCGAGCTTGACGCCGCGTTCGCTGGCGAGACGTCGCGCTTTGGGAGAAATCTTGACGGCTTGTTGGGTTACAGGTTGCGCGCCTTGAATTACAGATGCTGGAGACGAACCCGGCGGAGCCGCAACAGCGCTTGTTTTTCTTCCCGACGCGGTGGCGACTTCGTCCGTCGGCGGAACTTCTCCGGGACGCACGATCCAGGCGATAGTCCGGCCTACCGGCACTTCCGCTCCGGGTTGAACTTTCACGCCGGCGAGGACGCCGTCGCCGGGAGATTCGATCTCCATCACCGCTTTGTCGGTTTCGATCTCGAGCAGCGGCTCACCTTTGGTGACAGATTCGCCTTCTTTTTTTAGCCAGGAAATGAGCTTGCCAGTTTCCTGAGCCATTTCGAGCGCGGGCATAACCACACTGATAGCCATAAATTTATTTGCCGAAACGCCGCTTGCGTTGTCTCAACCTATTTACATTTGTCATCCCGAGCAGAGCGAGAGATCTGGGTTCTTGGCGCGGCCGAGGAAACCGAGATTCCTCCTCCCTACGCTCCTCGGAATGACAAACGACAGGCTTCCACGCACTTATCAATCGCCGACGCTAACTCGCTCCTGCCTGGAGCTTGCTTCGATCATTTCGCGCACGCGAGAGCTCGGTTTGGATTCGGTCTCGCGGATTGCGGGCAGCGGACCATCCACCGTGAAATAGTGCCGGCCGGCAACTAGAAGTTCCTCAGCTGGGAAACGCGTGATAACCTCGTGACCGGTTTCAGTCACAACGATTTCTTCTTCGATGCGAGCGGCACTCCAGCCGTCGGTCGATGGCCAGAAAGTTTCCAGAGCGAAAACCATGCCCGGCTTGATTTCGCAGGAATGCTCCAGAGACACCAGGCGGCTGATCACCGGCTTCTCCCAGATGGCGAGTCCAATCCCGTGACCATACTGGAGTGCGAATGCTGCTTCCTCGTTCGCGAAGCCGAACTCCTGCGCCTTCGGCCACACGGAGGCAATCTCTGCTGTGGTGCGCCCCGGGCGCACTAATTCAATCGCAGCGTCGAGATATTCCCGGCAACGTTTGTACGCATCGTTCATCGCGTGCGAGGCGTAGCCGATGGTGAAGCATCGGTAGTAGCACGTTCGGTATCCCATGTAGGAGTGGAGAATATCGTAGTAAACGGGATCCCCCGGACGCAGCACGCGGTCGGAGAAAACGTGGGGATGCGGATTGCAGCGCTCTCCTGAAATCGCATTCACAGCTTCCACATATTCTGAGCCGAGATCGTAGAGCACCTTGCTCACGAGACCGACGGCCTCATTTTCGCTCAAGCCCGGCTTCATGGCGCGGTAGAGTTCGTCGTATGCAGCATCGACCATCATCGCCGAGGTGTTGAGCAAAGTGATCTCATCGCGCGTCTTGATGAGGCGGGCTTCCGACATGAGCGCCTGGCCATCGACAACTTTGATTCCTTCCTTCTGCAAAGCAAAGAGAACGGGCAATTCGATGATGTCGATGCCAACCGGTTCCTTGTGCAGGCCGCGCATTTCCAGTTCGATGCGAATCTTTTTGGCGACATCCTCGGCGCGTCCCATGTCTGGCGTCATCGCACCGCGCAACACCGAGATGCCCGCTCGCGACCGCTCGCCCAGCCAGGGACAATGCAATTGGTGGTGCTTTGCGGCCGATCCAAAATCCCACAGAATCGGCTCGTCGTTTTGTGGAAGGAGGGTGAAGCGATTCGCCTTGTCCTGAGCCCAGGTGCCGATGTGAGTCGCCGTCAAATAGCGGACGTTGTTCATGTCAAAACACAGCAACGCGCCCATCTCAGACTTGCCGAGAAGTTCCTTGGCGCGCGCCAGACGTTCACGGCGCAGGCGATCGAAGTCAACCCGGTTTTCCCAATCCACCGCCATTGTTCCGTACGTGGGCAGAGCCATCGGAATTCTCCTTTGTCAGTCGAGATCAGGATCGGCCGCAGAGCTTGCGGGCCGCTTCAAACACGGTCTGCTCGGTTGGCACGGTTACATCTTCCAAAGGCGGAGAGAACGGAATCGGAACATGCATCGCACCCATGCGCTTGACCGGAGCGTCCATATCGTAGAATGCGCCTGTCGCGATCACAGACGCAAGTTCGGCGGTCACGCCGTAGCGTTCGTAACCTTCGTCGAGCACGATTGCGCGTGACGTTTTCTTCGCCGAGTCGATCAAAGTTTTTTCGTCGAGCGGCCACATGGTTCGCGGATCGACTACCTCGGCGCTGATTCCGATTTCCTCAAGTAGCGTCGCCGCACCCAGCGCCACTTGCACCATACTGCTGGTCGCCACCAGAGTGATGTCTTCGCCCAGGCGCTTCACGTCCGCGACACCCAAGGGGACGGTGTAATCATCCACAGGTACCGGGCCTTTGAGCTTGTACATCATCTTGTCTTCGAAGAAGACAACCGGATTCTCGTCGCGAATCGCGGCCTTCAGCAGCCCCTTGGCATCGTAGGGTGTCGAAGGCAGAACAACTTTCAGACCGGGAACGTGGCAAAACCAGGCATGCAGCGACTGCGAGTGTTGCGCCGCAGAGCGCCGAGTAGCTCCCATCGTGGTACGCATCACCATCGGAACTTTCCACTTCCCACCTGACATGTAGTGGACCTTGGCGGCCTGGTTGACCATCTGGTCCATCGTCAAGGTGATGAAGTCGCCGAACATGATGTCGACTACTGGACGCATTCCCGTCATGGCGGCGCCCACCGCGAGTCCCGTGAATCCGGCTTCCGAGATCGGCGTATCCAGCACGCGGTCTTTGCCGAATTCTTCGAGCAGGCCGGAGAGAACTTTGAACGGCGTGCCTGCCTCTGCGACGTCCTCGCCCATGATGCAGACGGTTTCGTCGCGGCGCATCTCTTCGGCGAGGGCCTCACGAATCGCCTGCGCGAATGTCAACTCACGATCGGCGGCTTCAGGCATACACGTCCTCGTCCACTTCATCGACGGACGGATACGGAGCCCCAACTGCGAAATCGACTGCTTTTTTCATTTCCAATTCAAGTTCCGCTTGCGTCCGCTCAAGCCCAGCCGCATCGGCGAGTTTCTCCGCTACCAGCCACTTGCCAAGATTGGTGATCGGATCGCGCTCCATCCTCCACGTCTGCTCTTCCTGCTTGGAGCGGTAATATTCGCGGTTTATGTCGCCCACATGATGTCCGTGATAGCGATAGGTATTGCAAAGCAGGAAGGCGGGGCCGTCACCGCGTCGTGAGCGATCCACCAACCGCTGTGCTGTGCTGTAGACAGCGCGCACATCTTGACCGTCAACGCTGGCAGCCTCAAGGCCGAAGGCGGTTGCGCGCGTTAGAATGTCGCCGGCGGTAGTTTCCGAGTAATGCGTATATTCCGTGTAGAGATTGTTCTCGCAGATGTAGATCACGGGAAGCTTGAACAGTTGGGCAAGGTTCATGACTTCGTAGAGCACGCCTTGGCCGAGCGCGCCCTCGCCGAAGAAACATACGGCGACCCGGCCGTTGCGTAGACGCCGGGCTGAAAATGCTGCGCCCGTCGCAATACCTGCGCTGCCGCATACGATCGCATTCGCTCCCAGATTGCCGGTCGCCGGGTCTGCAATGTGCATGGAACCACCCTTGCCCTTGCAGTACCCGGCCTTCTTACCCAGCAGTTCGGCGAACATTTTATCGGGGGAGGCGCCCTTCGCCAAACAATGTCCATGACCGCGATGCGTGCTGGTGATGTAGTCGGCGCGCTCGAGCGCTTCACACACGCCCACAGCAACCGCCTCTTCGCCGATGTAGAGATGCGCCAACCCGGGCATTAATGCCCGGGTGTAAAGTTCGTTGACCTGGGCTTCAAATTGGCGGATGGCGACCATCTGCCGGTACATGCGGAGCCACAAATCGACTTTTTCCAAAGCTTCCCTTGGCTGTGTGGCAGTCGTCATTTTTGTATACCCGACATGCGCGCCAGAACGTCAAACATGACGGCAAAATCTAACTTTTCCCAACCCATACCGCGCGCCGCAGTGAGGAACTCGTTGCTTATGGCGGTGGTGGGAACCGGAACATTCAGCTTGCGGCCCAACTCCATCGCCAACAGCATGTCTTTCTGCATCATGTTGACGTCGAACCAGGCTTCTTCCGGTTGCTGCAAAACGAACGGGCCGCGGTACTGAATCATGGGCGACGCAATGGCGCTGTGGACCAGAACATCGACCGCGACTTCTCGCGGAATCCCACTCTTTTCCGCCAGCAGCACACCTTCAGAAAAAGCCAGCATCTGCACGGCCAGGCTCAAGTTGACGGCAATCTTCATAGACAGCGCAACGCCGTTGTCGCCGACATAGGTCACCTTCGGTCCAATGTCCAGAAGCAATGGTTTCAGGCGCTCAAAAGTTTCTTTACGGCCACCGACCATGACTGAGAGCTTGCCTTGCTGCAGGGTAATCACGCTGCCCGACACCGGGGCATCGATCATGTCGGCGCCCTTCTCACGAACTTTCGCCGCCAGCGCCCGGCTCACTTCGGGGCTCACGGTGCTCATGTCAATGTGGAACTTGCCAGCACCCAGGCCCGCGAGCAATCCGTCGGGCCCGTCAGTTACGGCCGCCAGCGCTGCGGCGTTCGTCACCATTGTGAAGGTCACGTCGGAAGCTGCCGCAACAGCTTTGGGAGACTCCTCAAACTTCATGCCCTTGTCGATCAACCACTGCGCCTTAGAGCGCGTGCGGTTGTATCCGGTCACGGTATGCCCTTTTTCGAGCAGGCGGGCTACCATATTTCCGCCCATCACGCCGAGACCGATGAATCCAAGCTTGGCCATTCAACAATTCCCTTTCAATTTCGACTTAAGCTGCGAACTACTTCTTCTTGCTGATCCTACTTTTTGACGATCGACGACGAATCCGCAAGCACCTGGTTAAGATGAGCGCGCATCGCTTCTCGCGCCGCCGCCGGATCGCGTTTCTCGATCGTTGCCAGGATGCGCTTGTGATGGAACTGCCCTCGCTCCGGCCCGCCGTCCACATCGAAAATGCGACTGCGTTGCTCGCGCAAAAGACCGACAATCGAATCCAGAAGAGAAAGAATCAGAGGGTTCCCAGCGGCTTCTGCCAGCGCCAGATGGAAGTCGAGATCCGCTTCTACGTAAGCGTCCGGGTCATGCAGGTTGCGGTCCATGACCGCAACCGCTTCGCGCATGGTGCTTAGCAACTGTTCCTCAATCCGGGTGGCCGCCAAGCCGGCAATCTCGGGCTCCAGCACCAGCCGCAACTCGGCCAGGTTCGCCGAACCTTCTTGCTGGTTGATCCGGATCATCAGATCCAGCGACTGCCGAATCGCCTGAGAAGTTCCATTGGTCACGAAGGTGCCGCGACCGGAGTAGGCTTCCACCAGGCCTTTTTCCCGCAACGTCTTCACCGCTTCCCGGACGGCCGTGCGACTCACTCCAAAGCGCTGCGCAAGGTCGCGCTCCGCCGGCAACTGATCCCCAGGCTTAAGTTGCCCCTTCAAGATGGAAGCTTCCACTTGTTGGACAATCTGCTCGTAGAGGCGAGAGGTCTTTACGGTCCGGTACATTGGCTTGGCTTCTCGCGAGTCCACCTCTTCGTCTGTCATCAGATCCCCAATTAGCTGCGCCTGATCGATCATAACGGTATGGTGGTATGACCACTATACCATAAGGCTGCAAAGCCATCCTGACTACTGGATCCAAACCGTCTTAATGTTCACAAATTCGCGAATCCCCTGCACCGCGAGTTCTCGTCCATGGCCTGAGAACTTTACACCCCCGAAGGGCAATCGCGGATCGGAAGCCACCATCTTGTTCAGGAAGACCATACCGGCATCGAGGTCGTTGATGAACCTTTCGGTTTCCGCAGGGTCGTTGGTCCAGGCGCTCGCGCCCAGCCCGAAGCGGCTGTCGTTGGCGATTTGAATGGCCTCGTCGATATCCTTCACGCGAAAAACCGACGCCACCGGACCAAAGAATTCTTCCTTGTAAGCAGGCGATTCTTTCGGGATATCGGTCAGCACCGTCGGCGCATAAAAGTTACCGGGTAGCTTCAAGGGATGGCCACCAGTCAGCACGCGCGCACCGGCGGCCACGGATTTTTTCACATCGGCATCGAGAGAAGTAACCGCGTCCGCGCTGGCCAAGGGGCCGAGCTGCGTACTCTCCTGGAACGGATCGCCGACGCGCAGATCCTGCATGCGTTTGACGAACTTGCGCTCGAACTCATCGGCAATCTTTTCCGAAACGATGAAGCGCTTGGCTGCGATGCACGACTGCCCGTTGTTCTGAATTCGCGCGTCGACTGCAGTTGTGACCGCCGCATCCAGATCGGCGCTGGGCATCACGATGAAAGGATCGCTGCCGCCCAATTCCAGCACGACCTTCTTGATTCGCTTGGCCGCGGAAACTCCTACTTGAATCCCCGCCTGCTCGCTGCCAGTCAAGGTCGCAGCAACGACACGGGGATCGTTCAGGATGCCATCGACCGGACCCGCGCCGATCAGCAGTGTCTGGAATACTCCTTCGGCAAAGCCCGCGCGGCGAAGAATGTCCTCTATCTTGAGCGCGCATTGAGGGACATTTGAGGCATGCTTCAGCAGTCCAACATTGCCCGCCATGAGCGCGGGAGCCGCAAAACGGAACACTTGCCAGAAGGGAAAGTTCCACGGCATTACTGCCAGGATGGGACCAAGCGGCAGATAGCGGATGAAGCTGCGCTTCGCCCCGGTTTCCACAATTTCGTCTGCCAGGAACTTCTCGGCGTTCTCCGCGTAGTAGCGGCATCCGCCTGCACACTTCATCGCTTCGGCTACGGCGGCCTTCAGGGGCTTGCCCATTTCAAGGGTCATCAAATGGGCGCATTCGTCCTTTTCCTTTTCCAAAATCTCGGCGGCACGCATCATCTTAGTCGCGCGTTCCGCGAATGGAGTTCGCCGATGTTTTCGGAATGCAGAAGCCGCCAGTTGCAACTTCTGCTCAATTTTGGCCGCGCTCAGGGGCTCGAAGGTCTTTAGAACTTCCCCGGTCGCGGGATTGGTCGTCGTAATTGCCATGCTTATTCTGTCCCTCCGCCGGTAGGCTACGCCTTAGCCTTGTTTGGACTCAAGCAGCGGGCCCCATCAGGCAGCGGTCTTGTGGTCGAACCACAATACTACTTGACGGGTAGGCCGCGTCAAGGCTATACCTTCAAATCGTCAGAAGTTTTTCAATTTTCAGATCGAAAACGGTCGCCGAATGTGCGACCGAAGCTCTTCCATCCTGTTTAGGATTTGGAGGTCGTAATGCATTCTCCGTCGAATGGCATTCGGTTCCTAGGCATCGTCAGCCTGCTCCTCGCCATCTCTGTTCCCGCGCTTTCGCAAACCGTCACTGGCCGCCTTCTGGGCACGGTCGCCGATCAGTCCGGCGCGGCTGTGGCTGGCGCTACCGTGGTCCTCACCGATCTTCAGCGCGGCACCAGTCGAACCGTACTCACCGATCAATCGGGAAACTACGTCGCTCCCGAACTGCAGCCTGGCACCTACAGAGTTCGAGCGGAAGCAAAAGGTTTCAAAACCGTAGAGCGCCCCAACATCCCGGTAGAAGTCGGGACGGACTTGCGGGTGGACATTACGCTTCCAGCTGGATCGGTCTCCGAAACGGTGGTGGTGACGGACGAGGTTCCGCTCATCGACACGACATCGTCAACTTTGGGCGGCACGCTGAGCAACGCGCAGATCAATGATTTGCCACTTAATGGCCGAAACTACGAGAACCTGCTGCAACTGCGTCCCGGTGTGATGAGGTATCCCGGCGGCGGATTCTCGACGACGAGCACGAACGGACTGCGCGCGGAGGACAACGCCTACTTCGTGGAGGGGCTGTTCAACAGCGAGCCCTTCTCTGGACAGGCCATTATCAACGGAGCCGGGATTGCTGGCGATTCGGCGACCATTCTGCCCATCGACTCGATTCAGGAATTCAACGTGGAAGAGAATCCGCCTGCCGAATTCGGGTGGAAGCCCGGAGCGGTGGTCAACGTCGGTCTCAAGTCGGGCACAAACCAGCTTCACGGCACTGCCTTCGCATTTGGCCGTACGGATGCACTGGACGCCCGCAACTATTTCAACATGGCGCCCAATCCCAAGCTGGCAACCACGCTGGAGCAATACGGCGGCAGTGTCGGCGGCGCGATTGTCAAAGACAAAGTCTTTTTCTTTGGGGCCTTCGAAGGACAAATGTATGACGTTGGGAATTCGTTTGGAGGCATCACGAGCCCGTCGATGGTCTCCATGCCCACCGCAGGCAACTGCCTTTTCCTCGCCACCGGCGATTGCGCCAACAGCATCCCGAATGCGATTGCGGATCTACAGGCGGGAGGAGTCACGATCAGTCCCGCCAGCTTGCAGGTCGCAGGATGCGCGCTCTCAGGCGCAACCGTTACATGCAACGGAACTGGCTTCCCCACCAACAACAATCCAAACATCAATATTCCGAATGGGTTCCCCAACACGGTCTCGATCTACAATGCGGTCGGCAAAGTGGACGTCAATCTCAACCCCAAAAACCGCATCAGCGGGATGTACTTCTTCGGGAACAACACGGGAACGGTCGAAGACTTTCCCGAACTGCAATCCAAGTGGCGGTCCGACATCCACACGCGAGCCCAGGTGGCCGGCGGAAACTGGGTGACGAATCCCAGCGTTCGTTGGGTGAATGAAGTACGCGTCGGATATAACCGGCTCTACCAACCAACCTTGCCGGGCGACCTCAACACGCCAGCGTCGGCTTATGGGCTCGATACCGGAGTTTCAGGTCCGAACACTGGCGGATTGCCGCGCATCGGATTCGGCGGCTATTTCTTTCCAGGGCTGGGCGGATTCAAGTGGCCAAAGTTTCAGGGGCCGGACAGCATCACTCAATTCCTTGATCACGTTTCCTACACGAAGGGCAATCACTCGCTCAAGTTCGGCGGTGAAGTTCATCGGGATAATGTTACGGGCGGGGCCTGGGGAAATGCCCGCGGTAGCGTCACGTTCCTTGGCGGCAACACGCCTAATCCCCTAAACCCCGCGAATTTCCTCAACACTACGACTTTGGAGGATTTCTTTTCAGGCGCGCCATTCAAAGTGTCCGTGCTTACCGGAAATCCTACATTCCAACTCCACAATTGGGCTTACGCCGCCTTTATTCAGGATGACTGGCGGGTTACCAGAAATGTGACTCTCAATTTTGGACTGCGTTATGAATTCAGTGGGGTCCCGAAGGAAGCCAATAACCTGCTCGGCAATTTCGATCCAAATCTCGGCATGGTGCAGGTCGGAAAGCAGATCAGCGCTCCCTACAACTCAAACCACAAGAACTTCGCTCCGCGTGCCGGGTTCGCCTGGGACACCAATGGCAAAGGAACAACCGTGGTTCGTGCGGGCGGCGGGCTGGTTTACGAAACCATCAATTGGGAGTCGTTCCTCGCGTTCAACAACAGCTTCGGCCTTTCCAGTGTGCCTACTGGTGCGATTATCGATGCCGCCGGAGATACGGCCGGAGGGACGATCAACACCGGCAACCTGACAGTCTTCCCTAGTTTTCCGTGGGACAACGGTCCGATTTACGGCAACCTCAATCAAAAAATTAACTGCTTCAACAGTCCGTGCGCGATTATGAGTGTCGACCGTAACCTGACCACTCCATATGTATGGAATTGGACCCTCAGTGTGCAGCACGCGTTTACTCCGACGCTATCGCTCGAGATGGCGTATGTCGGCAACGACGGTGGCAATTTAATGGGAACTCGCGACATTAATCAGCCGCCTGTAGGTTCGGGCTGGCCAGCCAGCGCCATCGCTACTTGCGTTACTAACGGTTACGTCGGTTGCGCCTCTGACAGCACGGGAGGCGAAGAGGCAAATCGGCCGTACGCTACCAAGTTCCCGTACCTGAGCAACATCTTCCAAATGGGCAACGTTTACCGCTCTAATTACAACGGCCTGCAAATCACTCTGAATGCCAGAAATTTTCATGGCTTGAGCATGGTGGCCGGTTACACGTACTCGCACGCTCTTGATGACGTAGCTGCGAACTGGGATTTTGGTTATGGATCGGGACTTCCGCAGGACGCTCATAACCTCGCTGCCGAATACGGGAACAGCGACTTCGATATTCGTCACCGCTTCACGGTTTCGCTCACCTACGCGATCCCTGGCAAGAAGGGCTACTGGCAGTCCTTGGAGGGTTGGGAGATCAACTCGATTATCAACCTGCAAACTCCACAACACTGGGGACCGATGGATGAAGGCACCGATGCTGCTGGGATAGGTCCACTGCCCGTCAGTCCGCCAGCGAACAGCCCCATCCGCTGGAATTTCTTTGGGAACCCGAATGATTTTAAGTCGGGGCCGACACCGATTCCGTTTTTCCCCGGCAACCACAGTCAGACAAATCCCACCAACAATGCGGCCTGCAACGCAAAAGCCGCGGCTCTCGATGGAGGGAATACTGCCGGGCCCGCGACCACGGCACTCAATCTGTATGGTTGCTATGCCAAAGGCGACTCAGTCATGATTCCTCCGGCACTCGGGCAATTTGGCAACATGAGCCGGAACATGTTTCCCGATTCTGGTTTTCGCAACGTCGATTTCTCGATCGCGAAAAACTGGCAGCTTGGGGAACGGCTTCGCGCTCAATTCAGAGCGGAATTCTTTAACATTTTCAACCATCCTAACTTTGCCAATCCCTATGGAGGACAGAATGGATTCGGTCTCAACGATCCTTCCGCCGCTAACTTCGGTTGCGGATGCGCCACACCAGATGTGGCCGCTGCCAACCCGGTCATCGGCTCCGGCGGCAGCCGTGCCGTTCAACTGGGATTGAAGTTTCTGTTCTGATGACGAAGTTTTCGTAAATCGGGGCCGGACCTCAAACCGGCCCCATCTCTTTTCAACTGGAAAGGAACCCATCCTGTGTCAACACCGTTAGGGCGTCACAATCGACAACCAGCGAGACTTACTTTCTTAGCGACCTCATTTGCCTTACTCCTGACTCTCACCATCCCTTCATTCTCCCAGCAACGCTCGGAGCGGACTATTGACGAAATCAGGGTGGAAGCAATCCATCGCGCCGAGGTGGGGCAGTACCCGCTGATCGGACTCGATCCAGCCGACGTCAAGGAAGCCTTCAACTCGATCCATACTCGCGACAAAGACGAGTGGGCCGCAGCTTTTATGGGAGTGGCGGATCGCTATATGAACGAGGCCAAGGCGCTCGAGAAAACCGATCCGGCGAAGGCGAATGCGGACTACATCCGGGCGTGGCGTCTTTACTCCTTCGGACGCTGGCCCATCCCAGCCTCGCCTGGCAAACAGCGGTCCTACGAAAAAGCGATCGAAGCTTTCCTGGCCCATGCGCGCTTCTGGGATCCACCGCTCGAGATTGTAAGAATCCCGTTCGAGGGCAAAGAGATCATCGGCTACCTCCGCCTGCCGAAGAATACAAACGGACCCGTGCCGCTGGTGCTTGCGGTGAATGGACTCGACAGCCGCAAGGAGGATTTGTCCGAGAGTTTTAGTGCGATCCTGCCTTTCGGCGTTGGCTTTCTAGCCGTGGATGGGCCGGGCACCGGACAATGTCCAATTAAAGTTAGTGAAACTTCGGACCGCATGTTCTCGCGCATTCTCGATTACATTGCCACGCGACCCGAGATCGACAAGAGCCGTGTGACCATGCACGGCGTGAGTTGGGGTGCGTATTGGGCGACGAAGATGGCCATCGTGGAACACGCCCGCCTGCGGGGAGCGAGCGCTCAGTCTCCGCCCACCGATACTTTCTTTCAGAAAGATTTTCTGATGAATTCCCTGATCGGCAATCGCGAATATCTCTTCGATCAGGTCCCGGCATTGATGGCCATTTTCGACAATGTAACCACCATCGATCAAATGGCGGAAGTCTTACCCAAAATGTCGCTGGTCAAACAAGGACTGCTGGGCAAGCCCATGGCACCCATGCTCATTCTTGCTGGTGTTCTGGATACCCAGGTGCCGATCTCAGATATTTACCTGCTGCTGGACAAAGGCGATGTACCCAAGACGGCATGGATCAATCCGCAAGGCGGTCACCTCGGGCGGCAAGTAAAAGTGTGGCCTGATCCCCGCATCTTCAAAGAGGTAATCATTCCGTGGCAGGTGCGCACGCTCGAATCTGAACCGGCGAAATAGAAACATTCACGGTTCAAATTTTGCAACTACAGCCCAACCACAGGGACAAACGAAAACGATGGCAAGTCTTCCACCCGTGCAGACGGAACTTATAAACGACGCGTCGGTATCCAGCAAGCCGCCGTTCTACCGCGTCCTATGGGTTCAGGTTTTGTTTGCCATGGCTCTGGCCATCGTGCTCGGCTACGTGGACCCGGCTCGTGCCATTTCCATGAAGCCGTTGGGCGACGCTTTCATCCGCCTGATTACGATGATCATCACTCTGATCATCTTCTGCACGGTGGTCAGCGGAATCGCTGGCATGGAGAGCCTGAAAAAGGTTGGACGTATCGGTGGCATGGCGTTGCTGTACTTCGAAGTTGTTTCCACGGCGGCCCTCCTGATCGGATTGCTGGTGGGCAATGTAGTAAAGCCAGGCAGCGGCTTCAATGTAAACGTCGCCAGCCTGGATGCCAAGTCGGTCGCCGACTATGCGGGCCAGGCCAAAACGCAAAGCGTCACCGAATTTCTGATGCACATCATTCCGACGACCGTGGTCGACGCCTTCGCTAAGGGAGATATCCTCGAAGTGGTTTTCGTCGCTCTGCTGTTTGGCTTTGCGTTGTCAGCCGTGGGTGCGCGAGCCAAACCGTTGGTCGACCTGGTCAATTCCTTTACCCAGGTTATATTTGAGGTCACGAGACTGTTGATGAAATTCGCGCCAGTGGGTGCGTTCGGCGCAATGGCGTACACAGTCGGCAGATTCGGGCTCGCATCCCTTGGTCCGCTGGCGAAGCTCATCGCAACTTTTTGGCTCACCTCGGTGCTTTTTGTCGTGATCGTGCTCGGGACCGTGGCCTGGGCCGCGAGCTTCAACATTTTTCGTTTTCTGGCATACATCCGGGAAGAGATCCTGCTGGTGCTGGCGGTAAGTTCGTCAGAGGTTGCCATCCCGACTCTAATGGGAAAGCTTGAAAAGCTCGGTTGCTCGAAGTCTCTGGTCGGCCTGGTGGTCCCGACGGGATTCACTTTCAACACAGACGGAACCAGCCTGTACATGACCATGGCCGCTTTATTTGTGGCGCAGGCCACCAATACCCACCTGACTCTGACGCAGCAACTCACCATTCTCGCCGTCGCCGTACTTACTTCCAAGGGTGCCAGCGGCGTGCAGGGCGCATCGTTCATTGCGCTCGTGGCCACACTTTCGGTGATCCCAACCATTCCAGTTGCGGGCATGGCACTGATTCTCGGAATTGACCGTTTTCTAAGCATGTTCCGAGCCCTGGTCAACATGATTGGAAATGGGGTAGCCACGCTAGTCCTGGCACGGTGGGAGGGAGAACTGGACGGCGAAACCCTGAGGCAACACCTGGCCCGACCGGCTTGAGATTCCGAGTCACGGTCGGTCTGTTCAATTGGCAATTGGATCGGCGAAGATCGCCGCACCTTCCGAAGCACTCTGCAGCCCCTTTCCAACGAATATCCCGCGAGCGTACTCTCAGGCAATGCGCATTCTCATCATCGAAGATGAACGGCGCCTCGCCGATAATATTGGACGCAGTATGCGCGAGGGCGCGGGGTACGCCGTCGATCTCGCGTTTGATGGTGAGGAAGGTCTGTATATGGCGGAGTCGAACCCATATGATCTCGTGCTGCTTGACCTGATGCTGCCGCGAATCGATGGCATGACCGTATTGCAGCGTATGCGGACTGCGGGAATTACAACGCCGGTCCTGGTGCTGACGGCGAGAGACGAGAAAGAATCCATTGTGGCGGTGCTCAATTCCGGGGCTGATGACTACGTCACCAAGCCGTTCGATCTCGGCGAACTGGTTGCGCGCTCCAAAGCGCTAATTCGACGCGGCAAAGGCCACGGGGCGCCCGTTTTGAAGGTAAAAGATCTGGAAATCAATACGGCAGATCGTACGGTGCGCCGCAATGGCAAACTGATTGTGCTTTCGGGGATGGAATATCGTGTGCTTGAATATCTGGCGCATCGTTCGGGCGCAATTATTTCCAAGACCGAGTTGCTCGAACATCTTTACGACTTTAACTGGGAGCGCTTCAGCAACGTGATTGAGGTCTATATTTCCGGACTGCGCCGCAAACTGGACGATCGGAACGGTGACCTGATACAAACCTCGCGCGGCCAGGGATACATGCTACGGAACTAAAATGCCGAAACTCTCCATCCGGCGTCGGCTGATTGCATCGGTTTTTGCGACCCAACTTATCCTGACCGTTGCGCTGGTCGCACTGGCTACGTACTTTACACGCGGACAGCTGCGGGCGGCGTTCGACGCCGGTCTTCACGGCCGAGCAATGAGTGTTGCGGCTCTAATCCGGTATTCCGAAGAAGGCAATCACGAACTTATCTTCGATCGAGAGCTCTCGCCGCCGTCCCTGGACCGGCGGCATCCCGATTTCTATCAGATCGTCGATGAGAGTGGCCGTGTGATTGGGGCATCCTCGAACTGGCCAGGAAATCTTCCCGGCCCCTCGAAGCCAGGCCGCCAATACTGGGACGTGACCGTCGATGGAGTTCATTACCGGACGGTTCGCCTGGACCATCTTCCGGTGCTGGACCGAGAAGGGCCGGACACGAAATCCAATGCAACGATAACGGTGATCTACGCCGCACCAACCGACGAATTCCGTGAAGATCTGTGGCACGCCGCGATCCTGACCCTGGCCGGCAGCCTGCTTTTGCTCGCGATGGCCACGTTGGTGGTGGCATGGGCGATTCGCCAGGGGCTTTCCCCGCTAAAGACTTTGGCGGTCAGCGCAGGAAAGGTGTCGGCGTCGGACTGGAATCTCAACCTTCCGGAAGACGCGACTGCGACCGAAGAACTGGCCCCGTTGACGGGTGCGATGGAAACCATGCTTGCGACGTTGTATCGTGCCTTCAGTTCGCAGCAGGAATTTCTGGCGAACGCTGCGCATGAATTGAAGACACCGGTCGCTATTTTGAAATCCACTCTGCAATCGATGGTGCAAGTGCCACGAACTGCAGACGAATACAGGGCACGGATGGAGATCGCGCTTGACGATGTTGCCCGTATCGAGAAGCTCATTCATTCCATGCTGCGTCTGGCACGAGCGGAACAGTCCGCCGCAGGTCATCATCGGCAAGATCTCGTCCCCGTCGATCTGGCGGCCTCCTGTGAGCAGAGCGCCGATCGATTGGGAGCCGTCGCCGACGCAGGCGGAGTAAGGATTGAGGTTCTATCCGAGAACCACCCCACCATCAAGGCCGATCCCGAAGACCTTGAGCTCATCTGGAACAATCTGCTGGAAAATGCGATCCGGTACAGCCCAAAGAGTTCGAGGGTTTTGGTCACGATTTCGGAGCAGGACCACAACGCGCAAGTCACAGTGCAAGACTGGGGAACCGGGATCGCCGAGAGTGAACTCACACACATCTTCGATCGCTTTCACCGGGCGGATGCTTCGCGCACCCGCGAAACAGGCGGCTATGGGCTGGGTCTGGCGATTACTAAGGCAATGGTTAACGCTTACGGGGGTACCATTGTGGTCGACAGCCGGGTTGGCGAAGGCACGGTCATGACGGTCCGCTTGCCTTTCAAATCGTAATTCAGCTTCGCTTCACCTTCTTTTTGGCATATTTTGTATGGCGACAAAGAGGTGACGCGTGTTCCGATACATTCCGGCGCTGATGATCATAGCGTGCATGGACGTCTGGGCTCAGACAAACGTGACCGTGGCCCAGGGTCCTACTCCCGCACGTGACCAGACGTTGACTATCACCCTCGCCGATGCAATCCAGAGAGCAAAAGCCAATGCTCCGCAGTTTCACGCGGCGCTGACAGAGGCCGGGCTGGCACGTGAAGACCGTGTTCAAGCTCGAGCGGCCCTTCTGCCGGATGTCGGGTACACCACCGGCGCAATTTATACAGAACCGAACGGAACGTTGTCCGGCAGGTTCATCTCGGCGAACGCCGTTCACGAATACATCAGCCAGGGCGCGGTGCACGAAGGAATCGGACTGTCGTCGATTGCGGACTATCGCCGTGCTCGCGCCGTTGAAGCCTTAGCGAATGCGAAAGCTGAGATTGCGACCCGCGGATTGGTAGTGACGGTAGTTCAAAGTTTCTATGGCGCGATCGCGGCGAAGCGAAAGATTACGAATGCGCAGCAGGCCGCGGATGAGGCGCAACATTTTCTGAAGATCAGCGAACAATTGGAAGGCGGCGGCGAAGTGGCGCACTCCGACGTTGTGAAAGCGCAACTGGAGGCAAACGACCGCAACCGAGATTTGCAGGAAAGCACGCTGGCCGAAGAAAAAGCGCGTCTAGCCCTGGCAGTGCTGATCTTCCCGAACTTCACGCGCGACTACCAGGTTGCGGACGATCTCAGTGTTGCGCCGTCTCTGCCCGAGCTTAGCGAGGCGCAGGATCTAGCCTCGCGAAACAATCCGGAGTTAAAGGCTGCTGTGGCTGCAATGCGCGCATCGGAGCAGGAAGTAACTTCGGCCATCGGCGAACATCTGCCGTCGCTTTCCATCAACTACTTTTACGGCATCGACGCCACCCAATATGCGACTAAAACAGATGGCGTTAATAATCTCGGCTACCAAGTCTCCGCAACCCTGAATCTGCCGATCTGGAACTGGGGAGCAACTCAAAGCCGAGTGAAGCAGGCGCAACTGCGTCGCGATCAGTCGAGGCTGGAACTCAGTGCGGCGCAGCGTCAGGCCATAGCAGACTTGCAGACTCTGTATTCCGAAGCACAGCTGGCAAGAAACCAGCTCACTCTGCTCCATCAATCCGTGGATCTCGCGCAGGAAAGCTTGCGCTTAACGGCCATCCGCTACCAGGGCGGAGAGGCTACGATACTGGAGGCGGTCGATGCCCAGAATGTGCTCACGCAGGCCCGCAACAATTTCGACGATGGGCAGGTGAGATATCGTGTGGCGATTGCCAATCTCCAAACTCTTACCGGGAGCTTTTAAGCGCATGTCGATTGCTCGCCTTAACAAAAAACTCATCGCTTTGTGGCTGGCGAGTCTAGTTGGCCTCACAGCGTGTTCGAAGCAGGCTCCCGAAGAGCAACCGCTGGTTTCCGTACAAACCGCCGCGGCGCAGCAGGGCCCGATCCAGCAAATTATTCGGGCCGAAGCGATTTTGTATCCCAAGAACCAGGCCGCGATTACTCCGAAGGTCGTCTCTCCCGTGCGCCGTTTCTACGTAAATCGCGGTTCTCGGGTACATCGCGGGCAGTTGCTTGCGGAGCTTGAGAATCGGGACATCGCCGCCGCCGTCACAGACAACGAAGGCGTTTTGCAACAGGCCCAGGCAGCTTACGAAACGACCACGGGAGCCAGCCTGCCCGAAGACCTGAAGAAAGCGGAGCTCGATGTGAGCTCGTCGCGCGAAGCTCTGGATGCAGAGCAGAAACTCTACGACAGCCGGCAGTACCTCTACAAGGAAGGCGCTCTGCCAAGGAAGGAACTCGATCAGGCCGGAGTGTCTTTGGTTCAAGCGAAAGCGCAGTTCCAGATCGCAGCACAGCACCTTTCTGCGTTACAGTCCATTGGCAAACCGCAAACAACGAAGTCGGCAGCGGGACAGTTGGCCTCCGCACGCGGCAAGTACGAAGGTGCCGCGGCGCAATTGGGCTATACGGAAATTCGCAGTCCCATCGACGGATTCGTGACGGAACGGCCCGGATATACTGGCGAAACTCCACCCCCCGGAATTCCTATTCTGACCATCATGGATACTTCGTCCGTGATTGCCAAGGTGCATATCCCGCAAGAGCAGGCGGCGCTTCTCAAAGTTGGCGATGCGGCGACGATCTCGGGACGCGACACTCCCTCGAAAGAGGGAAAGCTCACGCTCGTGAGCCCTGCCGTTGATCCCAACAGCACGACCGTCGAGGTATGGGTTGAAACCGAAAACGCAGAAGGCGCCCTTCGGCCAGGCTCGACCGTGCAAGTTCAAATTGTCGCAAAGCAAGTGCCAGACGCGATCACGATTCCTGCGGCTGCTCTGTTGCAGAGTCCTGAAGGGGGTACGAACGTGATGGTCGTCGGCACAGACCAGCATGCGCACCAGACGGAAGTAGAAGTTGGAATCCGCAACGCCGACCTGGTGCAGATCACCAAGGGTTTGGCCGCCGGTCAGACGGTAGTTACGACCGGCGCTTACGGCCTGCCCGATAACACCCGAGTGAAACCAATCCAACCGGAAAAGCAGGACAGCTCACCCGCCGAACCATCAAAACCAGCCGCGGAGAAGGATTGAGGCATGCGCCTGGAACCACTCCTCGAGCGTCTGCGTACGACCGGTGCGACCGCCGAGCGCTACTGGTTTACCCGGTTCGCGAAGCCACTGATATTTCTGACGATTGTTCTAGCCTTAGCTGGAATCTATCTCGCTTTTACGATTCCGATCTCGGTGTTTCCTACCACGGACTTCCCACGGGTAGTGATCGGCGTCGACAACGGCGTGATGCCCATCGATCAGATGACGGTGACCATCACACGCCCTATCGAGGAATCGGTGAATAGCGTGCCGGGGCTGATTTCTGTCCGGTCAATCACCAGCCGGGGCGCGGCCGAAGTCGATCTCTTTTTTGATTGGCACGTGGACATGGTTCTGACATTGCAGCAGGTTGATGCCGCTCTCGCCCGGGTGCGATCGGAGCTGCCCGCGACGGTCGTCATCAGCACGCATCGGCTGACATTCGCATCCTTTCCGATTATCGGTTACAGCCTGACCTCGGATTCGGTGCCACAAACGCAGCTCTGGGAAATGGCGGTCTACGACCTGAAACCACGCCTCAACCGGCTGAACGGCGTAGCAGCTGTGGTAGTGCAGGGCGGCGAGCAGCCCGAGTTTCACATCACACCGAGCCCAGCCAAACTGCTTGCCAGCGGTGTCACGGTAACGGACATCCTCGATTCGGTGCGGCGGACCAATCTCATCGATTCTCCCGGACTCCTGGATCAGAACCATCAGGTTTACCTGACGCTCGTGAGCGGACAGGTGACAAGCCCTGAGCAACTCGGGCAAGTCGTCGTAAAGACGACACCAGCGGGCGTTCCGGTCAAGATCGGCGACGTGGCGCTGGTCGAGCGAAGCGTAAAGCCGCTTCATACCGCGGTCACGGCCAATGGCAAGCCCGCTGTACTGCTCAACATCACGCGTCAGCCTGACAGTAATACCGTGGACGTGGCCAACTTAGTTCATGATGAGGTTGCCAGTCTCCAGCGCTCCCTGCCACCGGGCGTACACCTTCAGCCGTTTTACGATCAGTCGGAAATTGTGACCGAATCGATCAAGAGCGTGCGCGATGCGATCCTCATTGGTCTGGTGCTGGCCTCGCTCATCATGGTGCTATTTCTCCGCGATTGGGGGGCTTCGATCGTTGCGGCTCTGGTGATCCCAGCCACCGTCCTGATCACGTTTATTGTTCTCAAGCTTCTTGGTCAAAGCTTTAATCTGATGACGCTGGGCGGCTTGGCCGCGGCCGTCGGGCTCGTCATCGACGATGCAATTGTTGTCGTCGAAAACGTCGCTCTCCATCGCAACGCAGGCCAAGGCCGGCTGGAAGCGATCCGCAGCGCCTTGTCGGAGATTTCTGTTCCTCTGGTTGGCTCAACTATCACCCCCATTGTGGTTTTTCTTCCGCTGATCGCGATCACCGGTGTGACCGGGATTTTCTTTCGTGCTCTCGCCATTACAGTTTCGGTCTCACTGCTTACGTCGCTCGTCCTCGCCCTGTCCTGGACCCCAACCTTGAGCCAATATTTCATCGGCCTCAATCAAACCGGGGAACCTTCTGAGCATCCAGCGACCAAAGAGCGAATGTTCGCCGCGGAAGAAGCGACTCTGAGCGGCCCGTTCCTCCGCATTGTTGAGTTTTATGAGAAGTGCCTCCGCTTCGCTCTCGAGCGTCCGAGATGGATCGCAATCTTTAGCGTGGTCCTGATCGTGACCTCTGTCGTCTGTTACGGCGTCATGGGAAACGATCTTCTACCCGAAATGGATGAGGGTGGATTCATCCTCGACTATCTAACTCCGGCCGGCACTTCGCTTGCCGAGACCCAGCGAGTAGTGGGACACATCGAGAAGATGATTCTGGAAGTTCCAGAAGTTCAGGGGGAATCCCGGCGTACGGGTCTTGAGCTCGGCCTGGCCACTGTTACCGAAGTGAATCGGGGGGACATTGCGGTAAAGCTCAAACGAGAACGGAGCCGGGGAACAGATGAGGTCATCGCTGAACTCCGATCTCGCATCGCACGGGAAGAGCCCGGTATCGATGTGGAATTCGTTCAGGTTTTGCAGGACATGATCGGGGATTTGTCGAACGAACCGGAAGACGTTTTCATCAAGCTGTATTCGAACGATGGCGCACTCTTGCGAACCTGGGCGCCGCAAATCGCCGACGCGATCAGCAAGGTCGATGGAGTCGTCGATCTTCGCAATGGAATCGACAACACAATCAGCGGGCCGGCCACACTCTTTACTGTCGACCCGACGCTTACTGCCAGAGCGGGTTTTACACCAGAGGAGGTCTCGACCGATGCCCAGGCCCTGCTTGAGGGCATGCCGGCCGAAAATCCAGTGGTCGCAAACGATCGGACTTACGTGGTACGGGTTCGCTTCCCCGACCCGAATCGGTCTTCGCTGGACGCAATGAAAAATACGCTCATAGTCAGCGGAAGCGGCCGCACTGCCACGTTAGGTTCCCTAGCCGCGGTGACAGAACTTCCCGGCCAGACTGAGGTTCGGCGCGAGAACCTGCAACGCGTGGTCTCGGTCACGGCTCGTCTCGAAGGACGAGACCTTGGGAGCGCCATGACCGCGGTTCGGAAAGCTGTCTCTGCCTTGAAGATTCCTTCGTCGATCCGTCTACAGTACGGCGGGAAGTATGAAGAACAGCAGAAGGCGTTTCACGACCTGATGCTGGTTTTGGTGCTCGCAATTGTGCTTGTGTTCATCGTGCTGCTGTTCGAATTTCGTACGATCGCGGCGCCGCTTGCCATCTTAGCGTCGGCGGTGCTCTCCACGTCGGGAGTGTTGCTGGCGTTGCTGGTAACGCGCACCACCTTCAACATCGCGTCGTTCATGGGATTAATCATGGTGATCGGCATCGTGGCCAAGAACGGAATCCTCTTGCTGGATGCCGAACAAAAGTTTCGCGCCGATGGGATGTCGCCCCGCGACGCCATGATTCAGGCCGGACGGCGACGACTGCGTCCAATTATGATGACTGCCCTCGCCGCGGCTGCCGGTATGCTGCCCCTCGCTCTCGCCATCGGTGCTGGGTCTCAGATGCTTCAGCCTCTCGCCATCGCCGTAATCGGAGGCATCACCATCTCGATTGTGCTGTCGCTCGTTATCACACCCACAGTTCACTATTACCTCAGCCACGCTGAAAGCCCGCCAGATTCTTAGGACCGCTTAGTTTTATCCGTCCCGCACCAGCCACGATCAACTGCTTCATGGTTGCAGCCCGCAGTTGGCTCACGGTGTCGAGAGGAATGCCCTGCATCAGACCCTCGGTGTCGATGTGCGTGTAAAGAGATTATCTATTGTCAAAGCAAATTCACCCCAGCGAGTATGCGCGTTATCGATGTGGTCCCGACATTGCGATTCCGTCGCGGATTTCGACGCTGTAGAATTCGTCGCTCTTGGGTCACGGGGAATCGATTCTGGTAAGTTAGAAAGAAACGCGGTTCGCTCGGGCCGTAGAAAGGCACCCTATGACATTATCCCTGCTGTGTTTCCTTGTTGGCTGCGTAGCGGGATTACGTTCGCTGACGGCTCCGGCAGTGGTCTGCTGGGCTGCTCATTTTGGCTGGCTTCACCTTGCAGGAAGCAAGTTGGCGTTCATGGGCCACCCGGGAACAGTGGCTTTTTTCACGCTGCTGGCGGTTGTCGAACTGATCGCAGATAAACTGCCAAAAACTCCAGCGCGTACCGCGCCTCCAGGACTGATCGCACGCATTGTTTTCGCCGGCCTATGCGGTACGGCGCTTGCGATTAGCGCCGGTGGGAGTCTGATCGTCGCGGCAATCGTCGGCGTAATCGGTGCCCTGTTCGGGACGTTTAGCGGTTACAACATCCGCCACGCCCTGGTCGTGCGCCGGCATTTGCCCGACCTCGCCGTGGCATTGGTTGAAGACGTAATCGCCATCGTGGGCGGCTTTCTGATCGTCTCTCGCCTGTAACAGGTTTCTCTTAGACTGCCGGATCCACTTGAGGCGTCTTGCACACCAATCTTCGGGAAGGCGGCAATCGCAGCATCACCGGGCGCCCAATCCCTTGCAGCGTGTTTATTGACCCGCTAATGGGGCGTATTGGCTTGAGTGAAAAAGAAGCGAAAGAACAGGGCAAAAAAGGACCGTAGCGAACCTGCCGATGACCACGGTAGCGTGGGCACTTGAAACCGGGAGATCGGGCGGTTTCATGAAAGCGCTAGTCGATCCGCAGACTGAAGAGATTCTGGGAGCTGCTATGCTGGGCGAGGATGGCAGTGAAGTAATGTCGATGATCCAGCTTGCGATGATGGGCAAGCTGAAATACACCGTACTGCACGATGCCATTCTGGCGCACCCAACGCTGGCCGAGTCTTTGAACAACCTGTTCAACAACTTTAGTCACGAATGCTCCCTATGAACTTGGTGGCCGGAAAGGACGACCGGAGTTGAAGGTGGTATCACTAAACACCGGACTTCCCCGCGAAGTTGTGTGGCGAGGGATCAACGTGACGACTGGCATTTTCAAGCTGCCGGTCGAAGGCCGTGTGACTCTACACAAGCTCAATCTGGATGGCGATCGTCAGGCGGACCTCACCGTTCATGGCGGCGAATATAAGGCCGTTTACTGCTACCCACTGGCTCACTACGATTACTGGAAAAGAGAGTTGCCAGGGCAGCAACTGCCTATGGGTGTATTTGGAGAAAATTTCACAGTTGATGGTCCGCTGGAAGACTCAGTCCATCTTGGCGATCAGTTCTCTGTCGGCACTGCGGAGGTGGTCGTGACCCAGCCTCGGCTGCCTTGCTACAAGCTTGGTGTGAGGTTTCAATCGGACGACATGGTAGCGAGATTCCTCGCGAGCCGACGAACTGGATTTTATTTCGCGGTGACCCGCGAAGGAGAAGTTGGCGCCGGGGATGAGATCAAGGCGATTGCTCAAGACCCAAACGCAGTTCCGATCTCGGAAATCACTCGACTGTATATCGCGAAAACGTTCGGCGACGCCGAAGTAGCGTCCATCCGCCGCGCCTTGCAAGTTGCAGCATTGCCGGAGAGTTGGAAGAGCCATCTCCGAGAAAGGCTGGAGGGGATGAGTGCCTGAAACCATGCCCAGGTCGTGGGCAAGCAAACCGTGCGTTACGCTTCGTGCGCGGCGCGTGAGCCTCTTGAACGCTTCGGCTCGTGGCGCACGCTGCGGCCTTCCACCAGATGAACCAACTCTTCACCCAGGTTCTTGGTGTGGTCTCCGGCGCGTTCGAAAGCTTGCGCCATCAGCAGCAGATTTGTGCTGTAGTCGCGGGGCCGGTCTTTACTTTTGCTTTCGAGGTGGCGCTGAAAGACTGCCCGGCAAACTTGGTCAATCTGCGTGTCCGTTTTCAATATCCAATTTGCCGACTCCAGATCGCGGCTTACAAACCCCTTGTGCACGACCTCCAGCATCCTTTCCAGGATGTCGGCCATCGCGATTAAGTCCCGGCGGTCGTCGCGCAGGATCTTGGGAGTCAGGCGTTGCAGGCGTTGGGTTACCGACCAAGTCAGATCTCCAATGCGTTCGAGATCAATGATGAACTTCAGGCAGGCGAGCAGTTCGCGTGCCTCCACTTCAGTGACTTGCGTGATCGCATGCGTAATCCCGTCGTCGATTTTGCGTTCGGCGCGATCCAGTTCTTTCTCGCAGTCCTGCACGGCAATGAAGGCCATGTTGGACGAATTCTCAAGAAAGTCTCTTAGATTGAACGCGGCATCCTTGGCGACCAGACAGGCCTGCTCCACCAATCCGGTCATTTCCTTTGTGGACTCGAGCTCTTGAACGGTTTTTCGTCTCATGGCTGTTTCATGCGTCGGTATCCGGGAACGGTTAATGATATCGCTGGAAAGTGAAAGTTGTTCGTCTCAGAGACATTAAAAGTTCGTGACAAGTTCGGCGCGGGTTGAGCCAACGTCCCAGCGCGGATGGCTCGACCGGCGAAATCTCTCTTAAGTTGCACCAGCGACGATGCAAGTTGCCGCTTCAGGTTCCCTTAGAGACTTATTTCCACTTGCCAACACAACCCCAACTTCGGATAATGAAACCTGGACGTTCCTTATCACCGTGTACCGATATAGTCGAGCAGATCTGCTCCGGATTCTTCGGCTCACGGCGCGTCAGTTGGCAGCTTGGGAAAAAGCCGAACTGGTAGCCGCCGCCGAGAGCTACTCCTTTTTTGACCTCCTGCAAATCAAGAAAATTCGCGACTTGTGCGCTCACAAAGTGCGCCCCGCGGTAATCCGGCGGTCGCTTGATGCCATGCAGAAACAGGCTGCGGGAATGGAGAATCCATTGGTCGAGGCGAGCGTTTTAAGCGCCGGGCATCGCATTGCTTTCCGCCACCAGGGAAGGTTGGTTGAGCCGATCGCGGGCCAGTTCATGTTCGATTTCTCCGCCCGGGACAATGTTGTTACCAGTACCGCGACCCCGCTGGTTAAGCCCGGACCGATTCCCGCCGATGTCACTGGGCTTTTCGCCCAGGGCATTGCGCTCGAGGAAGATCCCAACACCCAGACCCAGGCGATTGCGGCTTATCAACGGGTGCTGGAACTCGATCCCGAGCACGCGGCCGCGCACATCAACTTAGGCACGCTGCACTACAACCGGCAGGATTACACGCTGTCAGAGAAGCACTACCGCGCCGCCATTGAAATTGATCCACGCTATGCTTTGGCTTATTTCGACCTGGGCAATGTACTTGATGAAACCGGTCGTGTCGCCGCCGCGATCCAGGCCTACAACACCGCGTTGCAACTCGCGCCCACCTACGGCGACGCTCATTACAATTTGGCGCTCGCCTATGAGAAAGTCAGAGAACCCCGCAAAGCTTTAAAGCACTGGCGGGCATATGTTAAGTTGGATACCAGTGGCCCCTGGGCAGTCCACGCGCGGAATCAGATCCAGCGCATTCTGCAGGCCGATGGCCTCAAACTGGTCCACGGCGGCCAGAGACGCTAATTCTTTCTCCCGCCCGATCCCTATATCCCACCTGCAAGTGCTAGAATTTCCAGTTCGCTATCCTGCTTCTGAAGGTGCCTTCATGCCCGATGTTCTGCAACTTCCCTCGCCGACTCCTCTGACCAGCTTCACCGAAGACGAAATTCTTTTCCGCGACAACATCCGCCAGTTTGCCGAAGAAAAAATTCGTCCTTTGGTGAAAGAGATGGACGAAAAGGGCGTCTTCGACAAAGAACTCATTCACCAGTTCTTCCAGCTCGGACTCATGGGAATCGAGGTGCCCGAGCAATATGGCGGCGCAGGCGGGAAGTTCTTTGAAGCGATTCTCGCGGTAGAGGAACTTTCCCGCGTCGACGCCTCGGCAGGCGTGATTGTGGACGTACAAAATACCCTGGTCAACAACGCTCTGCTGCGCTGGACCACTGACGACCAGAAGAAGCGCTATCTGCCGCGAATGGTTGCGGATTTGTGTGGGGCGTATGCGTTGAGCGAGGCCGGTTCGGGCTCAGACGCGTTTGCGCTGCAGACTAAAGCGGAGCTTAAGGGAAGCGATTATGTCCTCAATGGACGCAAGCTATGGATCACCAATGGCAAAGAGGCCGGCGTCTTCATTCTGTTTGCCACCGTCGATCCCGCAGCGGGATATAAAGGCATCACCGCCTTCATCATCGAGAAAGAGTTTCCCGGATTCACCGTCGGCAAGAAAGAAGACAAGCTCGGCATCCGGGCGTCCTCGACTTGCGAGTTGATTCTGGAGGATTGCCGCGTCCCCAAGTCGAACGTCCTCGGCGAAGTCGGCAAGGGATACAAAATCGCCATTGAAACTCTGAACGAGGGCCGTATCGGGATCGGCGCGCAAATGGCAGGCGTGGCTCGCGGTGCCTGGGAATACGCCGCGAAATACGCGCAAGAGCGCAAGCAGTTCGGTAAATCCATCGCCGACTTTCAGGGTATCCAATTCCAGATCGCGCAAATGGCTACTGAAATCGAAGCCGCCCGGCTCATGGTCTACAATGCCGCCCGCATGAAAGATGCCGGCATTCCCTTCGTCAAAGAAGCCGCCATGACCAAGCTGTTCTGCTCCCAGGTGGCCGAGCGCGTGACCTCCCTAGCCATCGAGATTTATGGTGGCTACGGATTCACCAAGGACTATCCGGTCGAGAAATACTGGCGTGATTCGAAAATCGGCAAAATCTACGAAGGCACCTCGAACATGCAGTTGGCCACCATCGCCAAGCTGGTCATGAGCGCAAAGTAACCCCTCTGCCAGATGTCATCCTGAGGGACTTCAGGTCCCGAAGGATCTCGCGCATACAAAGAGGAACGACGCGCCGCACTCCTACTCGACTGTGATGCTCACCGCCTTCGATGGAATGCCATTCGCCACTACCACCAGCGAACTTGCTCCGGCCTCCATCCCCGCAGGCACATCGAAGTTGGTCGAAACCGTGGCCTTCCCGGTCGCAACTCCCATGCTGCTGTGGTCGTGCGTCTTGGCGTAGAAAACGTGACCGGTGGATTGATTCGTGATCCGTACCAAGGGATAGTTGGTCGCGGTTCCAAACTCGTCTCCGAACGCAGCCGCTTGGGATAACCCGTTGAACTGCTGGCCCGAGATTTTGTAAGTGGAGCCGCGCGTCACAGTGGCGGGAAACGAAGTGATTTTCGGTGCCCACGAGCTCTTGTAGGTCCCGGTGGAAGTATAGGCCGCGCTGCCGGCGACAAGCACTTCTCCAGTCGGCATCACGATCAAACTACCAAAACCCACGGTCGTGGAAGTCAACGTCGACCCATTGAACTCGTACATAGTCCCGGAATTACCCAGTACCAGCACGCGGCCGTTGGGTAGAAGCGCAGCAAACGAATCGCCCGCAGCGTCGCCATTCGGGAAGTCGGGGCCAGCTGTCCATTTGGCTGTTGCTGGGTTATAGATCGCCGTGTGCCCGGTGGATGCGTTCAGGTGCAGGGCTCCAGTGGCGAAAACGGTGCCGTCCGGGCGCAGGATACCCGGTCCCGTTTCCCCCGGAGGACAATACACGTGATTGTGTCCGTAGTTCAGGCAGCCCTCCTGGGGAGGTCCCTGCAAATTTGCTACGGTGCTGCCGGCGCTTGTCCATGTTTGTGAAGACGGATCGTAGATCTCCGAGTTGGGATTGTTTTTTACGTCATAGGTCAAGATGGTGCCGTCGGGCAGGAGAGTCCAGCCCTCCTCGGCATTGAAGTCGCTCTTACCCGCCGATCCCACTTCCGTCCACTTAAGCGTAGCGGGATCCAACACTGCCATATTCTTATTCGTTTTTCGGCCAAGCAAGAACTGGCCATTTGGGAGCACAGCCGCAGGCGAATCCCCGATGTCATACCATCCCTTCGGCGGCGCTACCATCGTCCACTTATTCGTCTTGGGATCGTAAATCGCGCTTTGGTTGGTAAGCGTGAAGCTGCCGCCACAGTTGCTGTATTCTCCCCCAACCAATAAAAACCGACCGTCAGCCAGTACCGCCCCGGAAGTGGCATAGGGATCGTATCCGGAAGGCAGGCTGGCAGTTTGCTTCCAAGTCCCTTTGACGTAGCTTCCGGATTTGTCAGGTGTAAGCCTCCACCAATCCGTGCAGCCCTGGCCTTGAACCATCACCGTCCCATCGGTCAAAAGATATTCCACGAAGGCGCCGTCGGGCGCCGGATTAACGAGTTGTGTCAGCTTCTGCGCCAGCGAGACTCCCGAGAGCATAAACAGAAGTGTGGCTACCGCGATAACAAGTTTCTTTGCCAAGATAGGTCCCCTTATTTGAAAGCGACAATGCCGAGTGGTGAAGCGCAGGTCCGCCATGCTAGCACAGTCGCACTCACCCTTGGTGAGAAAAACGTGGCCGCAGCTCAACAAAAATCAAAACTAGACGCGGCGTAATTGTTTTGGTGAAGATTACCGCCGAGAAAGTTCGGGGCGGAAGAAGAACTCGCCGATGCTGTGACCTAATTTGCCGCTATGCCGCAAACTTTTTCACGTGCGGCGCTTGTCGAAGCATCAGATATGAAGATCTACCCCCGCTCCAGCGCCGCCTCAAAAGCGTCCAGCGAGAGTGAGCGCAAAAGGTTGCGCCGCATGCCGCGCTCGACCTCAGCCAGGCGGTCGGAGGCCAGCGTAATCCAGGGGAAGTCGGCAAACTCGGCCAGGCTTCTCAACTCCGGTTGGATATCGGTATTGCGAATGAGCTCCGGAGTCCCCGAGTTCAGGAAGGTCAAGTCCTGCAGCACCGAATAGATTGCCCGCAGCAGCCGTTCCGTTTTATCGCGACCCTCCGCTCCGGCTCGATAGGTTTCCGTAATCTTGAACAGCTCACTATGATCGCTGGCGCGCAAGGCGGAACTGAGGATCGCAAGCGCATGCGCGCGGGCCGCAGTATAAGCAGCGAGATCGAAGCTGCGGGCGCGGCCCACAGCCCCTTCTGACAGCCGGGCGAGCAGGGCGCGTTGTTTCGGATTCCAGTCGGGACGGTGCGTTGCCAGATATCGTTCAATTTCGGCAGCGGGTAGCGCACCCAGCGTGACCACCATCGAACGCGATCGGATCGTCGGCAACAACTCGCCCGCATTCTCCGTCAACAGGAAGATAGTGGCGAACTCAGGCGGTTCTTCGAGCACCTTCAGCAAAGAGTTGGCCGCCTCCTTCATGAAAGCCGAGTCTGTAAAAATGTAAACCCGCTCGTTGGCGTCGCCCGGCCGGTAGTAAATGGTTTCAATCACTCGCCGTACCTGATCGACTTTGATCATCATCTGCGGCGGATCGGGCGGAATCACCAGCACATCGGGATGAGTTTGGACGAAAAGCCGGGTCTCTTTCTTGTCGGTTTCGCGTAGACCCTCGCGTGCTTCAACGGCCTCGGCAAAACGTGCCTCAAGATCTTCCGCCTGTGCGATACGGACGCAGTTGGAACACTCGCCGCAAAAGTCGGGCAGGCCATTCGTGACAGTCGGAGCCAGGCAATTCATGGCTTTGGCGAGCATCAAGGCCAAAGTGTATTTGCCGGAGCCAGCGGGGCCCGCCAGAATCACAGCCTGGGGAAATCGGGCACGCGCCAACATGTCGCGCATTTGGCCCACAGCTTCCGAATTGCCGTAAAAGTCAGAAAAAGGCATAAAGGCCTATTCACTACCGAGTCGCAGAGAGAATCGGAATCCAATCAATCGAGAATACTACGGCCTTCACATGTCCAGGCCTTTGTGGGCTGTCTCTGTAACTCTGTGCCTCGCTGGGGAATTCAAGTTTTTTTCTGCGCCAGTTTCAACTTTTGCCGCACAACTTCCACGATCTGTCGATGCGTCTGGGCGGGAGTCCCGCGAGCGTCCACCACGACCATGCGTTGCGGCTCACGCGCCGCGATGGCGAGATATGCATTTCGCACTCGTCCAAAAAACGCGCGGCTCTCCTGCTCGAATCGGTTCTCGTCGCTCTTTCCCCGGCTGTTCTTGCCGACTTGAGTCTTGTTGCGGCGCCGGGCGCGATCCACACTCATGGCCACGTCGGAATCCATCAGGATCGTGAGTTCAGGCTGCAGACCGCCGCACAGGATTCGGTGCAGTGCCAGCACAACTTCGCTGCCCAGTTTGCGCCCGCCGCCCTGATAAGCCTCAGTCGAATCGGTAAAGCGGTCGCAAAGCACGATTTGACTCTCGGCAAGCGCCGGCAGAATCACTTCCGCAATATGCTGCGCCCGCGCAGCGAACATCAGCGCCAGCTCAGCAAACGGAGCAAGTGAGGAAGTATTCGTATCCAGCAACAGCTGACGAATTTTTTCTCCCGTGGGCGTGCCGCCCGGTTCGCGCGTCACCACCACCGGCAGCCCTTGCGCGGTCAGGACCGCAGCCAGCTTCGCCATTTGAGTGCTCTTGCCGCATCCGTCGAGCCCTTCGAATGTAATGAACCTGCCGCCGCGCTGAGGATGAGAGGGCACGGAAAGCATCATAGCAAAGCCGTCTCACTCAGTGATTCGGTCGTTAGCGTAGCGAGCTGATTTCGAGGCTTAGCGTGGCGTTTCGGTGCCCAGGTCGTTACATCAAAGATCCATCCCCCATCGGCCACCATACATGCGCCCGAGAGCGGCGCAAGGTCAAACAGGTCTATCCGAGGCCGAGGAAGCGCGATTAATCAATGAGTTCATTTGCTCCCTCCTGCTGGTCGATTTCCTTCTGCTCCTGCGGCGTGAGCGCGGCTTCACCGAGGTTGACCACAACCTTATTAAGAATGCCGGTAAATTTGAAGGGCACGTGATAATCCTCACTGACAGGCGTGCCCGTGTCTTCCCCAACGTCGAAGGTTTCATCGGCGGAAACGCGGAACGGGATAGTTCGTGCCAGTCTCTGTTCGGCAACTTTCTTCCCATCTACGCTCAAGGTGGCGAGCCCGCCTTTGCCGATTCCTCCGCCGTCATACTTGAAAGCAACCACGATGGTGTGTTTGCCGGGAGCGAGCTTGTCATCGCCGGAAACAGAGGTACGATCAACGCCGACGAGGTTGTAGTAGAAGACGGGTTTACTCTGTAGCAGGTATAGCCCAAGACCGTTGAATCGCCCACCCTGTGTCATGAGCACCCCCTCTGCGCCGCCGGCAGGAATCTCGACATCTGCCGTGATGCGGTACGACTTGTTCTTGAAGTCGGGCGCGGTACCTTCGGGGATGCGGACCATGCCGGGGTAATAGGTAAACTCTGTGCGACCACGAGTCAGGCTTGGACGAAGGCTGACATCAAAACGTTCCGTTGTGCTGTTGTCGAGAGGCAGCACGTTGTATTTGCCCGCCTCCGCCCAGAACAGGTCTTGAAGTTGGCGGAGTCTTTTGGGTTCCTTCGCTGCGAGGTCGTTGGTCTCGCTGAAGTCCTGGTCCACATTGTAGAGTTCCCATTTGTAGTCCTCCACCGGCAGCGTGCTCAGACCCATGACCCAGGGAAGGCGGGGAGGCGTGGTGGCTGCGACCCAGCCGTCGTTGTAGATGGCGCGGTTCGTGAACATCTCGAAATACTGGGTGCGATGGACTGATTTCGCGTGCGGGTTATCGAAACTGTAGACCATGCTGAAGCCCTCGATTGGCTTCTGAGCAACGCCATTGAGCATCGAAGGCGACTGCACGCCAACGGCTTCGAGGATGGTCGGATAGATGTCGATGACGCTGCTGAACTGGGTACGGATGCCGCCTTTGTCCTTGATACGCGCAGGCCAGGAGATAACCAGGCCGTTGCGCGTCCCGCCGAAATGCGATGCCACCTGCTTGGTCCACTGAAAAGGCGTGTCCATGGCGTGCGCCCAACCGACGGGATAGTGGTTGAACGTCATCGGTCCGCCCAGGTCGTCCATGTGCGCCATCACCTGTTTGAAGTCCTCGGGAATGCCATTGAAGATGGACATTTCATTGAGCAAGCCTTGCGGTGTTCCTTCGGCGCTTGCGCCGTTGTCACCCTGGATGTAGATGACGAGGGTGTTGTCGGTCTCGCCCATTTGGTCGATCGCATCGACGATGCGGCCCATCTGCGTATCGCAGTAGGAAAGCGCCGCGGCGTACACCTCCATCATATGTGTGTACACCTTCTTGTGGTCGGCATCGAGGGAATCCCAAGCCTGGATTTCCTTGGGCCGGGGTGTGAGCTGGGTGTCTGGCGGAACGATGCCCACCGCCTTCTGGCGGGCGAGTGTCTCTTCGCGCATTTTGTCCCAGCCCATGTCGAACTTGCCTTTGAACTTGGCAATCCATTCCTTGGGCGCGTGGTGCGGCGCGTGCGCCGTTCCCGGTGCGTAATACGTCACCCAGGGCTTGTCGGGCGCTACTGCATGCAACATTTGAATGCGGGCGATGGCGTGATCCGCCATATCCTTGTCAAAGAAATAGTCCGGCTGATCGTGCGGCGGCTCGACGGGCTTGATGTTCTCGTAGAGTGCGGGCGCCCACTGGCTGGTGTCCCCGCCAAGGAAACCATAGAAATATTCGAAGCCCAAACCCGTGGGCCAAAGATCAAACGGCCCGGCCTGACTGCTATGCCAATCGGGGACGTTGTGGTTCTTTCCATACCAGGCAGTGTTGTAGCCGTTTTGCCGCAGCACTTCCGCGAACGTGCCGTTGCTCTTGGGCATGAGCGAGTTGTATCCGGGAAAACCGGTAGCCAGTTCCATGATCACTCCCGTGGCATTGGAATGGTGGTTCCGGCCGGACAGCAAAGCCGCCCGCGTGGGCGAGCAGAGTGCCGTGGTATGGAACTGGGTGTAGCGAAGACCCGCGGCCGCCAAACGGTCCATGGTAGGTGTCGGCACCGGCCCGCCGAATGTGCTGATGGCGCCGAAGCCGACGTCGTCGGTCAGGATCAGCAGAATATTCGGCGCGCCTTTGGGCGCCTTGACTTCCGCTGGAAAGTCCAGCGTAGAATCTTTCGGCGTAAGGCCGATGTGGCCTTTGAACGGAGGCTCGGGTCGTGGCAGAACTTCCTGCGCACCGTTAACGCTGATCATTGCCAAAACTGCCGATAGGATCAATAGCGCTCTCCCGGCTCGATTCCTCATTGTTCGCCCCTCCCAATCCAGTGAAATTGGCAAAACTGACTCTTCGACGCGCCGCTCCAGTTTGAGCCGTGAACAGAACTCTGATCAGGCCGCAATCGTATCAGGGAGGATCGCGAATAAACAAGGATAGTTGGCGTAACATCGCCGTCAGTTCGGCGCACCGTCAGCCAAAACGTGCCGCAGTGGGCTAATCACGGAGTTGCGTTTTTCGCCCGAGTTAGTCAGTCGCGGTAGCTGCCAGAGTCGACCGCGAACGCTGCTGGACGCCATACGAACCGCAATCAACTGTGACATATCGCCATCTCACTCACTGACCAGATTAAGGCCATTTGCGAGTGCAATAACCTGCACTGTGCGTGACGACACTCACTCTCCACTGTTATAGTCATTGGTTCTTCAGGTGTTTCGTTAACCTTTCTGGACTCAAAGGAGCTACATGACTTCTCGCCGTTTGGGGTTGTGGATGATTGTGGTTTGCGCAGCCGTACTGCCAGTTGGAGCACAAAAAAACAAAGCGACATCAATACCGTCGGCACCCACGATCACCCTCGCCGTCGATGCCAGCGATGCTCCCCGCAAAATATTTCACGCCCTGCTGACGATCCCAGCCACTCCGGGCACGCTCACGCTCTACTATCCCAAGTGGATCCCCGGCGAGCACGGACCGACCGGACCGATCCAGGACTTGACCGGGCTGAAGTTCACTGCCAATGGACAATCGTTGAAGTGGCGGCGCGACCTGCTCGACGGATGGACGTTCCACGTCGAAGTCCCGGCGGGAGTTTCCGCGGTGAATGCATCTTTGGACTTCATTTCACCGGCATCCTGGGAGGAGGGTATCTTCACCGCGGGCCAATCTGCGACGGATAAGATGACCGTCTTGAGTTGGAACACGGTGCTGCTGTATCCGGCGGGATGGACCACCGATGATCTCACCTACCAGGTCAGTCTGCGTTTGCCCGAGGCGTGGAAGTTTGGCACACCGCTGCCCATAGGTTCACAGTCGGGAGCGGAGATTAAATTCAATCCCTCATCCCTGACCACGCTGGTCGATTCTCCCGTGATCGCTGGAGAGTATCTCCGCGTAGTGCCGTTGAGCGAAAATCCGCGTCAGGAGATGGACATTGCCGCCGACAGCGCCGGCGATCTGGCCGTGCCGCAAGCCGTGCTCGACCACTACAAGACTCTGACCGATCAGGCCCTGAAGCTTTTCGGGGCGCAGCATTTTCGCGACTATCACTTCCTTTATAGCTTGAGCAATCATGTGGCTCACTTCGGTTTGGAGCACCATGAATCAAACGACAGTCGCAGTACCGAGCGATCTCTGGTTGACGCCGATCCGCGGCTTATCGCGTCAGGGTTGCTATCGCACGAATACGTTCATTCCTGGAACGGAAAGTATCGGCGTCCCGTGGATTTGACCACGCCCGACTACGAAAAACCTATGCAGGACGATCTGCTCTGGGTGTACGAAGGGCTGACTTCGTATCTGGGCGACAACCTGGGCGCTCGCAGCGGCATCCGCACCCCGGATCAGTTTCGCGACAATCTGGCATTGTTGGCGGCTCGACTGGATCACGTTCCGGGCCGCACCTGGCGCAATCTGCAGGATACGGCGGACGGAGTGCCCTCCATGCAGGGTGCCCCACCTCAGTGGGAGTCCTGGCGAAGGACGGTCGATTATTACGACGAAGATGTTCTGAACTGGCTCTGGGTAGACACGATTATTCGCGAGCAGACCCACGGCCAGAAGTCGATGGACGATTTCTGTCATCTCTTCCATGGCGGACAGAGCGGACCTCCGGAGGTAAAAACCTATACCTTTGACGACGTAGTCGCGACCCTGAATCAGGTGGCTCCCTACGACTGGCGAGGGTTCTGGACGGAACGGCTGACCAACCACGGACCCGGCGCGCCGCTTACGGGTATCGAGCGCAGCGGTTGGAAATTGGTTTACGACGGGACCCCGTCCGAACTGGTAAAGGCGCGCAAGCGCGAACTGAATGAGGTCAACGCGGAATACTCCATTGGCCTGCTGCTGGACGAGAACGGGAATATTGCCGACACCGTCGAAGGTATGCCCGCCGCCAAGGCCGGTATCGGACCTGGGATGAAAATTGTGGCAGTAAACGGACAACGCTTCACTGCAGACCGGTTGAGCGACGCGCTCAAAGCCGGAAAAAACAGCTCCGACCCGCTCGAGTTGCTGGTCGAGAACACGGATTACTACAAGACGTATAAGCTCGACTACCATGGCGGGGAAAAATATCCGCACCTGGTGCGGGAGGAATCCAAGCCAGACGTGCTGACCGAAATAATCACGGCGCGGTAACCTGAAAACGGTCTGCGCCTTATCTGATCCCTGAGCCGCCTGTATAATTAAAGGTAGTTCTCCATCCCCGCATCCATCTGGAAGGTGATTCCTTGAATTCTCCGATGCCTCCTCGTCCTGGACAACCGCCGCAAGGCCCGCAGCCCCTTCCCGGTGTCGAAACCATCATCGCTGTAGGTTCCGGCAAGGGCGGAGTAGGAAAGACTACTTTGGCCGTGAACCTCGCGCTTGCCCTGGCCAAACTGGGGCACAAGGTCGGCCTGCTCGATGCAGACGTTTACGGCCCCAACGTTCCGCTCATGCTCGGCACTAGTGTGCAACCGAAGGTGCTCGGAGACAATCGCATCGAACCGATCGAGGTCCACGGACTCAAGGTGATCTCGGTAGGTCTGCTCAATCCAGGAGACAAGCCGCTGATCTGGCGCGGGCCGATGCTGCATTCCATCATCAAACAGTTTCTGGGCTCAGTCGTTTGGGGGCAACTCGACTATCTCGTCGTGGACCTCCCGCCCGGAACGGGTGACGTCTCGCTCTCGCTCATTCAGACCGTACCGCTCACCGGGGCAATCGTGGTTTCCACTCCGTCGGACGTTTCTTTACAGGACGCTCGCAAGGCCATCGAAATGTTTCGCCAGATGAAAGTGGATCTCGTGGGCATGGTCGAAAACATGAGCTATTTTGTCTGCCCGCACTGCAATCACGAGATCGATATTTTTTCTCGCGGCGGAGCAGAAAAAACGGCCAAGCAGTTCGACGTTGCCTTCCTGGGAAACGTCCAACTCGATCCCGATATCCGCAAGTCTGGGGACAGTGGCAAGCCCACGGTTCTCGAAGGCGAGAATTCTCCGCATGCCAAGTCGCTCTACGATTTTGCCCGCAACGTCATTGCACGGGTGGATGAAATCAAGTCCAGCGCCGGCGAGAGCGTGATTCAGATTCAATAGCGAGAAACCGTAGAAACGCTGATCGGCCTGCCCAGTTGCCAACTCTTCCGCTGTATGATATCATGATATCACCATTAGGAATGAGGTGAATCGTGGCGCAATTAGTAGTCCGCAACGTCGAGAATGGGGTCAAGGCACGGCTGCAGCGCCGCGCCAAGCGGAATGGCCGCAGCATGGAAGAAGAAGTTCGGGATATTCTACGGAACGCGGCAAATGAACCGGACGTCCCTGCCGGCGGATTGGGCACGGAAATCGCGGCCCTGTTTGCCAAAGCCGGCGTCGAATGCGACATCCCCGAATTGCGGGGACATGAAACCAAACCCGCGTCGTTCGATGAATGATAATTCTTGATACAAACGTGCTTTCAGCGCTGATGCGTCAAGTGCCCGACAAGAGCGTTGTCGCCTGGCTCGATCGTCAGCCTCGAACATCGATCTGGACAACTTCGGTCACAATCCTTGAAGTCCGATTCGGATTGCAGATCATGGCGGGTGGAAAGCGGCGGTCCGCACTCGTGCAGGCATTCGAGATAGTTCTAGACACGATCGGGCATCGAGTCGCGCCCTTTGACATGGCGGCCGCTCAACAAGCAGGCGATGTGATGGCATCGCGGCACAAAACAGGCCGGCCCGGCGAGCTGCGCGACACGATGATCGCCGGTATTGTGCTCGCTCAACATGCGACACTCGCAACTCGCAACACGATACACTTCGACGATGTTCTAGTCCCGCTCGTAGATCCATGGACGGCGTGACCTGGCATTGCGCTATTTCTCGAAACGTGCCAATTGGAATATCGGATCGGGGTCTTTGTGTTCCGTCACCCACTCCGCCAGCATCTCACCCACTGACGGCCCATGTTTGAAGCCGTGACCTGAGCCGCCTCCCACCAGCCAAACATTCTTCGCTGCTGGATGCCGGTCGATGATCAGATGATTGTCGGGACTGTTCTCATATTGGCACACGCGGCTCTCAATCAACGGCGCGTCTTTCATGGCAGGAAACCGGAAGGCCACGTAATCGCGCGCTCGCTTGAGTCCTTCCTGGTCTGCCGTTCGTTCGCCTGAAGTCGGATCGAACTCTGGTCCTCGGGTGTCGTCGGCGACCTTAAAACCGCGCCCATCTGCGGCGGGAATCCCATAGATGAAGCGATCGCGGTGATCGGCCCAGACCGGCAGCTTTGTTTCTGAGAAACGATCATCTCCGGCGGGCGTGCCGAAGAAAAATACATCCTGCTTGGTGGGGCGGATACGATCGCCGATGGTTTCCGGAAAGAGTTTACCGAGCCATGGACCACACGCGAAGGCATACCGGCCTGCCGACAACCTGGAGCCATCCGACAGTGTCAGGCCATCGCGAAGGCCGTTTTCAAGGTCATGGGGCAAGACGGCTACCTGTTTGTACTCGCCGCCCTCTGCCACAAAGCCTTCCAGCACCGCTTGGCACGCGATCCTCGCCATTAAGAAACCGCCTTCGGGCTCGTGGATCGCCCAGCGCACGTCCTCAACATTGATCTGCGGCCAGCGTTTTCCCACTTCCCTTCCGGACAGTTCTTCATAAGCGATGCCAGCCTCGCGCAGCATCGGCAACGATGAGCGTTCAAATTGATCATCGCTGGTTGTCGCCATCCATAAAACGCCGGTGTGGTGTAGAAGTTGGCGGCGCCAGCGGATCTCGTGCTTTGTCCACAGGCGTAGGGCGCGAGCGGCCATTTTCGTGTACGGCTGGCCGGGTCCGTAGGTGCCGCGGATGATGCGGGTTTCACCGCCGGAGGAGGATCGTACGTTGCCCGGGCCCCAGGCATCGATCAGGGTCACTCGGGCGCCGCGGCGAAGCAGATACAAAGCGGTCCATCCGCCGAACGCGCCCGCTCCGATTACCGCGACATGGGACTTTGGGTGCAAGTGGATAATGCGCGAGTCCTGATACGAATCGCCGGTTCTCCGGCAACCAACATGTTACGTCAGAGATGCAAATCGGCTGATCTACAATCTGACCGACTGAGCCTCCAACGTTCGTGCTTTGCATTTTCGCCTTCCATTCTTCCGCACAAAGCGCGGAAGAATGGGGCACCTCCTTATTTGTGATCTAGAACTGTACTTGAAAGCGCTGAGCCGCCCGTCGAGATTAGCGTCCAAGGGACGGAGGCGAACCTGAGGCACCGATTCAGCTCTAACGCTTGACAGAGACTCGCCGTGCTTCCTAGAATTCAGACTGGCCATTTTTGCATCCTGCGGTGTAACTGTTGCATCTACAAAGCTTAACTACAAGTAGCGCGGAAGCCGTCTGGCCCCGTCGGCCCAATGTGATACAAGGGAGTGTATGCCTCCGGGACCACCCATAGGCGAACGCGAACGCGAAATCCTTACCGCGATTGTGGAGACCTTCATTGCCACGGGCGAGCCGGTGGGATCGCGCACGCTGGCGCGCGCAAATCGGGAAGGTTTGAGTCCGGCCACCATCCGCAATGTGATGTCGGATTTGGCAGACTCGGGATACCTGGAACAGCCTCACACTTCGGCGGGCCGTGTGCCCAGCACTGATGCGTATCGCTATTACGTCGAGCAGCTTACCGGGAAGGCGCGGCTGTCGAATGACGACGAGAACATTATTCAGGAATCGTTTCACGGCGTCTCGGACGTGCAGGAGTTCATGGAGCGCACTTCGCATGTGCTCTCGCTCATTTCGCGCAATGTTGGAGTCGCGGTAGCGATTGGAGGACCGAAGAACGCGCTGGAACACGTTTATTTTTCCCGGCTGGGCGATCAGAAAGTGCTGGCCGTGGTGGTGACGCGGTCGGGGGTAGTGCGTGACCGGGTTTTGCGACTCGACATCTCGCAGGCCGATCTGGACGCGGCGGCTCGCTTCATCAACGAGAGCTTTCGCGGCTGGACTATGGAAGCGATGCGGAGCGAGTTGGCTCGCCGGCTGGAGCAAGAGCGCAGTGAATACGACCGCTTGATGACTTCCGTCGAGCAACTCTATAAACAAGGTGCGCTCACGGCGGACGATAGCGCACAGACGGTTTACGTTGAAGGCGCAGCCAATCTGGTTGCGGGAGAGCAGGATCGACAGCGCTTGCAGGAATTGTTGAAGACTCTGGAGGAGAAACAGAAAATTGTCGGGTTGCTGGGCGCATATTTGGACGCCAAGCAGGAAGCAGTCCGCGTGGTTATAGGACTCGACCAGACGCTGCCTTCGATGCGCAACTTTGTGCTGATTGGTGCTCCCGCCCGCGTAGGGGGTGAAGTAATGGGATCGCTTGCGGTGATTGGACCAACGCGCATTGATTATGAGCACACCATGACCGCGGTCTCTTATATTGCCCGTCTTTTTGACAAGATCCTCAACGAATCTGAGTAAGCGAATCCGAGCAGAGATTTTTATGGCAAGAACAAACGGAAAGTCGGAAGTAGATCCCCAGGAACTTGACGCGACGCACGAATTGCCCGCGTCAGACAGTGGCGAAGGCGAAGAATCAACTGAGTCTTCGTCCTCCCGCACATCGACGGAAGGCGGCGAATTACAGAAGCTTAGAGCGGAACGGGAAACTCTGATCGATCGGCTGGCGCGTCTCCAGGCCGAGTTCGAGAACGCCCGCAAGCGCACCGCCCGCGAGCAGCAGGACTTCCGCGAATATGCCATATCGGATGCGGTCAAGGCTTT
Source organism: Terriglobales bacterium (assembly GCA_035483835.1). Lineage (GTDB taxonomy): Bacteria > Acidobacteriota > Terriglobia > Terriglobales > Acidobacteriaceae > JABDBE01. The sequence continues at coordinate 44,620 of DATHPO010000005.1, forward strand.
GCTGCCGACACTCGACAGCTTCGAACGCGCACTGCAGATTGGTGCGAAGGAGAAATCCGAATTCCGGGGTGGAATCGAACTCATCTACAAACAATTACAGGACGCACTGCAGAAGTTGGGTTTGCACGCCATCCCCGCGAAAGGCGAGCCCTTCGATCCCCACCTTCACGAGGCTATCGAGATGGTGGATACCACCGATGCCCCGGATCATCAGATACTAGAAGAACTGCAGCGGGGCTACAAGTTGAAGGACCGCTTGCTGCGTCCCTCAATGGTCAAAGTTGCGCGCAATCCGAAACACTAACCGTCAAGAAAATCGAAAGGACTTGGAACCATTCTGGCCAGCAACGTAAAACGCGACTACTACGAAGTGCTCGGGATCGCCCGCGAAGCCAACGAGCAGGAAATTAAGAGCGCCTATCGCAGGCTGGCGCTGCAGTTTCATCCTGATCGCAATCCGAACAATCCCGACGCTGAAGAGAAATTCAAGGAATGCAGCGAAGCTTATGCGATCCTGGCGGACGCAGACAAGCGAGCCGCATACGACCGCTTCGGGCATGCTGCCGTGAGTGGAGGAGGATCGGGCGGTTTCGACCCGACGGTCTTTCAGGATGTCAGCGAAATCTTCGGGGACTTTTTCGGTTTCGGAGATCTTTTTGGCGGCGGTTCGCGCCGGGGCAGCCGTGCCCAGCGTGGCCCCGATCTGCGTGAAGACGTCACGCTGGAATTTGAAGAGGCAGTTTTCGGGACGGAAACCAACGTCACCGTGCGGCGCCATGAGGCTTGTGAGGACTGCCGCGGATCCGGTGCGGCGCCGGGCAAGGCTCCAGTTTCCTGTCGATCCTGCGGAGGGCGTGGGCAGGTTCGCTATCAGCAAGGATTCTTCAGCATGGCTCGCACTTGTCCCACTTGTCAGGGTGCCGGTAGCGTGATCACGGATCCATGCCTGAAGTGCAAGGGCCAAGGCCGCGTGCTGCGGCAGAAGACGGTGGACGCCAAGGTTCCTGCTGGTGTGGAGGACGGAACGCGAATCCGTTTTTCTGGATTGGGCGAGGCAGGCGCTCACGGTGGACCGGCGGGCGACCTCTATGTCGTATTGCATGTCAAGGAGCACCCTTTCTTCGAGCGTGAAGGCAATGATCTGCACTGCGTGATTCCGATTTCATTTGGGCAAGCGGCACTAGGAACTGAGATTCGGGTCCCGACGCTTGAAGGTGAACATATCCTGAAAGTGCCGGACGGGACGCAGTCAGGCACGACGATGCGCATCCGGGGCAAAGGCGTGCCGGTGTTGAATGGCCACGGAAAAGGCGACCTGTTCGTCGAGGTCCGCGTACAGACTCCCGGCAAGCTCAACAAGCGTCAGCGCGAGTTGTTGCAGGAGTTGGAAGGTACAACGCGCGTGGAAAACAAGCCCCAGCGTCGAACCCTGTTCGGTAAGGTGAAAGACATCTTCGGATAAGTCAGCCGACTGCCGTAAAAACTGCGATTCCCCTTTTCCTTGGGTTCCTTTGTGTACCTTCGTGTCCTTAGTGGTTTAAGCTTCTGTCTTAATCATGACCCGCCGACGCTGGATTGCCGATGAAGTCTCTGGGACCCGCGCGCTCCTGGTAGGCGCCCACGCTGAGCATTTATCTCGCGTGCTTCGGGCCCGCGTGGGCCAGGAATTCGACATAACCACGGGAAACGGCGTTCGTCGCGGACGTATTACCTCTATCGAACAAGATCGAATCGAATTTGAACTGGGAGACGAGATCCCCGCTCCGGTTGCGGGTCAGGTGACGGTTGCGCTCTCCATTTTCAAGTTCGACCGCATGGAGTGGGCGATCGAGAAATGCACGGAACTCGGGGCAAAGCGCATTGCTCCGGTGATTGCCCGGCGAACCGAGCCTCATCTTGCGGCTGCCGCAGCCAAGCGCGTCGACCGCTGGCGACGGATTGCGCTGCAGGCAGCAGAACAGTCTCGTCGAATATCACCACCCGAGATCTCAGAACCACTGAAGCTGAAAGAGGCCTTGGCCCTGTCAGGAACCACGCGGATTGTACTTTCCGAAGCGGAAACAGAGGCCATGTTGAAGGACGTCCTCCAGTCTCATCCCAACCACGACGAAGTTGTTCTTGCCCTCGGCCCCGAGGGAGGATGGACGGACGATGAATTGGAATTGTTTCAGGAAGCAGGCTGGATTTCGGCATCACTGGGCAATACGATCCTCCGCGCCGAGACTGCAGCGGTTGCCAGCTTGGCGGTGGTTCTTGCAGAGTTGCGGGCCTAGCGAGTGTGGCCCGCGCCACAGAACCTGTCACTAAATATCCTCAACCATCTCTGATATGCTCCTGCCCAGTGCCTGTTGCAAAACCCATCCCGGCGCCGCGAGCTTTTGAACCGGACGAGCGCCAGCGCGAAGCCATCGAACACGTGCGCGGGCCGCTGCTCGTAGTGGCGGGCGCGGGCACGGGGAAAACCACCGTCCTCACGCGGCGCATTGCCCGGTTGATTCGCGACGGACACGCCCGCCCGGACGAAATTCTGGCGGTCACTTACACCAAGAATGCAGTTCAGGAGATGCGCGAACGGGTGCGCGACGAACTCCGCGGCACAAACGTATCCGGTTTGCAGATTGCCACCTTCCATGAATATTGCAATGACCTACTCGGCCGTTGCGGCAAGCAGTTCGGAGTGCTCGATGACCAGGATCTCTGGATCTATCTGCGGAAACGCATCCGCGAGTTGCATCTGAACTACTTCGTGCGCGCAGCCAATGTCAGCCAGTTTCTCCATGACCTCCTCAGTTTCATGCGGCGCTGCCAGGACGATCTGGTCGACCCCGGGAAGTACGCCGCCTACGTGCATCAACTGGAGCGGGGCGAGGTCGCCATTCCGCGGGTCAGTAAATCGAAAGATGCCGATGCTTTGTCGGATGAAGAGGTCATTGGGCGCTGCCAGGAAATCGCCAGCGTATTCGCGACGGTCGAGCGCATGCTGCACGAAGACAACCTTGGCACATTTGGCCACATGATCACTCACGCGCATGCATTGCTCGAGGGGAACGCTGATCTGCTCGCTGGCGAACGCCGGCGCACCCGGTTCATCCTGGCGGACGAATTCCAGGATGTGAACTTTGCTCAGGTCGAGATTCTCGACAAATTAGCCGGGGAAGAACGCAATGTGTTCGCCGTGGGCGATCCGGACCAGGCCATCTATCGCTTTCGCGGAGCGTCGAGTGCGGCGTTCGGACTTTTTCAGGAACATTTTCCAGAGGCAAAAATGGTCGTTCTGGAGAAGAACCGGCGTTCTACGACCACGATCTTGAAATCCGCCTTCGCCCTGATTTCCAAGAACCCGGACGTCTTTCCTCCCGGGCACAGCCCAGCATCGACTTACCGGCGTTCCCCGCTGATCTCTGCCCGCGAAGAAGAAGCAGTTCGCGATGCGAGATTCTTGCCCAGTCCCGCTGTAGACGCAGTCGTTCTCGCGGCCAAGGAATTCGAATGCTCTGATCTGATAGCTGCAATCCGCGATCGGCAACGCAAATCACGTGGCAAGTGGAGCGACTTTGCCATCCTGTACCGCCAACATTTTCATCGCGAACAGATTGTGGCAGAACTGGCCGAGCAGGGCATCCCATTCGCCATCGAAAACATGGATGTCACGGATACGCCCGAGGCACGCGACCTTTTCGCCTGTCTGGGAGCGGTGGTCTCGGTGAACGACAGCGCCTCCCTCTTTCGAGTTGCGTCCTTTCCTCAGTTTGCAATCGATCCAGAGAAACTGCGTGCCGGGATCAAGGCAATTCCACGAGATGAAAGGAGATCTGGAGTGGCCTCGGTCTTAGCCAAGATCGAAAACGGCGCCGCCGTGCTGAATGCCTTGCAGCAGGTCAGGGACGAGGTTGACCGGGCGACAACCACCAGCAGTGGAGTTTTGAACATCATCATTCGTCACTTCGGATGAACCGCACTTCGCCCGCGATCACTGCCGTTCTTGAGTTCGTCAA
>DATHPO010000006.1:0-38871 GCA_035483835.1 Terriglobales bacterium
CATGCCTTTCTGAATGATTTCACCTGATCGCCGTCTCTGCCTACAAAGACGTACTCCGCAGTCGGATTAGCCTGTTTGATCTTTTCCAGCATTTCGGGCAGACCGTCAATCAGTGGGATCTCGCGTCCTTCCTTATTTTTCACGTCTTCGTCTTCCAGGCGAATCACCTTGTTCGCAAGGTCAACCTGACTCCATCGCAGGTTCTTAATCTCACCCAATCGCATTCCGGTATAAAAGCCGATTTGTAAAAACGGCTGAATGTAGGCGTAAGGCCGCGACACAGTTTCTTTAGCCTTGTTCACGACTTCCGCTCCCAACGCTGCATAGAGTTTGTCGTAATCCTGTATCTCCAAGAAACCCTTCCGTGGCTCTCCTTCCGGCAGCATCTTGATCTTCGGTGCGAATTTCAAAGTGCCGCGCTCGACTGCCAACGCGAACATGCGCCGTAACGCAGCTAACGAACGGTTGATTGTCGCGTTTGCAGAGCCATCAGCCTGTCGTTGCGCTACGAAGGCATCACGAGTGTCGGGGCCGATCGCGCTGACTTTCATCCCTTCGTCGCCGTCTTGCGCGTAGCCCATAAAGATGTCAAGATGTTTCAGGCAGTCTACGTACTCAACTCCCGTTTCGGCTTTCGTGCGGAGAGATTTGTGACCTTGTTCCGCATAATCCCGGAGGTACAGAGCCCGTAGATCGCTGTAATGAAGTTGGGAAGGATCGTGGCCCACAGCAACGTCGCCTTTTCCGACTTTTTCCAGCCATTCCTTTAGGAGCACGCGAGCGGAAGTTATGTTAGTCCAGGAATCAATCAGCTTCGGATCGCAGCCGGGCTTTAATTCGCCTCGGACCTTCGCGCCAGAGTTGAGGCGGGTACGACGGACGAGCTTGCCGTTAGCATCGCGGACTTGCACGGCCCAATACGCCGAGATCCCTGGCCGCGGCGGAATCAGGCATCCAGAGCCGGATTCACGCTTCGCGCGCTTTACCCGTCCGGATGCTTTATCCGTTTCCACGACGGCCTTGATGTTAGCTGCATCTGTCATAACTACCTCCTCTGACTCAAGAGGAGCGTACATTATGTCAGCACTTATGTCAAGTGGAGAGTGTACCGTTCCTCTGTATTTTGTAAGTACCTATATGTAAGCAAGTTGGGAGGTCGTACAATTGGCAGTACATCAGATTCTGGATCTGATTATCCTGGTTCGAGTCCAGGCCTCCCAGCCAAGTCTTACAAGAGCCCCGACATAAATCGCCAAAGCCAGTTTCCAGCGGCGATTCTTGTTGCGCGAGGTCCGTTTCTATTGGAGGAGATTAAGGGGGTCGCCGCTGCGAAGGGCGGACTCTAACTGATCCGAGCCGAGCGGAATTTGAATTTCAACGCGCGTGGCGTATGCGCTTACGCGGATACCGTTGAAGATACTGGAAGGTTGCGATCCGGATTGTGCCGACTCGTGTTGTCGATAGGCGATACCCGCTTGCAGCAGGGCGGCGAGAGTAACGGCGTCAGTTGGAGTGGAACAACGAATTTCCGACCGCGCCGAAAGCTCGTCCTGGTTGACGACGTCGAACTCCATGGACTGAATGTGGTCGAGCAAGAGTGCAGCTTGCGGAACTCGCGAAGCTTGAGGCAGTAATTGTTGGACCGCTGTGCGAGCGTAGTCTTTATTCCACAGAGTCCAGGTTAGAGAGTCTTGACGCGCGTCTCGGATCAGCGGATAGAGCACTGGGTTTTCCGCGAGGCTCTGGGCGCCCTGGAAATGAACCGCGAGAAGCTGTTCAATTGCCCCCCGCTCTCCAAAAGCCGCAGTGCTGGAATCGAGAAAGGCAAGGAACAAAGCGTTTGGCGCGCCTCCGATGTCAAGCAAGCGCACCCCCCGGTGCTCTAAGGTCGGCAAATTGTGATCGCTGAAATAATTCTCGACCGTGCTCGGCGAGAAATGCCCAGCCGCCACACCAACGATTCCCTCAGCGGAGGTCTTTGTCGCTGACACCGTTCCCCATGCAAGAGTGTCCACTTGGGTTTCGACATCAAGGCCCGCGCTCGAAAGAAAGACCTCGAGCTTACGGAGGCGCAGCGGGAGAAGGGTCTGCTCGGCGATCGGGAACCACGGCAGTTGCCGCCCAGCTTTGAGATCGAGATAACTGATTTGCGCGACGTCTTTGGGAAAGGTTTCGACGACCGAAGTATCGAGCGCAGTCGCGTTGGCGAAAGCAGGGGCCAGGGCGAAGGCGGCTGCAAGCGCAGCCGCCTTCTTTAAGATGTTCCTACCTAGTCTCATTGCTGACACCTTCCTCAATAGGAGTCCTACTTCACAGTAAGAGCTATCGAGGTTGATTGCATCATGGTGCCCGACGTGGCATTCACCATAACCGTGGTCGTTCCCGCCGGTGTGCCCATGGTGCTGTTATTCTTCGAGCCGCCACAGCCGGCCGCAGCAACAAGCAAACCAGCAGCCACGGCAATACGAATCCACGTCGCCGCGCTACCCACCCCCCCGCGGCGTGCTGATGTTTGCGTAAACAACGTGAAAAGCAGGAAAAGCACTCCGGCTAACGCCAAACCAAGCGGCCACAATCGCGACGATGGGCCAGCAACGATAGGAATTGGCGCTGCCCCATACATTCCGGTAGTGACGGTAGAGATTGTCAATTGCGTTGTTGCCGCGCTGCCCGCGGGCGTGACCGTGGTCGGTGAGAACGAGCATGTAGCGCCGCCGGGCAAACCGGAACATGAAAACGACACTGCGCCATTGAATCCGTTCGTGGGGGTTATTGTCAGATTAGTGGAGGCGGACTGTCCTTTCGTGACTGTGAGGGCTTGCGAGGCGGCCGCGATAGAGAAGTTCGCGCCCGTGGGTTGCGTGGTACCGACCGCGATCGATCCAAACAAGCCATCGCCTTCGTTCATGAGACCAGCCGAAAAATAGAGCGTATCTTTTGCGCCCGTCTGCCCCGTCGGATCGAAGACGAGATCCCAGAGAGAACCGTTGACCAGAACGTTGCCGTTCGAATCTTTCAATTGTCCGAGGAAATTGCCTGTGGCGGGATCGAACGCGTTGATCGTTCCATCGCCGAAATTGCCGATGAGAAGATCATTTGAAAACTGACCGAAATTGGCGCTGGCCATAACGGTGCCCCAGGGAGAATTGAGCTGGCCCTGCGATATCACGCGGCGGACGAAATTGCCGTTCGCGTCGAATAGCGAGACGAAGCCATTGCCCGGAGCGTTGACGGGATCGTGCTTGGGAGCGTCCTGCATCGCGTAGGTGACATATACCTGATTCGTATTGAGCACGTGCACGGCAAACGGCGCGAAGCCTGCGGGCAGCATGGGATCCGTGAAGTTTCCGGCAAGCGTGGCGGGTTTGAAGGTGGAATCAAAGACGTCTATGCGCGCGTTGCGAAAATTGGGAGCAAGTAGAAAACTTCCCGTGCCGTTGGTGAGGAGCGCGAGACCTTTATAAACCGGATCGGTGCCGGAATTGAAATTCGGATTGTCCACTTCAAGTACCGCGTTGTTGCCACCGGTCCAAGCGGAGATAGTTCCATCCTCGGTGGAGAAAATAAAGAAGGCAGGGGTGCCACTCACCATAAAATTGGCCGTGGAGTTGGCCACGATACCGGTAGGTGTTGCGGGCCCCGTGGCGCCGGACGGGGGCGGAATGGTCACAATAAGCGATTGTGGTACGCCCTGATTGTCGTACAGGGTGGAAAAGCCACTGTTGTTGTCCGAGATCCAGAATGGGGCGCCGGGCGAGAATGCGATACCCCAGGGGTTGATGAGTTTCTTGTCGGTGTGGGCTGCGGTAACAGCACCATCGGAAGTCAGATTCGTTTGCGTATAGCTTGTGTTCTGTGCGCCCGCACGGCCGGCGAAAAACACAGCAAAAAGGACCGAGAGTGATAAACCTAAAACCATTCTTCGCAGTAGAATTGTTTTGCTCCTTAAGCAAGAGTCTGTAGCCAAACGAATCTTCGTCTCCATGCAGCTTTCTCCCTCAAGTCGAGAATTTTTGGATCGCGTCGGCAATCATCCCGGAGCAATCCTGCCTGGAGGTGACTATACGAGTTGTCACGGTGTTGTCACGCTGATGGAAAATAGTGGCTTACATTTCTGAGAAGCAGCGGTGACAATCAAGGCCAAAATGGGAGTGTGCTCATGAACAGAAAACGGAACTGGTGTTGACTGACTCCCAGCGATCAATTGCTATATAATTGCGGCTCGTCAACCCTCCCGGTACGGAGCAAGTCAAGGAAGGAGATCCTCCCATGAAAGAAAATCGCAGGAATTTCATGAAGGGCACGGGCGCGGCTTGCGCTTTGGCGTTGACGAACGGCCTGCCGGCAGGACTTACGAGGACAGAGCTTGGCGCTACCGAGTCACGCGGGATGGCGCGCGGACTGACCGTGCTGAGCATTCGCCGCGGCACCGAATACCGCTTGGGCGTGAAGAATGAAAATGGAGTGCTCGACGTGGTGCAAGCCGCGAAGATTCTGCGCATGCGTGCGCCAGCGACGATTGACGAATTACTCCAGAACCAAGACGGCCCAAGCCTGAATGCGCTGGTGGATGCGGCTATGAAGTCACAGGCAGCGCAGAAAGCTCTCCTGAAGGAAGAAACGATCGAGTTCGGTCCCGTGGTGACGCACCCCGAAAAAATTATCTGTGTGGGGTTGAACTACCGGCAACACGCTATCGAAATCGGAGCGCCGATCCCAAAACAGCCTGTTCTTTTCAACAAGTTCAACACGGCGCTCAACCATCACAACGGCACTATAAAACTACCGGTGGAGTTTGCGACGAAATTCGATTACGAAGTCGAGTTGGTGATGGCGATCGGACGCGAAGCGAAAGTGGTGAACGAGGCTGACGCACTTTCCTATGTGGCGGGCTATGCGACGGGCAACGATTTCACTGCTCGGGACCTGCAACTCGAGACCGGCGGGCAATGGATGGTGGGTAAGACGCCGGACCAGTTCGCGCCCATTGGCCCGTATTTGGTGACTGCCGATCAGATCGATCCAGACAACCTCAAGCTCGAATGCCGCGTGAACGGCGAAACACGCCAATCGTCCAACACGAGCGACTTCATCTTCAACGCCCGGAAGATGATCAGCTACATTTCACGCGTCATTACGCTCAAGCCAGGCGATATTATTTTCACCGGCACGCCGCAGGGCGTGATCCAGGGCAAGCCGAAGGACCAACAAGTATGGCTCAAGCCGGGCGATAAGATCGCCTGCAGCCTGGAAAAGCTGGGTGAATTGAAATTCGAACTCGCGTAATGGCAAGCGAATCAGTCGCCTGGGACGGATTGCACGTTGCGCGGTATGCTACCGGCACTGCGCTACGGTATTCTCTGCTGATTCTGAAGTGCAGAGCGGCAGACGGAATGTCTCGTAATGTTTGATGATCCACAATCCGTCGCTGTTAGTGGCGTAGATTAACTGTCGGCCGTCCTCGGAATATACGCTCGTGACTCCTGTGAGCGTCTTGACCACGCGTGGATTCTTGGGATCGCTCAGATCCACCAGCTTTACGGTCTGCGTAGGAACTGTGGTTTGTGCCCCCTGGTCGGATTGAACTGCGATCGCGAGCCCCGCGCCTACGCTCGCCAATTTGCCCTCTGACCCAACGCGTTCAACGATTTTCGGGTTTTTCGGATCAGTGACATCCATGACGGTAAAATGTACATTCTGCTGCAATAGGAGATATTGCCTGCCGTTCTCTTGTGTCATGAAAATCTGCCTTACCGCTGATCCAGGCACCGGCAAGTGCGTCAACACTTCGACCTTATCTCCTGCCGCGGATTTGCTGTTGTCCTGAGCTGTGGCCCAGGTGTGACTCGGCACAAAGAACGGACAAGCAAGCGTCAATGTGACGACTGCACAAACGCGCAGGCTCGCCTTGCGAAGCCGATATGCCCCGAAGTGTTCCATCATTTCTCGCTCCTTGAACATCTAACGCTAGGGATTGGTACGCGCCGTTTGGAAGGGAGTCATCACCGGAACCACGATTCAGCGGGCCGCTAAGACTCGCCTACCATCATATTTCGGCTGAGTGCGTGCCATACATTAAAACCTGTAAAAATGCGGGGGAAAAACCTTACGCGCGGTGTTTGTCTGCGCGGTTATTTTCTGGAGCCCCGCTTTGCTAACGGCCTACTTCGCGCGCTCGTCTACGTTGCAGGCTGCCTCAACAGGTATTGGGTCGGGCAGGTCAAACTTCATGACGATCTGTGATCCGTGCTCATCGCCCACGGTTATGTCAACCGTTTGAGCGCGAAGTATCTTCTTCAGCCAATCCTTTGGAATGGTGGCAGAAGCCTTGTCGGCGGCCGGCGGCCATTTTTCTTCTTGGTCCTTAGCATCGTTAATGCGATATCGCACCGAAACCTTCGGGTAGTAGGACGTTCCGTGAATTTCTGCAGGCTCGACATAGTCGATCTTCAGGTTGGTTCCGATAAGAAGGCTGGCGGCTACAAACCTGCCTTTGTTGTGGTCGGATGCCTTACCAGGCACACAGTCCACGACCATAGCGGGACGATTAGGGATGTCACCTTCTGGCGACTTAAGGAATTTGCCGACCAAAGTGAACCGTGTGGATGCGGTGCCGGAGGCCGCATCGGTTCTTTGAGTTTGCCGCCACACGTGCGCCGATGAGGGTAGTTGTGGAGGCATTGCCGAGAGTCTGGATGATGTCAACGCGAGCGGCGCGAGCAAAAGCAATAGGGCAGGTTTCATCGTTGGTCCTCCATGTCAGCCTTCTAGTCGAATTCAGACCTTGAACCGTGCAAAGGCCCCGAACATGAACGCATGCGTCAACAAATCCATGGTAGCCAAGTCCACTTGGAACGGCAACCCGACTCGGATCAGGCATCGACAATGGCGCCGCTGCGTCGCGACCGAACTCCGCTTTGACTGGCACGCTGCGCGCCTGTAAGATTCGCGGCGCTTCGTTCGGGAGGGAAGAGATGCGAAATTGGATTCTCTGTTCATGCATCGCGCTTGCGCTGCCGTACTTTGCATTCGCGCAGCAACCGGTGGCGAAGGGAAAACCTGCCCAGAAAGCGGAATCAAAGGATGCAACGGCCGATCCCAAACTGGCCAATTTGCTGGAGGCGAAGGTGAGAGCCGCGTGGGCGGCATTCCAAAAAAGGGACAAAGATGCCTACGCCGTTTTTCTCACCGACGATTTCCAGGCTGTGGAAGCCGATGGCGACGGGGAACGCCCCAAACTTCATATTCTGCGCGAAGTCGAGCACAGCATGTACACCGATTACCTGCTCCAGCTTTTCCAGGTACAGCCGTTGGGAGCACACTACGCTTTCGTTACTTATGAAAGCAGCATGCAATTTCCCAAAGGATCGGCGCTGCGTTTCAGAAGAGTTTTCATCGGCGAACTTTGGACCAACCGTGACGGAGAATGGAAAATGATGCGGTATCAAGAGACGGTCGTCCGGTAGGTCCGCCGATCCTCAAAAAAAAATAGTGAATTCGGGCTCCGATTTCAGGTCACTGTTCCGGCTGTTCCTTACTGTGGTGCATAAACTCCGACGCAACCATCGGCCGCGGCTGATTGACAATTGGCGGTACTCCCCGAGGGCAGCGGTACGAAGATGTGATTGTTCTTTGGATCGGCTGCGACGCTGTGAGCATTGCCATTGGTAGGCACGTTTTGCAGCCACAGTCTTGATTTGGCGTTAATGACTCCAAGGACAGGCCCGCTAGGCATATCTCTCGCCGCCAAGTAGTAGTTATTGTCGCCGGGGTTGTACCAAGTCTGGTCGACGGCCCCGACGAAGTTGAGTGTGGTGATCACTTGACCTGTTGTTCCGTTTATGATGACCGTGGATGGCGAGAATGCTCGGCCATCGTGATCGGCGCATCCCACCAGGACATCCGTCCCCGGCCCGACACTCAAACTGGTGGGCATGCAGTTGTAAATCGGGAAACTGTTGATGACCACAGGCACGAATTTAGTTACACCTCCGACTGTGACCGCATGGAGGGGATCAATTACATCGACGCTGCCAACCGTAATGTCACCCGTCGAATTCGCGTTCGTCAGAAGGAACGTGCTTGTCGGAGGGTAGAACGCCAGCCCACCCAATCCGGCAGGGGCGGAGGCGCCGACGCAACCCGCTGGCGTGCCAGGGCCCGCCGGGCAGAAGACTCCGCCGGGCTGTGTCGAAGTGGTGATGGTGAGCTGTGGGCCGTGGTGGCAGGCAACATCCGGATTGAAACCGGCCGCATGACCGGAAGCGCCTGTCGGGACTGCGGGCCCCGGCGTGCCCGGCGCGCCCCCGAATTGGAGAGAAGGATCGGGGCAGGAAAAACCACCTCTGGCATTCGCGCCTCCATCATCAATCAACACGGTGTCGTCGTTTTGAGCTGCAACGTCGTAGTAGATTTGGCCAAGAATGCACGAGGAGAAATTCGCAGGAAATGTCGACATCGGGCCGCCCGGACTGTATGGCGCCTGTGCGCCGGCGGTCGTGAATGGCGCGTAGGGCAGACAATGTGCGGCCTGGGGGTTCGAGGATCTCGTCACGATTCCGGTGACGTCCACAATGCTGACAAATGGAAGTCCTGGATCGCCGTTGATAACGGCCAAGAGGTAACGCGAGGACCCGTCCTGCGGAAAAGTGACGACGCTACCGGTTGTGGCGAGCTCGTCGCCACGCAGATCGCCGCAGGTCGGATCAGAAAACGCGCGACCGTTTGCCGATTGCATGCAGCCGGTGATGCCGTTGGGAATCCCATCATAGTCGGGAGACGTACCCGTGACGATCGTGGCAAGTGCAGTGGGCGGAGCGGTAAAACCGCTTGAAATAGTAGGTACCAAGTCGAAAACCACCACATTCGAACTTCCGTTCCCAACGAAGGCGAAATTCCCATCCACCGAGACTTCCAAGCCGTTCGGACCTGACAAAGGATTCAGGTTATTGGAGCGAGAAGCGCAGCACTGTCCGCCCGGGAAGCCACCGAAATGACCATTGGGACCAAAAAAGCCCGGAAGCCGGAAGCCATTGGTCTTGCAGCCAAATCGCGTAAAGTTACCCTGCGCGGTGGTAATGGGAGGAATCGTTTCCCCGGTGCTGGCATCCACCCAGCAGGAACTGGCATTAAAGCCTGCCTCGGCGATGGAATTGTCCCCGCCAATCGCCCACAGGGCGATGTTGGAAACCGTGTTGAATATGGGAACGTCGAGGCCTACGCGGTCGGACACATAGTAGAGACGATTGAGCGGGTCCGCCCAGCTAATGTCGAAGATGTTGAACGGTCCACCGGGCTCGCCGTTGGGGTTGTGCTCGGGCACCAACATGACGTCAATAAGCCCGATCGTCCCGTTCTTAGTAGTCCCGCAGACGGGACAACCAGCCGGACCGCTTCCGCAACTGTTCGAGATCAAAATCGATCCAAACAGTACGACCAGGGCTAGAACGTGCAACATTTTCGGTCTCATCGAAGCTCCTCCAACGATATTTGCCCGGGGGCCGAACCGCCCTTTCGAGGAAAATTGTTCCCTGTCTCTTCGGTGCTGTCGGGTCCGCTTATGCTGGTTCCCTGACCACTGGCAAATGGGCGCACCCGGAAGCTGGCGTCTAACTAAAACCGGAACTGAATGCCTTCAATGAAAACATAGTAATTGCGCGGCAGTATGCCCTGCACGCTGGGGTCGTGAAGTTGATTGATGTTGAAGTCGGATTTCACGAGAACCCAGTAATTGAGATACCAGTTGAAGCCAAGCGTCCACTGAGCGGTGTGATCGCTAAACGTTGGGACGACACCTGGAGTAATCGGACACGCCGGCACTGTGGTGGCGTCACAGGTCCCGCCGGCAGCCCTGCCCTGGAGCCATGCATAGCGTGCCTTTACGGACCACGCACCCCATCCTGGGGGACCCGATTCGCCGGGCGAATTGGGGCCAATCACGGGATGCTTGACGCGCGGAATGGCATTTTCCGGCTCGCGTTCGCCAGTCAGCAGATAAGTCGCCGATAAATAGGCGCCCTTGCCGACGACACCGGGAAGCGTATTGAATCCAACGCCGCTTTGGGTAAATGAGCCGATGTTGTCGCGTTTCTGCAGGAGCTGGGTGTACTCGCCGCGAATGCCCAGTGGGCCATTTAGCAGAGCGAAGAACCCGTTATATCGTTCGACTGCGCCGTTGATTCGGAACTGCGGGAAGAACGTGTAGGTACCGTCGGTCAAGACGCCGCTAAAGCTCAATTCGTTTGAGAGTGCTCGAGATCGGCTGTGTTCGGCAGAACCGCCAAAAGACAGCCCCTTCAGCCAAGAGTTGTCGGACTGTTTGAAGGGAGCAAAACGGACCCTGCCGGTGACTTCAACCTCGTTCGTGGTGGCCGCATTGAGAAGGCCTTGACCATTGAAAATGCCCACCCAGTACTGCATGCGTTCTTCAGCCAAATCGCCGTGAATATCAACTCCGGGAGCCCGAAATGCTCCCCCCGCATCCGGATACAGAACGGAGTTAATAGAGCGTTCAGCAAACTCAACGTTGGTATCGCCAGTTCCAACCTCCATCGAGAAAGGCACCTTGTACTGGCCGGCCATGATCTTGAAGGCCTTCCAAGGCTTGAAATCCACATAGGCGTCCCGGATGGTGAGTGCAGAGGCCGTCTCGAACAGAAAAGCGTAGTCAAGTTGGCTGCCGTAGGTGCCTTGAACGCCAAAACGCGCGCGCCTGATCGCGAAGGTGTCCGAGGGCGCGCCATCGCCTTTGTAGAAAGTGTATTGTGCGTTCAAATACCCGACCGGCATGATGGTGAACTGGCCATCGGGGCTCTTCAGGAAAAAGTGCTCGCCGTTCCAACCCGCGGTTGGCGAGGGAGCGTCACTGGCCTTCTTCTGAAGCACGTCAATCTCTTTTTGCAGAGCGTCAATGTCCGCTGGAGAAGCTGCGGCTGGCGGTGCAGCGGCATCGGAACCGGCGAGCGGGTTCGGCGCAGGAGTTGTTGCGGCAGAGACGTTCGAATCAGCGACCGCTGTGGTCTGTACGAGGTGGGCGGGGCCGCCCTGCATCTGCGCGCTCGTTTCGAGGAGACGTTGGATTTGCGCCTTGAGCTCCGCGACTTCGCGCCGCAATTGCTGAACCTCGTCCTCGGTTGCCACCTTGGGCGTTGATTTAGATTGCGTCGAGTCGTCGGACGGCTTCGCGCCCTGAGCAAAAGCCAGCGGAGCAGGCGCGATGCAAAACAAGGCCACAAGCACACACCACAATTTTGGCGAGCGCATATTTATCCTCGTACGCAGAGATTTTGCCGGGAAAGCAGATTCGCGATGACTAGCATCGGCACGATGCCAGCAGCTAATTGAATCCGACGGTTGGGAATATGCGAGGGGTGAGTAGGAGAAGCAGGAGATGCAGACATCAAGCATACCTCCCTCATCGCGCCCTAACCGAAAGCGACGCACTGCAAAACCCACTTCTTTCGCAGGTCATCCCCGTTCACCTGAGTGCTCACACTTGAAATTGTCTTAGCTCGTGGACGTGTTGGCATACTGGTCCACTAATCGAACCAGTTTTTTACGAAAAGCAGGCACGCTCTTAGCATAGCGTCTGGATCCTGTCAAGGATATTTGTGATGGGGATCATTCAAAAATGGATTTGTCCCTGATAGGGGCACTTGCAATCGGCGGTTTTATGGGCTCAAAACGGCGTTTGTGTAGGCGTGTGGACTCCCGCAGGCGATGTCATTTCATTAATGGCGCGCCATTCGACGCGAGACAAAGTGGCATGGATTGAGAAACGTGCTGCGGCATCGCTCGATCCCGAAACTGCGCGCACGATGCACGATGAGACGCTGCCGGGCGATTTCTACAACGAAGCGAAATTCTGTTCCACGTGCGGGGGGAAATTCTGCTCGATGAATACAACGCAGATGGCCAAAGCCTATCAAGGCCAGAAAAAGCGCGAGCAGAGATTCACCCAGCTGCTCGGAAAGCTCGTCTGACTCTTAGGTCATGCGGAGAGTCAGAGACGGCAGAGAGATTCCCTCGACCTCGGCTGTCCAAGCGTCGCCCTTGCCGGTTAAGTGGCCGGCCGTGAGCGTGCCGGAGCTGACAATTTCTCCGGCACTCAAAGGGTGAGATGGAGAGCGCTTCGCGATTGCGGCACTAAGTTCCGCGAGGCACAGCGCGGGGCTGTTCAGGGAATTTTTGCCCGATCCCTCTTCTACAAACTCTCCGCTTTTCACTGTTCGCACTTTGAATCGCCCTAGCTCGTCCACCAGAGTGGGGATGAGCTCCGGTCGCACAGGTATCTTCTCGCCGATCACGAGTGCCGTGTGCAGTCCAAACGAGGCCACGAAATCGCTGGGCTGAAATTTCCATTGCGGAAAAGGACAGTCAATGATTTCAAATCCTAACGCCAGCCAGTCTGTGGATCTGAGCGCAGAAGCGGCAGCAGAGCTCTCCGCGGCGATCTGCCGGCTCACACCAAAAACGATTTCGGGTTCAATTTTCAATGAACGCGGATGCTCGACCGTCAGGGTCGCAGAGTTGGTATCGCTGAAATGCACGGTGTGGTCGTACATGTGAGCCCAAACGAGGGTTTCAAGCTTGAGCGCCCGCCACATGGCCTTTTTCGCATAACCGACCTTGCGACCGACGGCTCTGTGCCCAGCGGCCTCACGGAATTGCTTGAGTTTTGCTTCAACGTCATACGCCGCGTTGAGATCGAAACCAGGACGTGCGGAGGGAGGAACGTCAATCATCTGGCCCGTCTCATACGCGGATAGAAGTTCGCGCGCTAAAGTGTCGACGTCATTTTGCGATCGAGGTTCGTTCGACATAGGTTGGTTAGTTTTTCGCTTCTCCTCGCGAATCCTGGCGCTACAGTTTGTCGCCCGATTCCAAATCGCGAGCAGCCTAGACGCTCGGCATCTTAACACCAGCCATTTCTCGTTTTGCTCCAGATCATGCAGCCAAGTGCAAACCAGCCTTGCAGGGAAGCGGCTGGAGACCGTTCCTTATGTGACAACACAACCGGTCAAGCGACGGCGCGTTAACTCAAACGATGGTAAGTTACCAGACGCTGGCTGGGGCCCCGGGATAGCCAAGAGCATGAGCCTGTCTAACATGCTCGGGCTGCAATCAGGAGGACGACCATGAAGGTGCCTCTCATATCCTTGGCGTCGGGAATTGCACGGTTTTTTTCCACTCGCAACTCCCTCTCGTATGCCTGGTTGATAGTCTTGTTCACCTTCGGGCTATACGGCTCTTCAGCTCAGGCTCAGAACGCGGTTGTCTTGGTGGGTTCGGGCTCGAGTGTACCGGCACCTCTTTACAACCGCTGGATTCAAGAGTACGGCAAGCGTAACGCGAACATTCAGCTGCGATACGTTCCGATCGGCACCAGCGAGGGGATCAAGGAGATTTCTCGTGGCGCGAGCGATTTTGGCGCCGGCGAAGCGCAGCTTACAGAAAAGGAGCGCAAAGACGGCAGCTTGATCGAATTGCCAGTCGTGCTCATCGGGATCGTGCCTATCTACAATCTTCCCGACGTGCACCAGGAACTCCGGCTTTCGGGGGAGGTCCTAGCCGAGATCTTCCTCGGCGATGTGAAGACCTGGAACGCGTCGCAAATTGCAAAGCTCAATCCCGATGTTACTTTGCCGAGCCTTGCGATCCAGGTGATCAACCGCCCCGCGGGCAAAGGGTCCAACTACGTGTTCACTGACTTCTTATCCAAAGTGAGTTCCAAATTCCACACTCAAATTGGAGTTAGTCCTTCCCCGAAATGGCCGGTCGGCCAACCAGCCGAACGCAGCTCCGATATGGCAGACAAGGTGAAAAGTATTCCTGGCTCCATCGGTTACGTGGAATATCAATATGCGGTGAAAGCCAACCTTTCCCAAGCGACGGTCTCGAATGCCGCCGGTAAGTATGTGAAGGCGTCCATGGAAAGCATTGCCGAAGCGTGCAACGCGGTGGAGGAGCCGCGGTGGAATGGCTTTTCCGCCTCGCTATCGAATGCGCCCGGAGCTGATTCTTTTCCCATCACCAGTTTCACCTGGATTTACCTGCGAACGTCGCCGTCTGATCCAGCTCGTGGGGCTGCGATGAGCGACCTTCTGGATTGGATATATACCGATGGCCAGCGATCCGCGGTCCAGGAAGGCTACTCCGCGCTTCCTCCGCAGCTGCTTGCAGCCGTGAGAAAAAAAGCGAAGACGCTGCAATAGGCGATAGCCGAATTCGGATTATTCCCAAAACGTTCACCCTTCGGACCCGATCACGGCGCGTCGAATGCTCTCCGCAGAGGACGCGAATGTGACCAGAAGTTGAAATTCGAGCACTATCGAATGGCGGTTGTCAGCAGGCATTGTTAATCTTACATTTCATTCTGAAGGACACGGCCATTGCGAGCATCCGCGTCATCATCACCCGGTGTTCTGGGATTTCATGAGTTTGCATTTTAGCCAAACCCTCTTTCTGTTTTTCGCCGCGGGAATCGCAGGAACCCTCAACGCATTAGCGGGCGGCGGCAGTTTCATATCTTTTCCAGCGCTCTTGTTTGTACGTGTACCGCCTGTGCAGGCCAATGCCACAAATACAGTCGCGCTCTGGCCGGGATTGGCCGCGAGCACCGTCGCCTACATCAAACGGCTGGATGTGCCTCCGCGCCTATTGATACCTCTGCTCGTGACGAGCGTTGCCGGCGGCTGGGGCGGTGCCCTGCTGCTGCTGAAGACTCCCCAACGCACTTTTCTGCACTTTGTTCCCTGGTTGATCCTTAGCGGTACCTTGCTGTTTGCATTCGGCCATACGATCCGCACAATTGCCGGCACAAGCGCCGTGATGGATGACCTCTGGAAAATATCGTGGCGGGCCATCACGGTGAGTTCATTCGTGGAGTTGCTGGTCGCAATTTATGGCGGATACTTCGGCGCCGGAATCGGATTTATCACACTGGGAATGTTGGCGGCACTGGGAATGAGGGATATTAACGCCATGGGTGCGATCAGGACCCTGCTTGCTGCAGCGATCAATGCCGCTGCGGTCGTCACTTTTATCCTGGCCGGTGCCGTTTGGTGGCAAGAGTGTGCGGTCATGGTCGCGGGCGCACTGCTAGGCGGATGGTTCGGCGCGCACTACGCGCAGAAAGCCGATCCCCGCAAGGTGCGAGCCTTCGTGATCGCCGTTGGCGTCGCGATGAGCGCGTATTTCTTTCTCACCACGCGTTAAGTCTGCAGTACGCCAGACGTAAGCGCCCAAGTATTTGACTCCCTATTCGTGCCCTGCGATGATGTCGCGGTGCCGGGCTGAAAATCCCAAGATCGCCGGCATTGCACGCTGCAAATGCCAGGTTGCCATCCATGAATTACGCGCCAGCAGATTTGAATCCCAAGAAGGATCTCCCCGATGGATTCTTCGATTTCTTGCTGCCCCTCCACAAACAATTCACGCCGTGGCAACAGAAGCTCGTCGCCCGACGCAGCGACGTGTTGCAGTTGTCGCATCGCGGACATCCGCCGAACTATTTGGCGGCCTCGGAGGCAACCCGTTCCGACTGGCGGATCGAGGTTCCCGACTGGTGCGCGGATCAGCGCAACCAGATGACGGGTCCGGCCGATGACGCAGAGTTGACGGTAAAACTGCTGAATTCCGGATCGCCCGCCGTCATGGTCGACCTGGAGGATTCCACGGCCAACACTTGGCACAACATTATGTGGGCAGTCAGAAACACGATCGCCGCGTACAAGTACGAACTCAGCTACGACGACAAGAAGCGCGGCAAGAAAGTCACGGTCGAGCGCTCGAAAACCGTCACTTGGGTGCGGCCGCGCGGACTGCACATCAGCCAGGGGGGAGTGATCAAGGACGAGATCATGTCCGCGTCCCTGTTCGATCTGGCGCTGATCTGGTACCAGATCGATCCGGCGTGGTTGGCGCACAACTTCTCGGTATACATCCCCAAGAGCGAGTCTGCCGAGGAGGCCTTCTGGTGGCGCGACCTGTTCCAAACTCTTGCCAAAACGAAGAACCTGCCTAAGGACCACATCAAGTGCATGGCGCTGGTGGAGGCACACCCGCTCGCATATCAGATGGAGGAATTCCTTTTCAATCTGCGCGATCATTGCCTTGGGCTGAATCTCGGGCGCTGGGATTACATGGCGTCCCTGATTGATTTCATGATCGAGGATGCCCATTGGATTCTGCCGGATCGCAATACCATTCCGCACGACGTGTCGTTCTTCCAGAACTTTCGCACGCTGATGCCGGAAATCTGCCACAAGCACGGAGCTCTTGCCATCGGCGGAATGACGGCGCTTTTTCCCAGCCGCACGGATGCGGAATTAAACGAGCGCGCTCTGAGGGTTCTAAAACAGGATAAGCAGAACGAAGCCAACTGTCTGATGGACGGGGCGTGGACGGGCCATCCCGATCAGAATGAGATCGCCGTCGCGCAGTTCCCGTATCCCAATCAGATTTCAAAACGGCCCAAGCTACCGAATTCCCAACCTGACTTACGGCCAATTCCGAAGAACCTGGGCGAAACAACTCTTGCCGGAACACGAGCGGCCGTGCGGACCGTGATTCGTTATCGCAATGGAGTGCTCAACGGAAAAGGCGCCAGCCTGCTTGACGGTTACATGGAAGATCTGGCTACCGACCGCATCTACCGCCTGATGATCGCGCAGCGCGTGCGGCACAAAGTCAAAGTACCCGGCGACGACGGCAGCCGGGTCGAGCACACACGCGATTTGGTGACTGGCGTATTCGACGAGGAACTGACAAAAATCCAGCGCGATTTGCCGGCGGAAATCGATCGCAAGGCGGCGGAGACGCTTCCCGAAGCCCGCCGCATCGCGGAGGAACTGATCGTGCAGGGACGGCACTCGCCAATCTAAGCCAAAGCGCGCACAGGCTTCTCGTACGACCCGGCCATCGAAATCGCAACGGGCGATGTGAACCGTTGGCAGGCCGGCAGCCTCCTGCTGGGCGTCAATGGGTCCGTTAGCCGCTCCGAAATTATCTACAGCTTTTCCCGGAGTGTCTCAAAAAGGGCTTCGCGCGGAGGGGTAGTCGAATTAACATCCAAGGAATCCTTACTGGGGTGTGTGATATCAGGCGGAACAGTATCGCCGTATTTCCTTCATTTCGCGCACAACGAATAGTATCGGCCAGTCATCCGATGGCGGCGCCAGAGGCGACAACGAATGACACTGAAGTCGGTTGACACTCTACTTGACGTCCTACAGTTCGCCGACAGTCACACGGCGGTCATCGTTCCTGAGCTTGGAATCCGAGTCACGTACGATGCGCTGCGGCATCAAGTATGGGCCATGGCGAACGCCCTGGCATCGGTTGGCATTCGTCGAGGCGATACGGTCGCCATCGCATTGCCGAATGGATTGCCCGCGATTGTGAGTTTTCTGGCGGCTTCCATCGCTGGAACGTCAGCTCCTTTGAACCTGGCTTATCCCTACGAAGAGTTTCTTTTTTTTCTCGGAGACACCAATGCGCGCATTTTGCTTTGCCCGCCGGTAGGCGCGGAATTTGCGCGCAGCGCCGCCGCGGACAAAAAGATTCCGGTGTTCTCGGTGGAAATGAGCGACAAGGGCGTTGTTCATCTCGCCGCTCCGCCTGCTGGGGCTGTGTCGTTCACCGAACCCCAGGCCGATGACATCGCCCTGGTGCTGCACACCAGCGGAAGCACCGGGCGGCCGAAGCGCGTGCCCTTGCGGCACTTTAACCTCGCCGTCTCGTCGGCGAATGTCGCGAATACTTACGAGCTTTCGCAGCAAGATGTTTCGCTGTGCATCATGCCGCTGTTCCACGTTCATGGTTTGATTGCCTCACTGATGGCCACTCTGCTTTCCGGTGGGACCGTGGTTGTTCCCACCAAGTTCAACGCACTTTCTTTTTGGCGAACGGTTCACGAACACCAAGTGACCTGGTATTCGGGCGTACCCACGATGCATCAACTTCTGCTGGCTCGCGCCCACCATAAACCCGCGGAGGCGGCCTCTCTGCGCTTCATCCGTTCCTGCAGCGCGCCTCTGTCGCCAGGCCTCATTCACAAGATCGAGGGGCTTTTCGGCGTGCCGTTCGTGGAAGCTTACGGAATGACCGAAGCGGCCCACCAGATGACCTCGAATCCGTTGCCGCCGAGGCATCGAAAGGCTGGTTCTGTCGGCGTAGGCGCAGGCCTTCGCATCAGCATCGTGGACAAAGAAGGCAATCACCTTGGCACCAACCAGCGGGGCGAGGTCGCCATTCAGGGGGCCAATGTATTTCGTGGATATGAAAACAATGCCGAAGCCAACGCTCGCGCTTTCGTGAACGGATGGTTTCGTACTGGCGATGAAGGAATGCTCGACACGGATTGCTATTTGCATTTAACCGGCAGGATCAAGGACATCATCATCCGTGGAGGCGAGAACATCGCTCCCCACGAAGTCGACGAAATTCTGCTGCGCCATCCTGCCGTAGCGGCAGCCGTCACCTTTGGCTATGTGCACCCCACACTCGGTGAAGAAGTGGCCGCGGCCGTGGTCCTCGACGAAGGTCATGACGCAACCGAATTGGCGCTCATCAAGCATTGCCGTGAATTACTGGCCGAGTACAAATGTCCTAAGAAGATTCATCTTGTAAAGAGCATCCCCACCACCGCGACTGGAAAAATCCGCCGTCGCGCCGTCGCGGCCGCGCTGGGTGATCAATAACCATGCGATTTCTTATCGCTGGAGCGGGCGCAATCGGAGCTTACATCGGCGCGCGAATGGCGAATGCCGGCTTCGAGGTGGCACTGTTCGCACGCGGGCCGCATCTTCGTGCCATGCAGGAGCAGGGCGTGCAAGTGAGGAGCCCCGAGGGAGATTTTGTCGCGCGGCCCAAGATTGCTGGCTCTCTCGAAGAGGTGGGTCCCGTTGACGTTGTGTTTCTTGGCGTGAAGGCGCACGGCTTGCCGCAACTTGCGCCTCAGTTGAAGCCGGTGCTGGGGCCCGAGACCACGGTGGTCAGCACACAGAATGGAATCCCCTGGTGGTATTTCCAGGGTTTCGGCGGCGAGTGGGAAGGACTGCGCCTAGAAAGGGTTGATCCCGGCGGAATCATTTCCTCGGCTATCGAAGCGCGCCGGGTGGTCGGGTCCATCGTTTACTTCTCGACCGAGATTTCTTCGCCCGGAGTAGTTCAGCACATCGAGGGCAACCGCATTTCTCTCGGCGAGCCGGGCGGTTCGCGCTCCGAACGGAGCCGAAAAATTGCGGAGGCGCTCATCGCTTCAGGCTTGCGCTGCCCGATCACCGCGCGCATCCGGCACGAGATTTGGGTAAAGGTGCTGGGCAACGCTTCCTTGAATCCGGTGAGCGCGCTGACTCGCGCGACGCTGGTTCAGATGCTGCGCGATCCGGGAGTTTCTACCGTGATCCGCAACATCATGCAGGAAGTGGAAGCGGTCTCCCAAAAGTTGGGCATGGAGCTGCCTGTCTCGATCGACCAGCGCATGGCTGGCGCAGAAAAAGTCGGGGAACACAAAACCTCAATGCTGCAAGATCTTGAAGCGGGTCGGCCGATGGAACTGGAGGCGCTGGTCGGAGCGGTGGTGGAGTTGGGCGACCGTGTGGGTCTTCCGATGCCCTACACACGAACCGTGTATAGCTGCGCGAAACTATTAGGGCAATGCGTAGCTCCGCAGGCGTTGAAGTGAGCAGTCAACGGCACGCACTCGTGAGTTACTAGCTCGGCTGCAAAAGCCGATGGGCCGAGCCTTTCGGCTTTTCGCCAGAAGCGGACACCCGGGTTCCAGCCTAACCGTTGTGCCTCCCGGCAAGCTTCCATTGCTTTTTTTGACGGGCCCAACCAAAATGTTTGCTTGGGGCTTGACAACGGGCGTATACTCCCACCGATAACTGGTCCGCTTCTCAGACCACTTGCTTATGCCAGCACCCCTCAAATCCGACTTCGAGGTCGTCCGAAGGAATAAGGTTTACGAAGAAGTCGCCAAGCAGATCGAACGCTTAATTCTCAAAAAGCTGAAACCGGGCGACAAACTGCCCTCCGAACGCGAACTCGCAGAGCTGCTTCAAGTCAGCCGCAGCTCCATTCGAGACGCGATTCGAGGCCTGGAACTGATGGGTCTGGTTGAACCGCGTCAAGGTGCTGGGACAATTGTTCGGGAACGATCAAGCGAGTCGCTGATCACACCTTTTGCTAATTCGCTAACGCACCGGCGGGAACTGGTCACCGAACTTCTGGATTTTCGCAAGATGCTCGAACCGCCGCTGGCCGCGCGCGCTGCGACCCACGCTTCTGCCGAAGAAATTACCGAAATGGAAGAGATTCTACAGCGCCAAGAGGTAAAGCAGAGTCAGGGAGAACTCGCCATCGCCGAGGACGCGGAATTTCACTACAGCATTGCTCTGGCTTCGGGCAACAGCGTCGTGCTGAAAGTAATCGACACTCTCATGGACCTGCTGCGCGACACGCGTGAATACTCGCTGCAAGTGGAAGGGCGCCCACAGAAGTCGCTCGTGGGCCATCGGCGGATACTCGCTGCCATCAAGCGCCACGATGCCGAAGCGGCAAAAGCCGCGATGCGGCGCCACATTGAAGACGTCGAAGAGATTGTACTAAACAAAGATTGAGCACGGCGGGTTTCACCGTCCGAATACGATTCGCGATTGGAACTATCGAAGTCGCGCCATGACCGATTATGAGTGAAATCGTTCAATCATCGCTCGCGGCAACTTTAACTCTGCGTGTTGCCGAGGCCCGCGTCGAAGATATCGGACACGCTGTCGCGCGGCTAGCGCCGGCCGATCTGCGGCGCATCGGCGCCCGAGCTGGCCAGGTGTTAAAGATTATGGGGAGCACGATCGGCGTAGGGCGCGCCGAGCTTTCCGGCGAAGGGTTCGAAGGCATGATCCAGATCGACGGCACCAGCCGCAGCAATTGTGGCGCGGGATTGCAAGAGCAGGTGACGGTGACGGCAATCGAGTACGAGCAGGCCGTGGCCGTGCGCTTGTCGCCGCTCTGGGTTGGGGCTGCTCCAGCGACCATCGCGCCCGACCGCATGCTCGAGGATCTAGTCGGAGTGCCCGTGATCGCGGGTTGCGTGGTTCGCGTACCAACGTTCGCCAAGGCTGTGAACTTCCAGGTTGTCCGCACGATTCCGTCAGGTCCGGTGGTGATAGGGAAGCGCACAGACCTCCGCGTTGTGGAAGGCGAACAGACAGCAGCGCGCGCTCCGGCGGTGTCCTACGAAGATATCGGCGGACTCGAGCGCGAAGTGGCGCGGGTTCGCGAAATCGTCGAACTGCCCCTGAAATACTCACGCATTTTCGAGCGGTTGGGAATTCTCGCGCCGAAGGGCGTGCTGCTATACGGTCCGCCGGGAACGGGGAAGACCTTACTTGCTCGGGCCGTTGCTGCTGAAAGCCGCGTTCACTTCATCCACCTCAATGGCCCTGAAATCATGCGGAAGTTTTACGGCGAGAGCGAGGCCAAACTCCGCGAAGTTTTCGAGGAGGCCGCGCGCCACGCTCCGTCAATTCTCTTCATCGATGAGATCGACGCGGTAGCTCCCAAGCGCGCCGAGGTATCCGGCGAGGTCGAAAAGCGAGTTGTCGCGCAGCTGCTCAGCTTGATGGACGGTTTCGTTGCTCGCGGCCAGGTGATCGTCATCGGTGCGACCAACATTCCCGAAGTACTTGACCCAGCCCTGCGGCGTCCCGGCCGCTTCGATCGCGAAATCGAAATCGGCGTTCCGAACACGCAAGCTCGGCTCCAAATACTGAAAATCCATACGCGCGCCATGCCGCTTGCGCCTGACGTTGACTTGAAGGAAATCGCCGAACATTCGCACGGATTTGTGGGCGCTGATCTTGAAGCGTTGGGACAGGAAGTCGGCATGATCGCCTTGCGGGGCTTTCTCTCAGCCTTTCCACTCCAGACTGACGGCGCCGCTTCGGCCGAATTGGGGAAGCTGCAAGTTACACGCGATGACTTTCTGGCCGGCTTGAAGGAAGTGGAGCCCAGCGCGACTCGCGAATTCTTGATTGAGAAAAGCGTCTCGACCTTCGCATCCCTCGGCGGTCTCAACGAAGTAAAACGGTTGCTCGATGCCGTGATCGAACATTCCCACATGCATGACGAGGTCTACGAACAGGTTGGACTAGCGCCGCCGCGAGGCATCCTGCTTGCGGGACCATCCGGCACCGGGAAGACGGCCATGGCGCGAGCGCTCTCGGGCGAAAAGCAGGTCCCGCTCATCGCGATTGACGGACCGCAATTGTACTCAAAGTGGTTGGGCGAATCGGAACGAGCGCTGCGAGAAGTTTTCAAGAAGGCGAGAAGGGCAGCGCCTTGCATTCTGTTTTTCGACACCATCGACGCGCTCGCGCCGAAGTTCGGCGTCGATCAATTCGGTACCGACGTCTATCAGAGAATTCTGAGCCAACTTTTGCGTGAGATCGACAACCTGCGCGACGTCAAAGGCGTGATCTTGCTGGCGGCTACGAATCGCCTCGAGCGGATCGAGCCGGCGCTCCTACGCAGTGGGCGGTTCGACTATAAAATCCAGTTCGCCATACCTGACGCGGCCGACCGGGCGGCCATCATGCAGCTTTGCTGCCGACGTGTGCCGCTGGCGCCCGATGTGGATTTCGAGGAGTTCGCTGGCAGGATGGAAGGGCTCACCGGCGCCGATATCGAAAGCTTGTGCAAGAAGGCCGCGCTGATGGCGATCGCAGAGTTTCAGGACGGCACTTGCCTCGCGCCTTTGGTTGTGTTGCGAAGACATTTTTTGGCTGTTCTTAAGTCTGATTATGGCGCTCCCAGCCAATCGAAGAGTGAGAGAACGGATGCACCCGGCAATAGCGCCGGGGATTTGTGCCACGACGTATCTACGAACTGACGCACATACCAAGTGAGGGCGATTATGAGTTACACGGAACTCACCGTTTGGACGCGCGGCATCATTATGGACAAAGAGGGTCGCGATATTGTGAATTCCATCTCCGCTTCCGCGCGGCTCGAGGGCAAATACGCGCAGGCCATGGAAAACTACGTCGATAATCCCGATCGAACGAATTGCCCTACGCGCAAGTACTGCCGCGTAAGCGACGGCGTGATCGAGAACGAGCTCACCTACGAAAACGAACAGCCCAACATCATTGTGCTGGTCGAGGGGACCATGGTGAAGGGATGGGATTACATGCGCGGGATGCCTCCGGGTGGAACGTTGGTAATCAATACGCACTACACGCCGGAGTACATGATTCGTTTCGTGCCGGGTCCGGAGCGGCTCGCTCAACTTGTCTGCGTGGACGCCGCAAAGCTGGCTGACCACAAATGGCTCTACTACCGGTTAGGCGAACTTGGCCTGGACCGCCTTTCCACCGAAGGCGCTGCCGAGCGCAACAAATCAATTGCACCCGATATCGCGGCTCCGCTCATTGCGGCCGTAGTAAAGACCACGGGCATCGTCAAAATGGAAACGATTGAGCCGATGATCGCAAACAAGCACGCATTTCGATTGGCACTAGATGAGTTGCACATCATGCCGCTGAATCCAGTGGCCGCGTAGGAAGGACACATGTCAACCAAAGGGACAAAAATACCCGAGCGCCTCAAGATTCCATTCGCGGGCATCACGCCTGCGCCAACGCAGGAAAAAGGGCAGGACCTGTTTCCCACCGGCAACTGGCGTTCCATCAGACCGGTGTACCGAGACAAGTTGCCGCCTTGCAATAACGCTTGCGGAACCAACGAAAAAATTCAGGGCTATCTCGACCTGGTGAAGCGCGGCAAGTATCTGGACGCTTACGCGCTCATCAAGGAAGATATGCCGTTTCCGTCGGTCACCGGCCGCGTGTGCTATCACCCATGCGAACAAGCCTGCAACCGCGGGAAGTACGATGAGGCCATTTCAATTCGCGCGGTCGAGAGATTTCTCGGCGATCTCGGACAGGCGCTGACGCGCGACGTGGTCAAGGCCGGAACGCCTAACGGCAAGAAGGTTGCCGTCGTCGGCTCGGGCCCCGCCGGACACAGTGCGGCGTACCAACTGGCGCGCCTCGGTTACAAAGTGACAATCCTCGAAAAGTCGCCGAAAGCAGGCGGACTCAATCGAGGCGGCATTCCGGACTGGGTGCTCCCGCAGCACATTCTCGATCGCGAGATCGAGCGCCTTGCAGAGATCGGGGTCACGATCAAAACCAACGTCGAAGTTGGGAAGGACGTATCCTGGGACGATTTGAGAAAGAATTACGACGCCTGTGTGTTGGCCGTGGGCTTCACTGAGCCCAACAGCGTGCGAGCGGAGGGCGAAAATAAGGAAGGCCTGCTGTACGGACTTCCGTTCCTTCGTGACATCGGCATGGGCACGTCCAAGGTCAAGCTGGGCGCCCGAGTCGCCGTCATCGGCGGCGGAAATACCGCCATCGACTGCGCCCGCGAAGCACTTCGGCAAGGTGCGGTGGAAGTGACCATGATCACGGTAGAGGCCAACCCGCAAGAGATGCCGGCCGTGCCGGAAGATCTCCACGACATGCTTGAGGAAGGCGTGGAATTGATGCATGGGCGGGCTGTGACCGCGGTGCTCGGGAACGGCAGGGTCGAGGCCTTGCAACTGCATCCGGCGCGCTTCTCCGGAGCGATCAACGCCTCGCCGATCACTGTCGATCGAGAATCCCCGGCCGAGCGTTTCGCTGTGGACAACGTAATCATCGCCGTAGGACAGCGAGCGTCGCTCGCTTGGTTGCCGGATGAGTTCAAGACTGAGCGCGGCACGATCAAGATCGACCGCTTCGGACGTTTGGGCGACACGAACTTTTTCGCAGCGGGCGATATCGTGCAGCTCGGTTCGGGTCAGCCGCTGATGGTAGTAAACGCGGTTGGAGATGGTAAGCGCGTCGCCTTCAATCTGGATAAGGTGCTGCGCGGTGTGGCGCTCGAGCCCCGGACGATTCCGGTGGACGTCATCTTCGATTTGAACCGCATGAACATGACGTATTTCCCGCACTTCCCGCGCGTGCAGCAGACGCTCTTGCCGCCGGTGAGCCGTCGCAAAACGCAGGACGAAGTGATTCAGGCGTTCTCCGAAGAGCAGGCCGTCGAGGAGGCCGGGCGCTGCTTCAGCTGCGGCACCTGCAACGCCTGCGATAACTGTTATCTGGTCTGTCCCGAACCGTGCATCGTGCGCGACGTGCGTTCGAACGGCCTTTACAAAATCCTGGTCGACTACTGCAAAGGTTGCCGCGTGTGCATCGAGGAATGTCCGACGGGCTGCCTGGAGGGCGTGCCGGAACTCGACTTCGAAACCGGCGTCGTGCGTATGGACACGGCGTTCGCCATCTCGCCGGGACTTCACGGGCGGCAGGCAGAAGAGCTGAAAAATCTGGGCGAGCGGGCAGCAAAGAGCATTTAGAGCGGAGTGAATCATGCCAACAGTGGCCGAAACAAAAAAGAAAACGGTCCGAATCAACGGCTGCGTTGCGGCGGCGCAGGCGGCTAAGTATGCCGACGTCGATGTCATTACCGCCTATCCCATTCGGCCCTACACTGCGACGATGATGGCGCTGGCGCAAATGGTGGCCAACGGAGAACTCGACGCCGAATACATCGTGGCCGATAGCGAGCACTCGCAGTTGAGCATCGCGCACGGCGCGGCGTCGAGCGGTGCGCGCGTCTTCACGGGGAGCTCAGGCGTTGGCGTGCAATTCGCATACGAACTATATTCGCCGATTTCGGGCAGCCGTATGCCGGTGCAGATGATGATCGCTGACCGTACTCTTGATCCTCCCGGCGATTTCGGTTCCGAACATACCGATGCACTCTCGACGCGCGACATGGGCTGGCTCATGGGCTGGTCGTGCGACGCGCAGGAAGCCCTCGACAATCACCTGATGGCTTATCGCATCGGTGAAGACCGGCGGGTGCTGTTGCCGCAGATGGTCTGCCAGGACGGTTTCTTCGTATCGCACATCACGACGGATGTCGAACTACCTGATCCGGGGCAGGTGAAGGAATTCCTACCGCCCTACAAGCATCCCTATCCGCTCGATCCACGCCATCCAGTCTCGCACGGCCCGCAGATCATGCCCGAACAGGGGCCACCGCTTCAGTTGGAGCGTGCCCGCGCGATGGAAGATTCCATGGCCGTCATTGAGGAAGTTCACGACGAGTTCGCGAAGATTTTTGGGCGGCGCTACGATCCTTGGGTCGAAGAGTACATGACCGACGGCGCCGACGTTGTGTTTTTCATGCAGGGCGGCCACGCCGTGACGGCACGTTTCGCGATTAAGCATATGCGCGATCAGGGCTTGAAGGTCGGTTTGGTACGGTTGCGAACCATCAGACCGTACCCGACCGAACGCGTGAACGACGTTCTCAGTAAATTTAAAGTGGTCGGCGTAATCGAGACCAACATGGGACTCGGCAGCGTGAGCAGCGGCGGTGTGCTGTATTCCGAGGCATGCGCGGCTCTCTACGAAAGCCAGCAGCGCCCGCTGGTCCTCTCATTCATGGCTGGAATGGGTGGTGAGGCGATCGTGTTGAAGGAGTTTTACTGGATGGCCCAGAAGATGACGGAAGCTCAGAAACGCGGGAAAATAGAAAAGCGCACGCATTGGGTAGGATTCGAGGAGTAGAGGCAGCTCTAATACGTTCCTGCAGAGCTTGGAGCTCTGCGATCGGGAGGAGTGGTTATGCCAACAATCGAAGTTCAAAGGCAAGTGCTGCCAATTCTCGGGAGCCCGAACCAAGGGGCGCGCTTTTTTAACCCTGAATTGCCGTCAAGCGAGCCGTTCGTCCCCGGGCACCGTACCTGCGCCGGATGCGGGCCCTCGATCCAATACCGGATGACGAGCAAAGCGGCGGGCGACAATACGATATTAGTGGGACCGACGGGCTGCATGTATGTGGCGAACAGCTCGTATTTGTGTACGCCATACAATGTCCCTTGGGCGCACACCCAGATTGGCAGCGCGGGCAGCTTCACTGCGGGCGTCGCCGCCGCCTATGAAGCTATGATCCGCAAGGGTAAGTGGAACGGCGCGTTTCCAAACATCATCTGCGAGGCGGGCGACGGCAGTGCGTCTGACATCGGTCTCGCTTCGATTTCGGGCGCTCTCTATCGAAATCACGACTGCCTGATCATCTGCTACGACAACGAGCAGTACGCGAATACCGGCATCCAGGCGTCCTCTCGAACGCCTTATGGCGGAATGACGACCTTCTCACCTCCCGGCCCGAAGATACCAGAAGCGAAGAAGCTGTTTCCTAAGGACCTCGCCCGCATGATGGCGGCAGGCCATCCGCATTGCTACGTGGCAACCGCGAGCGTGGGCTATCCCATCGACTTGATGAATAAAGTCCGTAAGGGGCTCAACCACAAGGGCGCTGCGTACCTGATGGTCTACACGCCCTGCCAGAAAGGCTTCGTGTACGAGACACCGCGCTCGATCGATCTTGGCCGCCTTGTGGTCGAATGTGGCTTGTATCCCATCTGGGAGTGGAACCCCGAAAAGCGTGAGTACGACTACAGCTTCCGCCCACAGAATATGCGGCCCGTATCGGAATACTTGAAGTTGCAAGGCCGCTTTGGACATCTCCACGCTGAGCACATCGCCAAATTGCAGAAGTTCGCCAACGAGCAATGGCGGATGATGGGCGTGGAATTGCCCGAGGCCCTGATCCAGGCCGCGGATGCGAAAAACCTGGTGAACATGGCGGCTGCGGCGGAAGCCGAAACGGTGGCGCAAACTCTATGAACACAAAAGCAACGGCTCCGCCTGCCGCCGGTCCCGAAGCGCAGGAAAGCTATATCGTCAGTGAAGGCAAGAAGCGCGGCTCAACACGCGAGGTGCGGCCGGAAGCTGCGTTCGACCGCTATTACACGGTCATGCGCGTTCACCCAGGTGACGCCATTGTGACGGACAACTGGCACACGAATGAAGTGCTGAACCACGCGCGCAACAACTTCGAAGGAGTTACCTTCGCGATGCGCACACTCGAGGCCTGGGGCGCGATGATCGAGAACGACCACCGTGCTTACTACACGGCGGGCGGGCGGATATGGGTGATGGACCTGGAGCCCTGCGAAGGCAAGAAGAAGCGTCTGCCCGGCTATGGAGTCACCAAGTAGCGTACGCTTGCGCCGCATCCTGCTCATCGACGACACGCCGGAGATTGCCGAGCTTCTGACGTTCGCGCTACGCGACGCCGGCTACGAGGTCTTCTCGTCGGGATATACCTCCGCCGTCAACGAACTCCTTCAGGGGCAGCGCGCCGATGCGCTCGTGCTCGACTGCACCGCCTTCGACATGAGCGAGTCGCTGTTCGACGCCGTGCGTCACCACGCGAATCACGCCGAGCTCCCCGTCGTAATCATCAGTGATACACCGGAGTTGGCTGACGCCAGCCTCCGTTCCCGGAGCGCCCAAAAAGTCTTGCTGATTCCGAAACCGTTCACCGGGTCGCAGGTCGCCAGAGCGCTCAATCAGCTGCTGGAATAAACATGCCCTTATGGAGCATGGACGAATGGCATTACCTCGAGCGCGAGGTCGTCAGCGACCCGAAGGGACGGCATTGGACGGTGGCGCTGATGGATGTGCTGGGACAGGCTGGGGATCCCGACATGCCGAACAAGTTGCTCGAACTTCAGTACTCGTCGGGCCGCTATTTCGTGCTGATCTACTCGGCCAGTGGAGCGCTACAACGCGAACGCGGATACGAAGCGCTGCCGGAGGCGACCAACGCATATGAGGATTTGGTCGTGGCTGTCATCGATGGCAGCATTGACCCTTCGCAACCCGTGTTTCGGCAAGACCTGGAAGATTGACCGAACGCCCTATCTGCCGGGATCCAGATCTCTCATCACCACGTGAAGCACTTGCCCCGTTTGTCGCGCATCACGATCCGAAACAGTCGTGCTCGTGCCATTCTCGGCGTCAGCATCGCCGTGATCTCGATAGGCCCGCGCGACAGTCGGCAGCCGGGCGCAGCCGCCACGAATGAGGCCGGCGTTCTCTGCGACCGCCAGCCGCGTCTCAAAAGGCCAATCTGAAATTTTCCCCGCCGGCGCGCCTGAGGCAGCCAGCTCAGCCAGTCCCTTGAATTCCAGCGCATCCGTCACAATAGCCTCCAGGATTCCGCAAGAAGTGCGCAGCGCCAAATCAAAATCGCCTTGCTCCAGGGCGCGCCGGCTATCGATGTAGGCCTGCTCGACAATGGGCCGCAGCTCGGGATTGTGAACAAACTCAAACCGCCGAGGCGGTGGTGCGCTCGATGCCGCGGAAGAGAGCGAGTGCCCGGAAACACCTGCGCCGCTGTCCATTGCAGATAGCGAGGCGACGGCTTGATCGAGGACGCCCAGCAATCGCTTCACGATCTCGGTGGGCGGCACTCCCGCGACAGCATTGCCGTTTGCTGAGCGCATCAGAAAGGCCTCGCTGAATGCTCGTGCCAGCCAATGCGCTTTGCTGCCTCCAGACAATTGATTGATCGTAGCGCCACAGTCCTCCTGCCAGGTGCGAGTGGCCGCCATCGTCGCTGGGTTGGAGGGATCACGCGCCACTTCGTCGAGCACTTGATGCCCGCGCCGGATTAAGCTGCCGAGGTGAGACAGGTAAGTTTCTAGTTGCGCTCGCAGATTTTCATCTATCGGCATCAGTTACGTCTCGCAGCCCTACCGCTTGCTGTCCCGATATATCGTCTGGACACTCCCAGCCTCACTTTTGCCCGGATTAGCAAACGCTTGACAGCCGCAAGACGGCGTGTTAAGTGTGTCCCGAAAGTGGTTCGATTAACGGACCAGTATAGCAAATTTCGCAGAACTCACGGATTTTCGACTTAGGGCCACTCGGGACTGGGGCACATTCGGCGGAACAACGTCGTTCCGGCAGTGCGCTGTTAACGTCTAACGCGCCGTTTACGGAGGTACCAATGGCTGGATCTGGATCTCCTTCTCCTTCCTCTCTTATTCATCCTTCGCGAATTCCCAATCGTTGGGTCCAGTTAATGGCAGGTATCGTTGCGATGATGGCCATCGCGAATCTGCAGTACGCATGGACCCTCTTCACCAAGCCTATACAGGCCCATATGCACGTTTCGCTGGTCGCCGTGCAGTGGACATTTACTTTGTTCGTCGCACTGGAAACTTGGCTCGTGCCACTCGAAGGATACCTGATCGATCGAATCGGACCGCGGTTCATGCT
Source organism: Terriglobales bacterium (assembly GCA_035483835.1). Classification (GTDB taxonomy): domain Bacteria; phylum Acidobacteriota; class Terriglobia; order Terriglobales; family Acidobacteriaceae; genus JABDBE01. The sequence continues at coordinate 30,198 of DATHPO010000006.1, forward strand.
GGGTATCGGTTCGCTCCTGGTCGGGCTGAGTTGGATTGGGGCCTCACGCGCTGAGTCCATCAACAGCCTCTATTTTTGGTACGGAGTTGTGGGCGGCATCGGCGCTGGTATCGTGTACGGCGGGACCATTGGAAATGCGTTGAAGTGGTTCCCCGATCATCGCGGTCTATGCGTCGGACTGACAGCCGGAGCGTTTGGCATCGGTACCGCAACTACGATCAGTCCCATTGCCGCAATGCTCAAATCCTCGGGCTACCAGCACACCTTCCTCGTCTGGGGAATCATCCAGGGAGTCGTTGTGCTGGCTGCTTCTCTCTTCCTAGCCCGACCGCCCGTTGGATGGACGCCGCCGAACTGGAAGGAAAAGGAAGCGAAGATCAAAGCGAAGGTAAACACCTCGGCTGTGGAGCTGACGCCCTGGCAGATGCTGCGGCAGCCGTCGTTCTATGTCATCTACGTGATGTTGACGATGTTGGCCTTCGGCGGATTGGTGGTCACCGCGCAGCTCAACCCGATGGCGTCCTCCTACCACGTGGATAACGTCATCGTGGCGTTTGGAATGACGGCGCTCGTGCTGGCCATCACCGTCGACCGGATCTTGAACGGGCTAACGCGCCCGTTTTGGGGATGGGTTTCGGACAACATCGGTCGCGAGAACGCCATCTTCATCGCGTTTGTACTGGAAGCGATCGCAGTCTACGCTTTGCTTCAACTGATCAATCATCCTGTCTGGTTCGTAGTGTTGTCGGGATTATGTTTCTTCGCGTGGGGCAATATTTTCTCGTTGTTTCCCTCGATCACCGGCGACCTGTACGGAAACAAATGGGCGACCACTAATTACGGGATCGTGTACACAGCCAAAGGCGTTGCCGCCGCGTTTGCCGGGCCCGGTGCCGCTTGGCTGTTCGCAAAAACCGGCTCTTGGTCGAAGGTCTTCTGGGCCATGATTGTTTGCGATCTAGTCGCGGCGTTCATGGCTTTGTTATGGCTGAAACCGCTGGCAGCCAGCGTCGTCAAGAAAGCGGAGCAAACCGCTTCGGTTGTCGATACGGCGCCACAAGTAAAAGCGCGCGGTGTCGTAGCGTAACGCGCTCCCCGCGTTGGTCGGGGCGGCTCGATGATCCGCTGTTAGGATCGCCGGACCTGTGGAGTTGCCGTTAGCTTCGGCGAGCCGCCCGGGACGAAAACCGAACAAGCAGTCGTTCGGCGCTACGGCAGGTTCGCGACAGACTTTTTTGCGCGCGTCGCGAACGAAACGTGGGTTTCCGCCTTGGGCTGCTGCCAAGCCTTCGCTACTGATTTGTATTCCGAAAGCAGGTTGCTAGCAACCTGGATTTCTCCGCGAACAAAGCGCTCGTGGTTCTCCTCGAGCTCGTCGGGCAAATATCGATAATTTACCGTCACTCCAAAAGAATCGCGTAACCCGTACGGCCGCAGGTTTCCGAACGGGTTGATTCTTTCGAGGCGCGCCCCATTCGAAAGGTGAAATGTAGCGACGGGATCGTACAGCCTCCCGTTGAGACGTGCTTGCGTGAGATAAGCGAGAGCGAGGCGTTCAAGCGGCCGTCTCAAGACATCTCGATGCGCTAGAGGCTGTTCCAGCAGATGGAACAAGGCTTCCAGCGGGTCGCGACGCCGTCCATCCGCAATCAGAACACGCGCATGATCGGCCAACAGACGCGACAAGCGCGCGTGCGTGAAGCCCTCCTCATTTTTCTCATTCCGCAGAGCCTGCGAAAAATTAGGTAGCGGCGATAGAGTCCCGTAGATTTGAATGTTAGAAAACTCCGCAGCCAATTCCGCCACCACCTGCTTGATCAAAAAATTACCGAAGGGCACACCCCGCAAGCCGCGCAAGCAGTTGTTAATCGAATAAAAGATGGCCGCATCTGCGGTCTCCGCCGCGCGTACCGGCGTCTGGATGCCCAGCAACGGTGCGAGATCGCCTGTCAGCCCTTTCGATAACGCCACTTCTACAAAGATGATTGGTTCTTCAATCAGGGCTGGGTGGAAGAAAGCAAAGCAGCGCCGGTCGGCTTCCAGACGCCGGTGCAGGTCCGGCCAGCCATTAATTTCATGTACGGATTCGTAGCCGATAAGCTTTTCCAGGACCAGTGCCGATGTGTGCCAGCTGATACGTTCGAGACGCAGGAAGCCTCGGTTAAACCAGGATCGGAACAGATGTTTCAAGTCGAGGTCCAGCGCTGCGAAATTTCCATTACCGGAACTCAACACATGTTCTCGCAGCGCGACTAGAGTTTCAGTGCCGCGCGGCGCCGTGTTGATTCGGCGAAACAATTCCTGGCGCGGAGATTCCACCGCCGCGTATAGCGCCGCCAAGGTGGGCGGCCCCGGCGCCCGCTGATAATCAGCCGCCGCCTGGACGATCCTAGCTTCGTTCGGCGCAAAGTCGTGCGACAGCATTTCAAAAAACTGCAGCCGCTGTTTCTCGTTCATCGCCCGGTAGGCATTGATAATTTCCTGTGCCAATGCTGTTTGCGAAGCCTCGCCGCGCTCGGAGAGAAGATGGCGGCACATGAAAGCCATGTCCGTGCCGCGCCGTTCGCGAAGCGCTCGCAACCAGTTGCGGAAGAACCGAGGCATAATCCCGAGATTATAGTGAACTTTGCCGCTGTCCTTCGGCAAAATACGCTCCGCGTTCGTTTCTAACGGCATGCGCAGCATCGTACCTTGGGAATGTCACGAAAATGTTGCAGGGCAACAACAGAACGTACGCGGATCAGCGGAATATCCGAACTAAGTAGGCAGCGTCTTGCCGCGCGTTTCGGCGCCCAGCGGAATCAGAAGCAGGCCAAGAGCAAAAGCAATTGCAGTCATCGCGACGGGAATACCCAGCGAGCCGAAATGCCGTACGCCCGCTCCAACCAGGAAGGTGATTCCAGCGCCGCCAAATCGAGCGAACGAGGTGGAAAACGCAAAGGCGCTGGCGCGGCACTCGGTAGGATACTGCTCGGGCAACCAGAGAGTATAGACGGCGAAGTTAGCGCCGCCCAGGCCCAGGAAGAAGAGACAAATGAAAAACAATGGAAGCGCGCCCGGCCCGAGATAGAAAACCTTGCCGAAGGTGAGCGCAATAAACACCATCATTAGAGTGAAGAAAATAGCGAGCGCACCGCGCCTTCCCACTAGCTCGGCGAGCCGCGGCATCGCCAGGCACCCGAGAATCGTAGCGAACGAGACCAGCATAATGCCCCAGGAAGCGACTTGCGCAGCCTGCGGAGTGGTTCGTCCGCCAGCCTCGGCGAGCGACGTAATGGCGGACGGAACATATACGGTTCCGGCCCACAGTCCGCAGATGGAGACCAGCATGAGCAGGGCATTCACAATTGTGCGCCGGCGCCACGCGGCCGAAAACAAAATCGCAAAGGGACGCCAAACCGCCCACGACCGGATAACGCTTTCTTTCTTTTTCCAGGTGGCCGGCTCGGTGACTCCGTGGCGAATCCAGGCCAGCAGCAATGCCGGCACTCCGCCTACAATAAACATGGCGCGCCAGCCAAAGCGGCTGCCGATGCCGTAGTTCGCTAGAGCAGCAAGAAATATGCCCACGTAATAGCCGGTATGCATCAGGCCGGCTCCCACCCGCCGCCGGCTCTCCGGCCACTCCTCGGCAACAAACGTCCCGCCCATGGCCCATTCTCCGCCAATGCCTACGCCGGCCAGCAGACGAAGAATCGCAAGCTGCCACACGCCGGTGACGAAAGCGCTCAGAAAAGTGAATAACGAGTACCACACGATGGTTAGCATCAGCGTGCGCACGCGGCCAAATTTGTCTCCGATCGGCCCCCACAGAAACGCAAGTCCCCAGCCGATCAGAAATAGCGCGAACAGCAGGCCCCCATACAATCCGACGTTGCCCTTGGTAGCTTGTATGCCGGAACGGGGAAGGAGTTCGCGCAATGAAGGCACGAGGACGAGCGCGTACACAAACGAATCCATGCCGTCCAGTGTCCATCCGCCCCAGGACGCCCAGAAGCCGCGAATCTGATTTCGCGTGAGCGCTGGAGATGATGCCGACGCAGGGCCATTCGCCTCGTTCGTCGTCGAACGGTGCATGACAGTGGGGGCACTATATCAAAACAAGTGCGCTGCGGTAGCAGAAAGTTATTCAACTAGTTAGGGATCGAGCTAAGTGCTACTCCCATCGCCTCGGGTGCTCTTCAACATTCTTGTGGTTGCGAATCATGGTAGACTCCGCCGCCAGTCGCGATAGCGCTTATCAGGATGCGAGCTGTGTTTAGCGAATCCGCTGCGGCTGCCCGCCCACCCGGCGGTGTGACTCGAATTTCGGATGAGCGCCGCGTTTGGCGGGGTGGAGATTCTAGGAGGTCCTCCGGCCGAAGGAGAATAGACGATGGCAAATTCTAGTCCTCCTCCGCCTTCCGCGGCGCCCCCTAAGGCCGTGCGTCGTTCGAGCGGGAAACCCTTCTATCGGACCTTGTGGGGCCAAGTTCTGTTGGCCATTGCCGCAGCGATCGTGCTTGGCTACGTGAGGCCGCACACCGCAGTAGCCATGAAACCGCTGGGCGATGCTTTCATTCGGCTGATCAGCATGGTTATCACGCTGGTCATTTTTTGTACCGTAGTTACAGGCATCGCCAACATGCAGGACATGAAGAAGGTCGGTCGAGTCGGTGGCAAGGCGCTTTTGTATTTCGAGATCGTATCGACGCTGGCTTTGCTTGTCGGCATGGTTGTCGGCAACTTGGTGCATACGGGTGCCGGCCTCAACGTGAATCCCGCAACGCTCGATACCAAGGCCGTGACGAATTACGCCGGCGCGGCCAAGGCACAGAGTGTGACCGATTTTATTATGCACATCATCCCCATCACCGCTGTGGATGCCTTCGCCAAGGGAGATATTTTGGAGGTTGTGCTGGTCTCGATTCTGTTCGGCTTCGCCTTGTCGGCGATGGGAAGCCGCGGCAAGCCACTGCTCGATTTCTTCGAGTCGCTCACGCGTGCGGTTTTTGGCGTGATCAATATCATTATGCGGTTTGCTCCGATCGGCGCCTTTGGTGCGATGGCTTTTACCATCGGCGCCTACGGAGTTGGGTCGCTTGGTCCGCTGATCAAACTCGTCCTCACGTTCTGGGCCACGTGCATACTGTTCGTTCTGATTGTGATGGGCGGCATTGCTTGGCTCGCGGGATTCAGCATCATCAAATATCTTCTATACATCAAGGAAGAGATCATCCTCACTCTGGCGATCAGCTCCTCGGAACCGGCTCTCCCGACGCTAATGGAAAAGATGGAACAATTGGGCTGTTCCAAGGCGCTAGTAGGACTGGTGGTGCCGACCGGCTACACCTTTAATACCGATGGCAGCAGCCTTTACATGACGCTCGCGGCGCTGTTCGTCGCCGAAGCCACCGGCACTCACTTGACGCTGGGACAACAGCTCACGCTTTTCGCCGTGGCGGTGTTAACGTCGAAGGGCGCGTCCGGCGTGCAAGGTGCATCGTTCATTGCGCTGGTGGGTACGTTGATGGTGATCCCGACGATTCCGGTAGCGGCCATGGCTTTAATTCTCGGAATCGATCGCTTCATGAGCATGTTCCGCGCGACGGTAAATATGCTCGGCAACGGGGTAGCCACACTGGTGGTGGCACGTTGGGAACACGAACTCGACCCCGCGCTGTTGCGACGAAACTTATCGTCGCCCGACGCCTGGAGGCAGCAAGCTGCCGTCGCCGCCGAGGTTCCAGGAGCGCCCGAATAAGCGTGGCCTTTCCTGTCGCGAGCGAACGGCCCTTTCCTCTGTTCGACTCTCGACAACATTCCTTAGCCTTGCCGCTCCTAGCAAAAGCCCCCCAATCGCTGAACGCATCAACCGTTGCCAACTCTGCTGCGCGGACGGCGCATGGACGTTCGTTGGCAGACGATGGTAAGCTTCGGCGCCTAAGCTTCGCGCGAGGCAGGCGCGATATTTCGAAGATTTGAATTCCTTACGCCTGGCCAGGATGGCATTCGATGGAGCCCGATCCTAAGACCCCACGCAGCGCGGCAGATGGCTTGCGTGCCCTCGCTCAACCGGTGGCCGCACCGCTCAGTCGCGCAGCAATATTCCTGGTGGTGACTGTGAAGCCGGGATCCCAGAATCGCGCTGTCGTGCGGTCGTTCTGCGCGGACTTGAGCGCGATAATTCGGGCGGTGGAAATGCGGGATCTCGAAGCCGGGCTTTCTTGCATCATGGGCGTAGGATCGGGCGCATGGGACCGACTCTTTGGAGCGCCGCGGCCGGCCATGCTGCATCCTTTCCGGGAAATTCGCGCCGGAGGCCGGCACGCGGTGGCCACGCCGGGCGACTTGCTATTTCACATTCGCGCGAAGCGCATGGATTTGTGCTTCGAACTCGCAACGCAAATCATGGCGCGGATCGAAGACGCAGTCTCGCCGGCAGACGAAGTGCATGGCTTTCGTTATTTCGATGACCGCGATCTGATCGGCTTCGTTGACGGAACGGAAAATCCGCGGGGCCAGGAAGCGATCGACGCCGTATTCGTGGGAGAGGAAGACGCCGCGTTCGCCGGGGGCAGCTACGTCCTGGTGCAGAAATATCTGCACGATATGGCGGGATGGGATGCGCTGCCGACCGAAGCGCAGGAGCGAATCATCGGCCGCAAGAAGCTTTCGGACATCGAATTGGACGCGTCGGTGAAGCCAAGCTCGTCGCACAGCTCACTTACCACCATCGTCGAGAACGGACAAGAAAAGAAAATCCTGCGCGACAACATGCCTTTCGGTCGGCCGACGCAAGGCGAGTTTGGAACTTATTTCATCGGCTACAGTCGTTCGCCGGGCACGATTGAGCTGATGCTCGAAAACATGTTCGTCGGGCGGCCACCCGGCAACTACGACCGGCTGCTCGACTTTAGCCGCGCCGTAACCGGGAACCTGTTTTTCGTTCCATCCGCGACGTTTCTGGACGACGTGAGCGAAGACCAGCCCGGCGATGCTTCACTGCCCGATGAGCCGCCGGCCAGTGAAAGTTCTCAACCCGTGCCGCCACGAAACCAGGGTTCACTCGGCATCGGTTCCCTGAAAGGAGATGACCCCGATGAATAATCTTCATCGCGAACTAGCGCCCATTTCCGATGGAGCATGGGCTCAGATCGAGGAGGAAACTTCACGCACATTCAAGCGCTATTTAGCCGGACGCCGCGTGGTTGACGTGCGCGCGCCGGAGGGTACGGCCCTCTCCGCCGTCGGCACCGGCCACCTGCGGACGATTGCCGCTCCAAAGGACGGCATCATCGCCCGGCAGCGCGAGGTGAAGACGCTGGTCGAACTGCGCGTTCCCTTTGAGTTGAATCGCCAGATGATCGACGACGTTGACCGTGGTGCGAACGACTCGGACTGGCAACCGGTGAAGGATGCCGCGCGCCGGATCGCGTTTGCCGAGGACGGCGCCATATTCGATGGCTATGCGGCCGCCGGGATCGTGGGCGTGCGTCAGGGAACCAGCAATCCGAAGGCGACGCTTCCTGCCGATGTGCGTGAGTACCCCGAAGCCATTGCCCAAGGGCTAAGTCAGTTGCGGCTCGTCGGCGTAAATGGTCCCTATGCGGTGCTGCTCGGCGCGGATGCCTACACAGCACTTGCCGAGACCAGTGACCATGGGTACCCGGTGCTGGAGCACGTCAAGCGACTCGTGGACGATAAGATTATTTGGGCACCCGCCATCGCCGGCGCTTTCGTGCTCACGACGCGTGGCGGCGATTTCGATCTGCACATCGGCCAGGACGTTTCCATCGGTTACCTCAGCCACACCGACACAGCCGTGCGACTGTATCTGCAGGAGACCTTCACGTTCCTCCTGCTCACCACCGAAGCTTCGGTCGCGCTGGCTCCGCCCGCGAAGGCGAAAAAGGGCTGACGCTTGAAGAGACCCTGAGGAACGTACGGTAAGCGCTACTGTGTAGCTGATTTTTGCATGACTTCCGAGCGCGAACCCCGCCTCAGTTCGTCGGACATGATCACGGCCTCTGCAATCAGCTTCATGGATTTGCGCGTTTGCCGGCTCTGTTGCTGCAATGCGAGGTAGGCCTTTTCTTCGTCGAGCCCTAAATCGCGTTGCAAGATGCCCTTGGCCCGCTCGACGAGTTTTCGAGTTTCCAGCCTTTCGGAGAGCTCCCAGTTTTCAGTTTCCAGCCGTGCCATTTCGATTTCAGCGCCAACCAGAAATCCTACGGTGGTAATCAACCGGATGTCACGCTGCCGGTAAACGTGCGGCTGGATGTGCTGCAGGTTGATGACGCCAACCAGGCGGCCGCGGCACATTAGCGGAACCGATAGGAACGCCTGGTAACGGTCTTCGGGCAATTCGTTGAAAAATTGGAAACGCGGATCTCGCGAGGCATTCTGCGAAATGGCCACGGCCGTGCGGTGCGCGGCCACCCATCCGGTGATGCCTTGGCCGACCCGCAGCTTCAGGCGATCCACCTCTCCGGCATGGGGATTCTTGGAAGCGCGCAGGATGAGATCCTGCCCTTCCAGCACATACACGAAACACGAATCACACTTGACGAGCGCCACTGCACAGGTAACTACCTGCTCGAGAACTTCGTGAAATGGGTCGGCGGCAGCCATACGGCTGCCAATTTCGTGGAGAAAATCTACCTCGGGGCTGGCATGTACGGCATGCGTATTG
>DATHPO010000007.1:0-3728 GCA_035483835.1 Terriglobales bacterium
CATGTGGAAACGAACAGCGACACCCAGGTGGTTGCCCCGGAAGCCACGCATTATTCGAGGCTCGCGTTTTCTCCCGACGCGAGCTACCTCTATTTCCGTCGTCCTACCGGCACCGTGGAGGACGTGCACGACTTCTATCGCGCCCCCGTGCTCGGCGGGACCCCGAAAGCGATCGCGCACGATGTGGACACGAACATTACGTTTTCGCCGGACGGCAAGCGGATCGCCTACGGGCGCGCCAACGATCCGGAAGTAGGCAAATTTCAAATTCTCACCGCGAATTCGGACGGCAGCGATGAAAAGATGCTTGTGTCCGGGCCCGCCCGGGGAATTCCGCAATTCGTTCATTGGGTGCCGGACGGAAAGATCCTCCTGGGATCCACAATCCAGGTGGGCGGATCGCTGGCGGGGATCGAGGCTTTTGATGCGACTACCGGCGAATCGAAAATGGTAGCCAAGTACAATGACATGCTCCTCCACGAACTCGTCTCGTCGGCAGACGCCGCGGGAGTGTTCGTAAATCTAACGAGACTCGATTCGCTCGATTTTCGTTCTCAACTCGCGTTCGTTTCGCTTCCCAGCGCGAAAATGTACCCGATTACCAACGATATCAGTAACTACAACGGACTGAGCCTCTCGGCTGACGACAAGACGATTGCCGTGGTCCTCCGCAAGGATGAACGCAGCTTCTTTCTTCTACCGAGCTCGGGAAGTGCGGCCAACCTTCCGAGCCCGGCACTTGTGCAAGAGAGGGATTTCGAATCCTTTGGGTGGAGCGCCGGCGGAGAACTTTATTTGTCGGAGCCGGGCAAACTTGTACGGATTTCGCCTGATGGAACCAATCGAGTCGTCGTCCTGAATCAATCGCTCACCGAGCCGGCGGGCTGTGGAGCGCCCGGGTCCGGCGCGTCCAAGCTGCACCCGATCGTATTCGTCTCCAGCCACCACTCACCAGCGGGAATCGACGGGCGGAGCGTTTGGCGAGCAGATGCGGACGGCGCTAATCAGAGAGAGATTTCCGACACCAAGAGCGACTTCAGTCCTATCTGCTCGCCCGACGGAAAGTGGGTCTATTACTGTACCGGTGACGCGATTCACCGTGTCTCGGTCGATGGAGGGAAGTCAGAAGTCATTCCGGGCGTCGAGGTTCCCGATGCGATTCTCGGCTCGCCGTATTTTGACGTTTCCCCCGACGGCAAGACGCTAACGTTCCTCTCGACGGTCTCCTCTCGCCTGGGAGCAGAACCTCAGCAGAAGATTGTGCTCCTAGCTCTCGATGCGGGGCCCCAGCCCTCGCGGCGAATCCTCGTTCCAAACCCGTTGATATCGAAGCCTCCAAACTTTTCGCCGGACGGAAAGTCCGTGGTGTATGGGATCCGCGAAAACGGCGTGGACAATCTGTGGTTGCAGCCGATTGACGGCGCGGGACCCGGCGGTGGCGGGCGCCGGATCACAAATTTTAATGCGGATGAATTTCGCTGGTATGGGTACTCGCCGGACGGCAAAACTCTCGGCGTCATGCGCAACCACGCCGAGTCGGACGTCGTGCTGTTGCGCGAGTCAAACGCACCGGCACAATGATCGATCCCGCAGTCCAGCAATTCGCGCAGATTTTCTCGATCCTTCGAATACCGGATCCTCGCCATCGCGATCTTCAAGCAAGGCAAGTGTCACAAGCGAAGCTGCAAAATCGGCTGGAATCTGAGGCATTCGGGGACTAGGATAGGTGTTGATAAATCCGTTCCGAGCGGCGAGCGATCCGGAAGAACATCACTGACTGCGGCGGAGACTGACTCGGCGTGTTGCATCCCTCCACGGACTTCGCACAATGTAAGACGGAACAGCTGTGGCATTTTCTTTGCTCGATGTGAGAAGTTTCCTTCGAACCAGCCAACTTACCGCAGCTTGTGCGGAACTCTTCGATAGTCCAACCGACTCGGCCAATTCCTGATAACTCACCTGAACGGCTCCTTGCCTGCGCGCTTGCTCCGAGGTGAGCCATAGATAGACGAGAAAGGCGGCAGGTCTGCGATCATGGCCGACCAGGTCGCGCATCAACACGTCTACGACGTAATCATCCAGGTTCAGCATCGCTATAACAACTGTTAATATAGCAACGACTGGCAGATTGCAACCACAGACTCTGCGAACTATGCTTCCGACACTTTAAGGAGGAGACGATGGTTCGCGGAATAAAGTTTGTCGGCATTCCCGTTCGTAACCAGGACATTTCGCTGGAGTTCTACACAGAGGCTCTGGGATTGAAAGTGGTCACGGATCAGCCGTTCACGGATAAGCAACGCTGGATTGAACTCCTCGTCCCTGGCGCAGAAACCGGCGTAGCTCTTTACACCCCCGATGGTCACGAGAGGCGCATTGGCGAGTTTCAGTCCATTGCCTTCTGGTGTGACGACGTGTTCGCAACCGCGAAGGTGCTGAAATCCAAAGGCGTCACTTTTGCCCAGGAACCCAAGAATGAGCCCTGGGGATCAATCGCGGTCTTCAAGGATCCAGACGGGAACCAGTTCGCGCTCTCCAGCAAGGTCAATCGCAAATGAAAAACCCGATTGCCAGAAAGCTAGGTATGAACCGCGGAATGAGCGCGTTAGTCATCGCTCCGCCGCCTGGCTACCTGAAATTGTTGATGTCCGCGCCTGAAGAACTCATCGTCTCTTCGAGAGCCTATGGAAAGTACCCGTTCGTGCAGTTTTTCGCGACTCGCCTTCCGGAGATACACAGGTTCGCCCAGAAACTCTCGAAGCATGCGGCTCCGAACGCCTTGGTGTGGATTTCCTACCCAAAGAAAACCTCGAAGCTCGCAGGCGATCTCAGTCGTGACGTAATTCGCAAAGCCATGAGTAGTGCGGGATGGCGCGCCGTGTCCATCGTTGCCATCGACGAAGTCTGGTCAGCATTACGTTTCCGGCCAGCTAGCGGATGGACGTCGAGAAATCCTCTTACCACCAGCAATCTCAGAGTGGGACATCGCTATTGAGAGTGGTTACTCAACGGCTGGAGAGGCCTTAGGTCAATTCCAGCCGAGGTCAGGGCTTGTGATGTGTGCGACGGAAGGAGTTTTGTAACCATTACCACAGGATTGAGCGGGCGATCCTCGTCCAGTACGGAAGATTGTGGATGACGGTGGACATCACGATTGTTTGGCCGACGATGAAGGCGGGAGGGACGTAAAGATAAATCTGGTGCACTCTGCGGTTGACGATCACGTCGCGGACGACGCCGAAGAGAATCAGGAAGTCGACGCCGGCATAAAAGAAATCGTGGGGTAGCAGGCGCTCCGGAAAGCGGCCGAAAGATGCGGCGGTCAGCGCACAGGTGGCCGCGAACATCAGTCGGCGATGGAATTCGGGTTTTTTCCGCCAGTAAATCGCCAGCGCGAAGGTGCTGGAGAAGCAGACCATATCAAAGAGCGGAATCATCAGGAAAGACTCCGCGTCGGTGGCATGCATTTGTAAGGTATTGAAACGTGCCATCGCGACGGCGGTAGAGACGCCGACCACGAAGATCAGTACACCCAGCGCGGCTCCGAACCAGCCGATCCGGCGATGCAATCGCACGTTGTGGGAGCGCACCAGCGCGGACTGCAGCAGAAAAAAGAGCAGCCAACCGGAAAAGACCACCGCGTGAAGATACAGGATCGGGGGCCGCGGAATGGCTGGGTGAATCAACCTGTTGCCCACGGTGAAGCTGAAGCCGTACACCACCACTGC
>DATHPO010000008.1:0-12092 GCA_035483835.1 Terriglobales bacterium
GTCAATTGCTGCTGGAACTGCAGGTTCCACTCCTGCCAAGTTGGGGCGTGAATCGTTCCCGCGATATTCGTGAAACTGGGAGGAGCGAAATTCACTCCAAAGGGCAGCAAGGAATTCGCAATCTGGGTGTAGGTCCCGCCACTGGCAAAGCCATTGTTAAAGGCCATGGCAGATTGGCTCCAAATGTTGGGTGACCCCTTCGGGCCAGGATCGAAGGCTGGCGTGCCCGTTGTCGGGCGGACGCGAATCTGAACCGAAACTGGCGGATTGCCAAGGGGACCAGGAAAATCCACCATGCCAGCCGGAGGGTTGTCGTAGAAAAGACCAAAGCCCCCGCTCACTACTTGCTTCCCGGTGCCCCGCGGCGACCAACTAAACCCGAAGCGTGGTGACCAGTTCAGTGCGTCCACCCCAGGGTAGGCCTGGTGCTGGTTGTATTTGATGTCGGACGTGTATGGAACATTGCCGGCGTTGACGCCCGCCTCTACGCTGGGCAGGGAGAACCAGTCGCTCTTGAAGTTGGCAAAGCAGTCGATCTGGCAAACCGGGTTGGAGTTGCGCTCTACGCGCAAGGCCAGCGTCAAGGTCAGGTTGGGCTTTATCTTCCATTCGTCCATACCGTAAACTCCAAGACCCCACAGAGCAACTGTTACATTCGTGGCCATATTATCGGCCCTCCGGTACTGGCCGGCCAAACCATCCGCCATCAACTGTAGCGAGCTAACCGGATTGCCATTTACGTCCGAGGCGCCCAAAGAAAAGTAGGTCCTGGCGTTGTTGTAGAAGAAGTTGTGATCGCTGACGTCATAGCGGCGGAAGTTGCCACCGAACTTTAAGCCGTGGTTTCCGTGCGTCCAGCTGAAATTGTCGATGATTTGATATTGAGTGACTTTGCGGCCTTGGGGAAAATCATACTGCGCACCGACTATATCGGTAAAAGTGCCAGTCTGTGGGCCGAGCAGGGTATTGCCCCCGAATTGCAGGGACTGCGGGAATGTGGCCAGGGCTTTGGCCTCATTCTGCGCAAACAAGGTGTCGTAGTGACTCCCGGCTGCGGTGAATTCGTTGGTTTTCGTGGGAGAGAAAATATGTGTCTCCTGCAATTGGAGATCCCACGAGGGCTGATTGGACAGCGCGTCGAAGTTGGAGTTGATGGGATCCAAGTAGCTCGGCTGCACACCATGGTCAATCTTGTAACGCCCGAATAATTTATCGTTTTGTCCGATGTTCTGGTCGATTTTGAAAGCGATAATCCATTCTTTCGCGAGCGCGGACGGGGTTGCGTTGAAGGAAGCAAAGCAGGGCTGGTTAAAAGTCCCAGAAACACCCACAAAAGTTAGGCTGGAACATGCATCTCCCGGCGTCGGGGCTAGAGGCGTGGCGCTGGCGGCGCCGGGCGCGTTAGCAAACAGACTCATCATCTGCTGGAAGAGCGGCAGGGAGGCCGGCTGCAAAATGGCTACATTTTTTAGGACTGCATTTGCGAAGGCCGGAGTGGGAACATTGGTCGCGATGACGTTCGGCAGAACAAATCGCAATCCCTCGGTGTCGAAGAAAAAGAAGGTCTTGTTCTTGATAATGGGGCCGCCCAGCGAACCTGCCCACTGGTTGGCATTGGAGAACGGCCGTGGCACCGCTGGGTCGGAGTTGTTGTTCATCCAGTTGTTGGAGTTCATGTTGCTCCCATTCCACCAGTACTGGGCATTGCCGTGGAATTTATTGGTTCCGGACTTGGTCACGTAGGTGACCTGGGCGCCGGACAACTGGCCATACTCGCCGGAGTAGGCGTTCGCGATCACCGTGGCTTCTTCAATCTCGTTCGAGCCGATGCTCAGGTTGGTGGCGCCGGCATTGTTGATGTTGAAGTACGGATCCATGTCATTCTCGCCGTTGATGGTGAACAAGTTCGAGGTCGCGGGCAGGCCGTTCATGGTGAAGTTGCCGTAGCCACCGGTGTTGTTCATCTGAGCGCCAGGCGCAGTCTGGGCAATGTTGGTGATGTCGCCACCGGGATTGGGCAGCAATGCAACTTCCTGCTGCGTATACGGTGTGGAGATGCTGGCGCTGGTCGTATTTATGACCGGCGCGGCGCCGGTGACTTCGACGGTCACCGTCGAGGCCGACATAGTCAACGATACGTCAGTAGTCGAGGTCTGGCCTACGGCTACTGTTACAGGAACCCCGACGGAGGAGAAGCCAGTTTCCTTGACGGTGACTTGATACTTCCCAGGCTTTAACAGGGAAAAGCGATAGTAGCCGGTACCGTTCGTTTTTGTGCTTTGGGTTGTGCCCTCGTCGATGCTTTTGAGGTCGACGGTCGCATTGGCGATGACGGCATGGCTCGGGTCGGTGACCGTTCCCGCGATATCGCCAGAGATGAGCGACTGTGCGAAGGCGGCCGGCGCCAAGAGGCTGGCCACCAGCAGCGACGTGATCAACGTGTTTCGAAAATTGAAAGTCATTTTGAATTCTCCTGGACTACAAAGTTCGGCGCCAACTACTCAATTGAGAAACTGGTCCTGCGGATCTATCCGGCCGAAGTGGACAAGACCCGCACTTGCCCCCGATAGCGGCGACACCGCTATCAGCGCAAACAAAACGAAATAACAATCAATTATTCGTTGTGTCATGTTTCTCTTCTTCAACCAGCTCTTTCGAAAACTGGCCGAATGCTGACCGCTCCGTGCGACCGCCTGTCACTGGCTGACCAACGTTGCGGTGTACTCGCGTAGAGTGCTGATTTGGGACAAGGCAAGCCGGGGGCCGTCTTTGGAGGAAAATACGTGAGGTTCCAATGCTCAGGTGCGTGTTCACGGGACTAAAAAGTGACGAATTGACCGGCTATGGAAACGAAGTAAAACAAGCTCACCGATCAATTCATACGGATATCAGTAGAGATCGCTGGACACGCTGTGAGATTCGGTAGGCCAGAATTAGAACTGGGTTCGCGATATTGAAGCTGTTCTTCACCCTTGTTCGCCTTCCGCTCGAGAACTGCACTCTTAAACCTGCATACTAATTGGTATGTTAGTTGCTAGAAGAAGACCGAGTCGCCGCGGGGTCACACCGCGCGATCCAGAGCGCACGGCCTTCTTGGGTTGTAACATGCATCGTAACTATCATGCCGGCTGTGCGCGAGTAACAAGTGGTAGGTTCGCTGTCTTGTTGCTCTCCACACATACCTGCTGGTACGGAGTATGAGGTACAACGATCAGCGGCGATTGCCGCATCACAGGTTTGAATGCGGACTTAGGTCGGTACGAAGAGGAGGATCAATGAAGCGAAAGATAGTCACGACGATCGCACTAGGAAGCTTCGCGCTGGTGGTCGTGCTGAGCACGGCGTGGCAAGGGCAAGCGCAGAATGCCAAAGCGCCGTATCCGAGCATGGCCCCGCTTGACCAGTACTTAATGACCGATCGAAATGCCGAGATTGCTCTGGCGCGGAGTGCGGCGCCCGCGGCGATATCAAGCGATGCCGAGGTCTTGGTCCTTGGGCGGAATGGGTACGAAACCGCAGTCAAAGGCAAGAACGGTTTCGTATGCGTCGTGGAGCGAGGCTGGATGGGCCCATTCGATGGTGAACTTGCTGTTAATTTTTGGAACCCTAAAATTCGAGGTCCGATTTGCTTCAATCCGCCGGCTGCCCGCACCATCCTGCCGATGACGTATAAACGAACAGAGATGGTGTTGGCCGGTCAATCCAAAGCTCAGATTATCGACGGCATCAAAACATTCATAAAGCAAGACCTCCCACCTCTGGAGCCTGGAGCCATGTCCTACATGATGTCGAAAGAACAGTACCTCAGCGATGACGGCCACCACAACTGGATGGCTCACCTGATGTTTTACACTCCACTCATGAATGGTGCTGTTTGGGGGGCAGATCTGTCCAACTCCCCTGTCATGCTGAATCCACAGTTCAGTGGAGCTCCGGAGCCAATCGACGTGTTCATGGTTCCCGCAGGCTGGTGGTCGGATGGAACGGCGGATCCAGTCAGGAGCAGGTAGGGGCACACTGCAATGCGAGAGAATGGGTCGATGCTTTTTGGCGTGGGATGTCTTTCTTTCCGGCTATCGCTCTTAGGCTCGGCTTCCGAGGGGTCAGCCAAGCCGTGTACACCGGACGGGAGAGATGGATGAGGGAAACCATGCGCGTCCTGATCGTGGATGATGAACCCGTGGCCCAAACGGCTTTGGCGAACATCCTGTCGGCGAGGAGCGACGTGGAGCATTTCGATTCGGCCAACGATGCGCCCGAAGCGCTCGAGAAACTGGAAACGGACTCCTACGATGTTTTGCTTCTCGACATCAATAGGTTGGACCTGTCGGGCGCTGAACTAGTAAATCAGCTTAGGGAACGAGACCTTCCGGTACTGTCCATCGTGTTTGTAACGGAGCACCTTGAACATGCGATCGCAGCCTTCGAGAAACACACTGTAGACTACGTGTTAAAGCCTTTCTCGAACGAACAGATCGGCAAGGCCCTGGACCGCGCCTCTCGGAGGGCAAAGGGCGAGCAAGCTGCGAAATTGATCGACGCTTTGCCGCAGTTGCAGAAGCTATCTCTTCCGCAGTACCCGAGGATCGCAATCAAAGCTAAAAGAAGGATTCTCTTCATCAATCCTGGCGATGTGGTCGCAGTTCAAGCTGAGGGCAATTATGTGTTGCTGCAGCGGGAATCGGACTCCTACCTGCTCCGCGAGTCAATCTCGGCTGTGGCAGAAAAGCTCAAGCCATACGGATTCATTCGGATCCATCGATCTGCGCTCGTGAATACCGCGTTTGTGTTAGAGATCAAGGAGTACTCGACGGGAAAGTATGGTCTTCGCGTTAAAGGCGGGAAGGAATACGCAGTGACCCGCGGATACAAGAAGAATCTTAAATCCCTCACAGAATTCTGGATCGGTAACGGTGCGTTTCTTGCGGAATAGCGGTGAGTCTACGGCACGTTGCAATTGGATGGTGCGCGCCCGCACAAACTGCTCAAGTGCACGATGAGGCACGAGAACGCGCCGTCCGACTTCTTTCCCAACTAACGCGCATGCATGGGCCGAAGGAAACGGTGTCCGCGACGCCAGGGCGAGTTGCGTAACCGATTCGTGGACACTTTAGCAACAGGGTGCCGTCCGAGACCGACGCCGCTCCCGCCATCGCTGCGCCCTTGTCTCCATTTTTCGCAGCAGGGCTGCCCGCCGAATTGCCAGCCGGAATTCACGAAGCTGCTAAATACCTGCGGTAGAAATGCAGGAGGCGAAAGTTTTTTCCAGCAGCATCGCGTCAATGCTACCGGCCGCACCAATTGCTACGATCTGCGTGCGTGGTGCACGCCCACCCCACTCGTCTTGTAACGAGATATCCACGCGCCTGCCGACCACCTGCAGCACCGCCCGCCGCTGGGGCGCGTCGGTGGTGTAGACCACTCCTTTGGCCCGGTAAACACTTCCCGGCAGCTTGCGCAGTGTTTCCCGCAACGCCTCTAGCGCCAGCGGTCGGTCCGTCTCGTAACTCCAGGTACTGAACATTTTCGAGTGGTCGGGCTCATGGTGATCGTCATGACAGTTCGCGTCAGTGCAGCTGCGTTTATCGGCGTGCGAGTTGATGGCTGCCCGCGTAGGATCGAAGCGCCCGACGCCCAACAGAATCTCGTAGGGCACGTCGCAAAAATTGGTCTCGACGATGCGCAGAGGGCTGAAGTGCTCGTCGAGCCAGGCTCTGACTCTTCCAACTTGCTCGGGACCGGCAAGGTCCAACTTGTTGAGGATCAGCATGTCCGCGAATCCGACCTGGCGGAGCTTGAGCTCCATCAGTGGGGGATACTCGGGGTGGGCGAAGACCTGGTCCGCGTCCACGACGCAGATGATGCTGTCCAGCCTGATCCGCTCGCGCAGTCGATCGGGGTGTTTCTTTTCGCGCTCGTGCTCGTCAGCAAGGACTCTTTCGAGCCAATGTGCTTGTTTGTCTGCGAGCCATTTATCCACGGACGCAAGATCGTGACCTATGACGAACTCCTCGCCGCAACCTTCACACCGGAGCGTTCCCGTTTCCTGCAAACCGGCTGCTTGCTCTCGGCTCTGCCCCTTCTTTATGGCCACTGCCCTCATCTGCTGAACTTCTCCGGGATACGCTGAATGAGGATTACTTCCGCTTCCATCCAACGCTCACTATACGGCCTCGCGACCCACCGTCACGCCGAACGCCTTCCAACTTATCGCATGAGGAACCAGCAGACAAGAGACGGGCCGAACTGGCCGCGCGCGGCGTCGAGTGGCTTCTTGGAAACCTGCCGGAGGATTGCAAACCCAAACGGCTCGGTCAATGAGTGAAATCGGGGATATTACGTCAATTACTCTGCAAGGAATGAAACGCGCTACGGTCGTGAAAGCGAAGCACCAACTGTTATTCGGGAATAAGAATGCCCAGAAAGTGTCTGTTCTGCCCAAATCCAGTTGATAGCGCGGAGCATCTTTGGTCGGACTGGATTCTAGAAGACCTTAAACCTGTCGAGCCCATACACATTAAGTTCGGAAAAACCTTCGCCAAATGGGTAGACGACCCTGAAGTACGAATCAAGTGCGTGTGCCAAAAGTGCAATAACGGTTGGATGAGCGCCATTGAGAGTGAGAACAAGCCGCACATGCTTGCGATGATGAATGACAAGCCGACTCTCCTGCCGCCAATACAGCAAAAACTGCTAACACGGTGGGCAATCCTGAAGTCAATGATCCTTGATGGTTCGTCCCCACAGCGACGCCCAATACCGTTTTACACCGAGTGTGAAAGAACTGGAATGAAGCCACCGTCACGCGCTCTTCCTGTCAATACACTTACCTGGATCGGACGTCTTGAGGTTAAGGCATTTCATGCGGGATTGACGAACACCATTGGAGGGATAAATGGCATCCCTAAAGCATTTCAAGGCTGCGTCGTAACAATCATTGTTGGACATCTCGTGATTCAAGTTCTCACCATGCACGTCCTTCCGATGTTCGCCACCAATCGCATTCGTCCCGTAGACAAGCCGGGGGCATGGGACGTAGATCTGTTGGAAATCTGGCCTGTCTTTGGCGAGAAGTGTTGGCCTCCAAAAGTTTCGTTTGTGCTTAAGGGGAGGACGCCCCACCATATCGCCCACCTCATCAACAGGTGGAACATTGGAGAAGACATCACCAAATGACACACTCGGGACAGGAAGCAGCCTCGGGGGTTTTGAGTGTAATCGCGATGTTTCAACAGTTGCATCCTCTGGGTAGCAAACGGCACCGCCACAACTTTCTTACGACTGCTAACCTGCCCTGAGGGTGAACAAGTCCCGCTAACGACTTAGTTAACATTGACCCGGGTCCCTTGCCGGGCGTACCGTTGCCGACCAGATGTGGGAAGCCTCTTCCTAGCCGACCGCCTGTTCCCTTCCTAGGCTCTGGCTTCTGATGCCGTACGATTCTGTAGAACCATCCTGGGGATTTCGCAAGCACAAGTTCAGCAGGAAGGACAGTCCAAAGCACCGCCAAGGGGAGAAGGAATTATCCCGCTGCTGTCTGGAAGCCCGGCGATTGACACAGGCAAACCGAGTGGATGCACAGACGGCAAGGCCGTCTGCTGAAGACCGACCAACGGGGTAAGCAGAGTCCCGACAGGGAGGAGAGCTAGCTAAAGTGACGCAGCGCCCCCTTGAGGCAATGACCCGAATTTGCAGGAAACGTATTTCCGTCAGACTAGTTTATCTTGGAGGTCAGTCATGAAAGGCATCCGTATTTCGATTTTGATGGTATGTGCATGCTTGCTGCAGGTGGCATGGGGTCAGCAGTCAGCGAGCACGGTCGCCACGAATTGGAGACAGTTCCACGGGGTCAATATGCAGCGCTTTAACCCCTTCGAACAAGTGCTCAACGTCAACAATGTTGGGAACCTTCAAAGAAAATGGGGCCACATCACGGGCCGCTTTGTGGATTCCTCGCCCGCCGTGGTGAATGGGGTGGTTTATGTTGGCACGACTGACCACAACGTGTATGCGCTGAAGGCCAGTACCGGCGCCAAGCTGTGGAGCTACCGAACCGGCGGCCATGTGACTTCCTCGCCTGCCGTGGCGAATGGGGTGGTCTATGTTGGCTCGTGGGACAACAACCTATATGCGCTGGACGCCAGCACCGGCGCCAAGCTGTGGAGCTACACCACCGGCAGCTTTGTGGAATCCTCGCCCGCCGTGGCGAATGGGGTGGTCTATGTTGGCTCGTATGACGGCAACGTGTATGCGCTGAAGGCCAGCACCGGCGCTTTGCTGTGGAGCTACACCACCGGCCGCCTTGTGTATTCCTCGCCCGCCGTGGCGAATGGGGTGGTCTATGTTGGCTCGGACGACAGCAACATGTATGCGCTAAACGCCAGTACCGGCGGTTTGCTGTGGAGCTACTCCAACGGCGAACCTGTGTATTCCTCGCCCGCCGTGGCGAATGGGGTGGTCTATGTTGGTTCGGATTACGACAACGTGTATGCGCTGAACGCCAGCACCGGCGCTTTTCTGTGGAGCTACACCATCGGCTATGGGGTGACTTCCTCGCCTGCCGTGGCGAATGGGGTGGTTTATGTGGGCGCGTTTGACAACAACGTCTATGCGCTAAACGCCAGCACCGGCGCTAAGCTGTGGAGCTACACCACCGGCAGCTTTGTGGAATCCTCGCCCGCCGTGGCGAATGGGGTGGTCTATGTTGGCTCGTATGACGGCAACGTGTATGCGCTGAACGCCAGCACCGGCGCCAAGCTGTGGAGCTACACCACCGGCAATGAGGTGATTTCCTCGCCCGCCGTGGCGAATGGGGTGGTCTATGTTGGCTCCGCCGATGGCAAGGTTTATGCCTTCGGCCTGAAGAAGAGTACGAAGTAAAGTAATCTGGTGAAACAAAGGCGGTCGCATCCGCGCCCGGGGAGCCGGGCGCGGAGTGCCGTACTTGCTAAAACAGGACCAGATTGCACGATAACTGATGTAACCAGATTACACTCAAACCCTCCGCTCGGAGATCAATGAGTGCTATGGCGATTTTTCGACAGCAATCGGCGAGATTGCAGGCAAACAACAAGGGGCGAAACCTGTCTCGCCCTCGCTTGGGGAAAGAAGCGACTTTCAGAGTTAATGAGTAATCGATTGAGCTCGCTTCACACGCCACGCTGGAATTGCGGAGGCACCTGCCGCAAGATGACCAAGGCTCGTGGGGGCAACTGTGGTATCATCCGGCCCCATCGTTTTACCAGCGATGATCGGCTTGCCTGGGATTGTTTCGTACGCGTAGCCAGTCAAAGTCGCTTTGAAGTCGTGCTTGGTAGTCGTGACGGTGAGGCGGGCCCAGCCGAAGTGGATTTGTCCCTTGATATTGAATTTCAGACCGAGGTAGCGATTCTTGACGCCTTTGCCGTCGTTGAACCAGAGGCCATCCCAGCGCGTATCGCTCATGAAGCTATAATAGACGACTCCCATAAAGCCGCTGCCTATTCTGAAGTTATTGCGAGATTGGATTTTCGCTCCGCGCGTCAGGGCTGCCTGCTCGAACCCGCCCTGAACATCTGTGACTCTGACCATGTTCGTAGAGCCGTAGCAGATATAAAGACCACGGCTGCCTGAGGAGAGCCTGGCATTTTGGCAAGCAACCAAGGTGTGATAGTTCAATTCTGGACTGAACGTATTTAGGATGGCAAAGTCGACGACTCCATCGTGGTTGAGATCCAGCCGAAGTGGATGATGCAATCCCACAACCACATGTGCAGGCGTGTAGACGATCTTCGCGTCCGCGGGCTGTGCCACTGCAAGCACACCGACTCCGGCGGCGCTGGCGGCGAGTGCGTAGGAGTTAAGTCGATGATGGAGTGAATCGGAAAGTTCGGCTGTCGCTCGTGGTCGGGAAAAGCGCTTCATAAATCCTCCACAGGAAGGGCGCGTGCACTATATGGCCATTTGCAATCTACGTCAATGCGGCGGATCCCTTAGATGACGAAAACAGACCATTTCGCTCATTGAAGGGGTTTTGAGTTTACATGGGCCTGCGGCCCACCCATTGACATGAAAATTGGTTGAGTCTGTGGAGGTATGCTCATGGGGCGTGGACGGCGCAGGTGGGTTTAGGCTCTGGATGAAGTGAGGCCGTTTTTGAGTTTGATCGGGAACGCGCGTTTTGAACCAATCTATGTCGCGCCACCCTCCGAGGAGGAAGGGTGGTAGCAGGTGACGGTGCTTAACTTTTTACACGTGCGTTCAGCCGCTTCCACGCCAGGAGGAAGCGATGAAGATGGCGGGGATCGACGTACACAAGAAAGTATTGATGGTAGTGGTGGTGGATACGACAGAGCCGGAAGCGAAGCCGGTACGGCGACGATTTGTTACGCTACCGAGCGAGTTGCAGCGATTCCGAATCTGGTGACAGGGGCAGGGTGTAGCAGAGGCGGTGATGGAATCGACGGCCCAGTACTGGCGATCGGTGTGGCTGGAGCTGGAACCGCATATGCGTTTGCACTTGGCGCAGGCGTTCTCCAACCGTGCTCCGCGAGGGCGCAAGCATGACTTTAAAGATGCGGAGCGGCTGGTGCGGCGGCTGATCGCCGAGGAGCTAATCTTGAGTTTTGTGCCCGACGGGGAACAGCGTATTTGGCGCAGCCTCACCCGCATGAAGGTGCAGCTTACGCGCGACCGAGTACGACTGCAGAACCAGATGGAGTGTCTGCTGGAAGAAATGCGCATCAAGCTGTCGATCGTGGTCAGCAACTTACTGGGTGCCAGTGGACTTCGCATTCTGCACGCTTTGGCGCAAGGCGAGACCGATCCCAAGAAGTTGGCAGAGCTGGGGGATGAGCGGTTGCACTGCACGGAGGAGCAACTGGTGGATGCTTTGACGGAAGAGTGCAACCCGTACACCGGGGAATGCTGACCTTACAACTGCAGCGGTTGCAGTTGATCGATCAGCAAATGGCTCAACTTAACAACATGATCGCGACAGCATGAAGTCGCATCAGGACGCTGTAATCCGACTGGCGGAAGTACCAGGCCCAGGAGTGGATTCGGCACAACAGATCATCGCCGAGGTAGGGGCGCAGGCCAGTACCTTCTCGTCGGCGGCGGAGTTGACGTCTTGGGTGGGAACCTGTCCGGGCAAGCAAGAAAGCGCGGAAGAGAACCATAGCAGTCGCTGCGCGAAAGGCAATAAATACCTGCGTCGAGTGCTGAACCAAGCCGCGCACGCTGCCGTCGCCAAGAAAGGCAGTCATTTTCAGGTCGTGTTCCGCCGTCTGCTGCCCCGCCTAGGCTATCAGTCCGCTGTCTGGGCCGTTGCCCATCGACTCTGTCGCGTAGTTTGGAGGATCTTGCATGAAGGCGTGCGATTTATCGAGCAAGGCCACGAAGTGGGTCCCCGGGAAAAAGAAGCAACGTGCACAGATGCTGGCGCGAGCCCTTCGTAAGCTTGGCTACGAGGTTACCCATCACTCCCATAAACCAACTTGCGCCCAAGCCTGCTATTTAGGTCCGGAGAGGATTTTCGACGGAGCGTAATGGCGATTTTTCAACAATTGAGTGAACTGGGTGTATAAAATGATGCCATTTCGTGCTGGGCATAGGAGGTCCGCAGATGAAAGCCATCCTTCTTGTATCCGCGCTGGTCGCAGCACGGCATGGTCCGCCTCGGCGGCATGAGAATCATGCTGAGGTATTTGTGAGCGATTACTCGTATCGCAGCGCCACCATGGGATCGACCTTGGCCGCGCGCCGCGCAGGCACATAACCGGCCAATAAGGCGATGCCGCACAAAACCACCGCGACCAAGCCGAATGTAATCGGGTCGGTCGGCTTAACCCCGAACAGCATGCTCGCCATCAGTCGGGTCAAACCCAGGGCGGCGACGATTCCAATCGCCGTGCCGGTCAGCGTCATGCGCGCTCCGTCTTGCAGCACCATGCGCAGCACATCAAGTTGCCGCGCCCCCAGCGCCATGCGCACACCGATTTCCCGTGTACGCTGCCCGACCAGGTACGACAGCACGCCATAGATTCCAGTGCCAGCCAGCAACAGAGCCAGCCCTGCGAATGCGCCCAGCAGGATGACAGAGAAACGCTGGC
>DATHPO010000009.1:0-5214 GCA_035483835.1 Terriglobales bacterium
GCGACCACTCGGGCGGTCCATCCGCCCCGCGGAGCTGGCACGCGGATACTTTGTACTCGGGAATCTTGCTGCGTGGGTCGAGCGTGCGATGCGTCAGCCGGTTCGCGCTTCGCCCCGCGGGCCAATGGTAGGGGATGAACACCGTGTCCGGGCGAATCGTCTTCACCACCATGGCTTGCAAGGTGATCTGGTTTCGGCGTGTGGTCACGGTGACCCAATCTCCGTCATCTATCTTGTATTGCTCAGCGAGACGCGGGTGGATTTCCAGCCGTGGATTTGGACACTGTTCGAGGAGACCGCCGATACGGCGCGTCTGCGTGCCTGAGAGATACTGACTGACGACGCGCCCCGTCGTGAGATAAATCGGAAACTCGGACGAGACCGGGTCTCCACTATCGCGCCACTCGGTGACAACGAAGTGGTGTTTGCCATCCGGATGAAACGAGCGCCCATCTTCGAACAGCCGGGGCGTTCCGGGATGGTCGAGCGAAGGACACGGCCAGAAAACACCCATGTTCTTGTCGATTTTTTCGTAGGTGATGCCGTAGTAGTCCGCGTGGCCGCCACGAGACGCTTCGCGTAGTTCGTCGTAAATCTCTCTGGTCGAGGTGTACGGGAAGAATTGTCCTTTCCCCAGCCGTTTCGCCAGTTCGCAGTAGATCCAGCTATCGCCTTTAGCGTTGCCGGGTGGGTCCACAGCCTTCTGTATATGGATGACCCGGCCTTCGGCCGTGCAGCCGATGCCTTCCTCTTCTTCCTGCAAACTTCCGGCTAAGACCACGTCGGCGTGATGTGCGGTCTCAGACATGAAGAAGTCGACGACACCGAAGAATTCGAGCTTCTTCAAGGCTTCCTGAGTGAACTTGGCATCCGGAAGGGAGACGAGTGGATTGAAGCACGCGGATAATAATGCTTTGATCTCGCCGCGATGAATCGCTTCCATGATCTCTACGGCGGAATAGCCGGCTTGCGGAATGTCTTCCGGACAGATGCCCCAGACCTTGGCCGTGTGAGCGCGTGCTTCGGAATCGTCGATCGAACGCTGACCGGGAAGTTGGTCGCATTTCTGGCCGTGCTCGCGGCCACCTTGCCCATTTCCTTGCCCGGTGATCATCGCGCAGCCCGCGCCCTCCCGACCAATATTTCCGGTCGCAAGGCACAGGTTAATCAGCGCCAAACAGTTTTCGACGCCTTTGGATTGGTGTTCGACACCCCGCGCGTGAAGGACGATGGCACGTTCGGCCTTGGCAAAGAGGCAAGCCGCGCGCTCGATGGACTCGGGCGGCACTCCGGTCTTTTCCGCCACAGTACGCGGGTCCCAGGCGCGAGCTGATTCGGCAACCTGTTCGAAGCCGATCGTATGCGCCGAAATGAAATCTCGGCGTTCCAGACCATCGCGCAGAATGACGTGAAGCAAGCCCATGTACAAAGCTAAATCGGTGCCCGGCCGAACCGGAAGATACATGTCCGCGTTGCGGCAGATCGGCGTCATCCGCGGATCGACAATGATGAGTTTTCCGCCGGCGTCGCGGCACCGCCACAAATAGTCGGTCGTGATCGGCGCGCACTCCGCAACATTCGCGCCTGCCACGAGCACGACTTGTGCTTTAGGAATATCGCTCCATGGAAAAGGGCTGCGGTCCACCCCAAACGCCAGCTTGTAAGCCACGCCCGCCGAAACCATACACAGTCTTCCGTTGTAATCGATGTGGCGAGTGCCCAGCGCAACGCGAGCAAATTTTCCAAGCAGGTAGGCTTTCTCGGAAATCAGAGAAGCTCCGCCGTAGATGGCCACGGAATCCTTGCCATATTTAGCTTGAGTCTCCTGCAAGCGTCTCGCCGTAAAGCCCAATGCTTCATCCCACGAAGAAACTCGAAATCCTTGCGGCGTGCGCATCAAGGGATCAAGCAACCGGTCAGGATGGCCTCCTTGCATGTAGCGCTTAACACCCTTGGGACAGAGCATTCCGCGGTTGAAAGGGAACTCTTCCCAGGGTTCAAAGCCAATCACTTGATTGCGGCGAACCTTGAGCTGTATCCCGCACTGCTGGCCGCAAAAACAGCAATGCGTTTTCACCAGACGCTCAGCAGGGTTGTGTGACTCGTCCTGCCAGCCGCCCGGGGGCGTGTAAGCCGGGTGTGGACCAAAACGCTCCAGCAAGGACTTCAATGAAACCGGCGGCTCAGCCACGAGCTTCCTCTCTTAAGCGCAGTTGCGCGAGCGACAATGACTTCCGCTTGCATGCCGGGCAAATCTCCTGCCACGTGAGTGGGCTCTCTCCCAGCCGGTAGTCGAATCCAACTTGCGAAAGGACATGGTTCAAGTCGTCGATATGCATTCTGGCAGCGAAACGCTCACCGCAACGCTTGCAGACTGCAGGCTCACCCGCTTTTCCCGCGGCTTGGTAAAACTTCACGCCGAGCTGAGCGGGACGCTGAAAAATATGGAAAAACTTTCCGAACGGGAGATAGAGCAGTGCGGCAATCACGGTGATGGCGTGCAGAATCGCGAGAAAAGCGTAGAACTCTCCACGCAGCCATTTCTGAGAAACCGTGAGCGCAAGGCCGGTCACTGAAATCGCGAACAGGAGAATGATCGGCAAAAAATCCGACACGAAGGACTGTAGTGCTTGTGCGCCCCGGTCGCGGAAGCGCCTCCACAGAGAGAGCGCGATTCCACCGAGCACCAGAATCGCTGCGATGTCCAGTCCGTGAAACAGGAGCTCTGCAAACAGCGTGTGCAAGCGGAACGTCTGAGCCGGAAAGCCGTAAACCAAAACCACATACATCTCTTGATCCGTCGGTAGCGTCTGGAACGAGATCCAGCCGAAGACTAGCGGAAAAGTAATCAGAACAGCGAGGACGCACCCCCAGAAAAGCAGTTGGTGCATCCACCAGCGCAACACCGAACGGCGCCGAATGAAAGTTTGGGCCGCCAGGTGGGTTGTTGCCAGGCTCGCAAGCCGCGCCGTCCCGCGAAAAATGCCCTCCTTGCGGAAAAGCTGCCAGCCCCGTTCCCAATACACACGCGTTGGTGGTTTATCGAGCCACACGCGGTAGTGGTACACGACTCCCCAGGTCGCAAAGACCGTAGCAAACGTGTAAATGACCAGCGCTGCGTCGAAATTCTGAAGGTTGCGCGACCCCACAACGATTGCGGCCACTAACAAGGCGGTGAAGAATGTAGCCGTAAGACCCGCTCGAATGCGGTCTGCCGTACGGGTGAACGATGCCGGCAGTGTCAGCTCAGTGGCTTGCTTCTGGGCCAAGAAAACCACGGCATTGGTACGCCATAGAACCGCAGAAAGAAACGCGAGCAGCGCGAAGCTGGGCCAAACGAGGTGCAAATGGTCTCGGAAGAAACCCAACAGCAAGGGTGGGAAAAATCCACCGAGCCCGCCCATAGCTCCAACCAGGCCGGTAACCGTTCCAACGTCCTTGGGGAAATGTTGCGGCACGAGCTTGAAGACCGCGCCGTTACCATTTCCAAGCAAGAAGGCGGACGCCAGCGCCCCCACGGTAAACGGCAACATCGAAGGCCACGCCATCAATAGGGCAAATGGAATGATCCCGAGGAAAACGGCTTGGAGAACGCGAGCGCCTCCGATCTTATCCGATAACCAGCCTCCGAGCGGGCGAGCTAGGGTTGCCACCACAACAAAACCGGCAGTACGAAGCCCGGCGTCCGCAGGTTTCAATCCGAACTGGTCTTTGAGCAAGACCGGCAAGTAGATCGAAAATGCAACAAATCCACCAAAAGTCAGGAAGTAGAAAAGGGAAAGCACCCACGACAACCGTTCGCGCGAGAGAAGTTGGAGCATTGCGCCCAAGCTCGAAGGCCGCACTGCCTTTGGGGAATTGTGGGCGAGCAAAAAGAATGCAACTCCCCAGATGACCAGCAGGGCCGCCATGCCTCGAAAAATGCTCCGCCAGCCAACCGCCACGGCTAGAACTGGACCGAGGAATACGGCAGCCGATTGACCGATATTACCGAGGCCGTAAATGCCTAGTGCGCCGCCCTGCGTTTCTGGCGGAAACCAGCGGGAAACAAATCCCACGCCGACGGCAAACGAGCTTCCGGCAATGCCTAGAAAAAATGCGACGTACAGCAGCATCCGATAGCTGGGGACCATGGGCACGACGCAGGCGGGCACGGCGACGATAATCATCAGCAGCGCAAAAACTGTCCTGCCGCCAAAGCGGTCTGCGAGCATCCCGGTTACGACCCTTAGCAGCGCACCGAGAAGAACAGGAACAGCCACAAGAAAGGCCGTCTGCGTCGCAGTCAGGTGAAACGCTTGTTGGAAACGCGGAGCGAATGCGCTAATCAGCCCCCATGCGGCAAAGCAAATGGCAAAAGAGACAGTGCCCAGAGCTAGCTGCTGGTTTGGTCGAGAACTGGCTGAAGGCTGATCCATCGTTGTTGTCCGCACAGGCTTTTCCGGCAGGATGGAAAATCCGGGTTCCGCTCGTCCTTCGGTCCGATCAAAGGCTGGAAGGCATTGGTCGTGCCGTTGCCGATGTTATTGGCTATGAGTATCTTCGCTACTTCGCCCGCGGAGAGGATTTGGCCCTGAAGTAGTCGCCGCCTTTGGCGCGCACATCATCCGTTCCCCACTGAATTTCCTCATCGATCTTCTGCATGCGAGGAATGTGCTTCGAGCAATGGACGTACGCTTCCACCACAGATACCACAACCCACCGCTCCGGACCGCGCCCTATCGCAGGAAGGTTATTCTCGCCGATGGGCTCAGCCACAGAAGCATCCTGAAGGAACTGATCATTCTCAACGATTCGGGCGCGCCCATTGACATGGAGCCCGATCTTGCCTTCGGTGAAATCTAGGAACAGAAGCCCCACGTGTGGATTCTCGAAAATATTGCCAAGACTCGACATCACTCCGTTACCTCGGTACTCAGGATACGCAAGAGTTCTCTCGTCAAGCACGCGAATGAATCCAGCCAATCCTGCGCGAAAAGAAGTGTCCGCTTCTCCGTGGCTGTCGGCAGTTCCAACAAATATCATTTCCTGTTTGGTGACGAAAGCCTGCATCGAGGGGTTGAGGTAGTCGAGTACTTGATGCCGGTAAAAAGCATGCGCGCGCGGTGTTGTATTCCACTTTTCTTGAAGCTCATGCTCTCCATCGGACCCAGAGAGGGCAACTGATTCAGGCGCCGGCATAGCAACTTCCTTCATAACAGGTCCTTTTTGTCT
>DATHPO010000010.1:0-2515 GCA_035483835.1 Terriglobales bacterium
TGGGGGCGGGTCTGTGCGCCGTCCGATGACGGGAAGATGAACCCAATCTTCCACGTACCTGGGGGACTCGGACGGATTGCGTTCCCCAAAACCCGTGGCGTCACAGTACTAGGGGGTTATTTGTAACTCTTTGCGTTTAGGCAAATACAAATGTAAAGTTTTGTAAACTACAAGCAAATTTGTAAAATAAGTATAGATATATGATCGGTGCGTTTACTATCAGTCGAGCTGGGCACAGAATTCCGTCTCCCGGCGCCCCTGGCCGGGCCCGAATATTAAGAGCCCCTTCTTTGCGCTAGCGCAAATGCCCCGACCCCGGCCTGATTTATCACTGAATGACTAATGTGTGTACCCACGGCTGAACCGGTTCGTTGGGTGCAATCAAATTGCTCCCCCAGGTTGTCTCGGCACGGCAAGCGATGAACCCCAGAGTTTCAGGCATGCACGGCGAGACCTCATCCGATTCCTAAATTGGACGTATACAAACGGACACTATGAAACGTGCGCGAATTTTCGCAGCTCTCATTCTTCTGGTTTTATTCTCTGTGGCTGCTCACGCGGATCAGGCCAGTTCCGCGTTTAAGAAAGGCGTTCAGGCCGAAAGCAAGAACGATTACGATGTGGCCTTCCAGGCCTATAGCCAGGCGCACTCGCTGAAGCCGAAAGATGCGAAATACTTCACGGCTTTCACCCGCATGCGTTTTTATGCGGCTGTGCAACACGTCAGCAAGGCACAGGCACTGCGCGAGGGTGGCAAGCTCCAGGAGGCCGTTGCCGAGTTCCAGCGCGCCGCCGAAATCGATCCCACCAACTTTGCCGCTAAAAGCGAGGCACACCGCACCGAAGAGATGATCAAGAAGCAAGCACACACCGGCGAAGAGACGCCCAAGAAGGAATTGCCTCTCGATAAGATGGCGCAGGAAGCCGCTGGTCCCGTGGAGTTGCAGCAGCTGTCCAACACGCTCATAAGCCTGCGTCTCACGGAAAACGCGACCATGGTTTATAAGACCATCGCGCACCTCGCCGGAATCAACGTTTTATTCGATCAGGATTACAAACCACCGAAGATCACTGTCGAACTGAATGACGTCACGCTGCGCGAAGCGCTGAACACCGTCGCGCTGCAGACGAAAACTTTTTGGACTCCCGTTTCCAGCAACACCATCCTGATCGCTGCGGATACGACTGCGAAACGCAAGGACATGGAAAATTCGGTGATGAAAACGTTCTACCTCAAGAACGTTTCCACCCCGGCCGAACTGCAGGAAGCCGCTGCTACATTAAAGAGCATTCTTGATCTCAACCGGATCCAGCTGGTTCCCAATCAGAATGCCCTGATCTTGCGTGGAACAACTGACCAGATGGTTCTCGCGCAGAAACTGCTCACTGATCTCGATAAACCAAAACCCGAAGTGGTCATCGAGATCGCTGTGCTACAGGTCAGCCGCAGCCGCATTCGCACTCTCGGGGTCAATCCGCCAACCTCGGCCAATATCGTGATGGTGCCCAGCACGCTCGGTGGCGGAGGCGGAGGATCGGGCGGAGGTTTCACCCTTAACTCGCTAGGCGCGTTGAATGCCACGAATTTCCAGGTGAGCATTCCTGGCGCGTCGATGTCGTATTTGATGAGCGACAGCGATACGAAACTGATTCAGAATCCGGAAATCCGCGCGCTCGACAACGAGAAAGCAACTTTGAAGATTGGCGACCGGGTCCCGGTCGCGACCGGATCCTTCGGAGCCGCCGCGGGCGGCGGCGGCGTCAGCGCACTGGTCAACACGCAGTTCCAGTACCTCGACGTGGGCGTGAACATCGACATTACGCCGCACATTCACTCAGAACACGAAGTTACCCTGAAGATGACTTTGGAAGTCTCGTCCGTGAGTGGAACACAGAACATCGGCGGAATCAGTCAGCCGATCATCGGACAGCGGCGCATCGAGCACGAAACCCGCTTGCGCGATGGAGAAGTCAACCTGGTTGGCGGCATCCTGGAAGACACGGAGACTCATTCACTCGCTGGATATCCGTGGCTTACGAAGATACCCATCCTGAAATACCTCTTCGGACAAGAGGACAGACAGAGGCAGGAAAACGAAATCGTCTTCGCGATCACTCCTCACATCGTCCGTGCACAGGAAGTGACTGACGACAATTTGCGCCTAGTCGACCTTGGCCGTGGCAGCTCAGTCACCGTGGGACACACCGATCCAAGAAGGACCGCTCCAGCTCGTACCCCGAACACCATGGAGCAGACTGCCTCCCCAAACTCTCCGAACCGCAACGCGCCACAGAAGGCAGTCACGCCGCCCGCCGCGCCTCCGAAGCCCGAACCGTCGAAGACACCGGCGCCCGCGCAGATCCCCAGCGCTGTCACCACAACTACTCTGGTCCGTCCGGTCAAGGCAACCCCCGACGAACAGACGTTATCGCTCCAACCACCGGAACGGGCCAAACCCCGCTCTACCGAGGATCCCTGCCCCTATGGAATGCACTCCATTGGCACCCAATATGG
>DATHPO010000011.1:0-4973 GCA_035483835.1 Terriglobales bacterium
GCTTGGCCTCAAGCTGACAGCAAAACGCCAGACAATTGTTGTGAGGGAGGTCCGCGTCCCTGCCGAGGGACCGTTCATCCCTGATGAAAGAAAACGTGAGGACCTCCATATCACTCGCCGTGAGCTTGAGATCCTTGAACTAATCGCCCAAGGCCTCAGCAACCGCGAAATCGCCGAGAAGCTTTTTGTGAGCGAGAGCACGGTGAAGACACATTCCAGCCGTGTTTTCGATAAACTCGGGGCGAGACGGAGAACGCAAGCGGTGCAACTCGGCAAGGAATTCGGCCTTCTCCCCTGATTTACTCGTGCGCGAGCACGGTTCGCACCAATAACCGTTCCCCCAAACGAATGATTTTTCTCTCCACCGCAAAAATCAGCCAAAAGGATGACGACACCGACCCCGCCTCATGCGGTATGTTGAGCCGCTCAATACGAGCGACACGAAGTTTATGAACACATGAAGTTTGTGAAAACATGAACTTCTTGAAAAAAGGAGCGAACATGAAGTCTCTGAATTCGATGAAGGTCTTTGTCGTGGGTACTCTGTCGATCGGCTTGTTTTCAACCACCGCGCTCATTCCCGCAACCGCCGCCGCCCCGGAATATGAACTTCCCCGGGTCTACGACGCCTCCATGCCACGTGACCAGCAGATCACACTCGCTGAAAGCGCCGCCCCGGCCGAAGTATCCAGTAAAGCCACAGTTTATGTTCTCGGCCCCAAAGGCTACGAGAAAGCGCGCGAAGGCACCAACGGCTTCAGCTGTTTTGTTGGCCGGCATTTCGTAAAGCCCGCAGAAACAACGATTGAGCCGCAGTGCTTCGACGCCGAAGGCAGCCGCACTCTCTTGCCTGTCTACATGCACGGTGAAGAGCTGCGCACAAACGGCAAGTCCGAGGCCGAAATCAAGGCAGACGCCGCCAGCGGATATAAGGAAGGCCGTTACCAGTATCCCAGCAAACCGGGGTTCCTCTACATGATGTCGAGTGAGAACCGTTTGAGTCCTACCTCTGACAAGAGCAACGGCATTTTCCCTCCGCACTTGATGTTTTATGCGCCGAACATGACCGCGAAAGACATCGGATTCGACTCCCAGCGACCGCTCGATGATCTCGATTATCTGGGCATGACAAACCCCGGAGCGGGGAATAACCTCATCGTGGTGATTCCAAAGACATCGACGGCGCCAGCTAGCACGGCTGGTCGCTGAGCCCGAATGAGCATCGGGCCGGCATCATACGAGGAAAGGGTCAAGATCGGATAAAAGACATGACGAGAATATGAGAAAGATCATCGTCACTTTCGGGCTGATTTCCGGCGCTATCTCCTCGCTGATGATGATAGCGCTGGTGACCTTCGGCGGCAGGATTGGATTCGACCGCGGCGCGATCATCGGCAACACTTCCATCGTGCTCTCGTTCCTGATGGTGTTTTTCGGCATCCGAACCTACCGGGACAACATCGGCAATGGTCAGATTACCTTTTTAAAAGCTTTTGCCGTCGGCCTCTCCATTACGCTGATATCCTGCATCATCTATGTCGTAACCTGGGAAGTGATCTACTACAACTTCATCCCTGGTTTCTGGGATGCATACGGCGCTCACTTGGTTGAGAAGCTCACCGCCTCGGGCGCGAACCCCGCTGCCATCCAGGCAAAACTTGAGCAGGTGAGAAAGTACAAAGAGCTCTACAAAAACCCACTCTTCAACGCAGCGCTCACGTTCATTGATCCCTTTCCGATTGGGCTCGTTATCACCCTGATCTCCGCGTTGGTTCTGAGGCGAAAGCCGCAACCCGAGCAATCACCCTTGCCGGAATCCTGAAGCGGTTCCGGCGGCTTCGCGGTCTTCGTCGGCACCCGTGAGTAAACCGCCGATAGCCGATCTGCCCGTCTTCGGAGGGCCGGTTTTGTTAACCTTCGCATCGTGACATTTGCGCCCTGGCAGCGGCTCGAATTCACCACAACCGGACAACTTCCCTGCAGTCGGCTACTCGGAAGTTACCGCAAAACAGCCGACAGAACGTCTAGGCCGCCTGCTTGAGTTAGCGCTTATCGGGCGAACCATGCCAGGTCACGCGCTCCTCACCCACGGACGAGCATCCGGGTCTACGCGCTTAGGGCGCTGACACTTGCGCCTGCGAACCAGGCAGCAATACCGGCCGGTCAAAGCTGACATTCATCTCGGTGAACTGGGGCAGAACCACATCCCGCCCATGGCGCGTCAGCAAAAACAGGGTGGAAGCACAAATTCCGGCAATCCTCGCAGTTCCGGCCGTAGAAGCATCGGTCGCCGTCGACACCAGCGCCTCGACCAGCAACTGAGTTCCATCATCGGCCTCCTTGGCGATTCCCGCCGTCACTCCGATGTTAACCGCCATCCAAAGCTTGCCCGGCCGATCGCCGTGCAGCTTTCCTTCCGGATCAATCTTGGTGTGCGACCTTTGATCGAGTTCCGCCATGGTGACCGACGCCGTCGCCGGAACGGTCGTGCTCCCAGGCAAAGTCAGATCCGTGAAGGTAAGCAAAAGCGACCCCGCCCGGCTCAACACCCGCGGAGGCGTGCTCCTCACAACCTTTCCTCCGAGAAGCGTCCCCTCCGGCAAAACGACCATCGAATCCAATCGAACGGGTTCCACCAGACGCGCCTGGAACGAATCCCCGGGCCGGCTCTTGGAAGCGCTCACTCCGCCCAGAAGAATAATCTTCGCCATGGTTCCAGCCGCCAGCGTCACCGGGCCGGGCAACGCAAATCCAGAAGAACTTTCGCCAGACGCCGGTACCTCCGTCGGATTTATGGCCTGCAAAGCCACGAATGGGCCACCGTCCCGAGGTCCGCCATTCCCGGATTCACTTTGCTTCGCGCTCGCATCTCCACCCTGAGCCGTCGAACTCGTTGTCGGGTGGCCCCCCCTTTTCGTTTCCATCGGCGCGTGCACTTGCGTCTCCCGATTGATAAAGATCAGAGAAACCCGCAGAGGCACCTCCCTGCCGTCGGGCAAGGAGACGGTCGCAGACTGGAAAGTAGGATAATTCTCGTGGCGAGGCGTGAAAACCTTGATCACCCACGGCCAGTAATCGTTGGGCACCCTTCGTCGCCGCCCCAGTTTATCCACCGTCAATCGCACTTGGCTGCCCGCGGCAAAAAGTTCACGGTCTCCCGAATAGACATCCTGCGCCAGTTTCCCCTTGATCACGTCGCCGGGTTTCAACGCGGAAACCTTTACGGTCTTCTCAAGTTGCACCTTAACGTAAACGGCGGATTGCAGTGCGAGGTCAGGATGCTGGCCAGTCGAAGACTGTTGGGATGGCAAGGACTGCGCACACGCTGAGCCAACAACGGCGAGTACCGCAAACAGTGATCCGGGAAGTCGCATGAAATATCGTACAAGCTTCAATGTCAGCCGTGAAGCCCCAATGTCAAAACTCTTCCAGGACCCCGATCTCGTTGAGACCACGCCGTTTCCAGGTCTTGTACATGCATAACCGTACATATATTGCGGTACGCACACTGTTCCACGTGGAACACTTCTCACTCATGGCGGCTGATGCCAGAGCTCTCTTCCGTCATCGTCTTGAGCGCCCACGCCATGCGCGGAGTGTTATGGGCGATGCCAAGACGCCCGCGCACGTCCAGCAAAATCATTCCGCCATGCCCGTTCACGCGCGCCTGCAAGTAGTTGATCGCCTCTGCCGCGACCCACTCCGGCAGACTGCCTGAGGCCACACGATCCGTGGCCCACTTGGCCAGGACCAGTTTCATGATGGGCTCGCCCCATCCTGTGGTCGAAGCGGCCGCGGTTTTGTTGTCGGCGTAGCAGCCGCAGCCAATCAAGGATGAGTCTCCCAGGCGGCCGGGGGCTTTGTTGAGCGTGCCTCCGGTCGAAGTGGCGGCGGCGATGTCGCCTCGGGCGTCGAGGGCGACGGCGCCCACGGTGTCGTGCGAGAGCGTGGCGGCAAACAGGTCGGGCTTCTCTTCCGAGGCGTGCGCCTGGAATTCGCGCAAGCGTTCGACCTCGCGCGGAATGATGAGGTCTTCGTTCTTGCACAGCGGGATGCCATGCTCGGCCGCGAAGCGCTCCGCGCCTTGGGCGACGAAATATACGTGCGGGCTTTCGCTCAGGATCTTGCGGGCGGCGCGCACTGGGTTGCGCAAATGCTCGACGCAACCCACGCCTCCGGCGCGAAGGGTGGCCCCCTCCATGATGAGCGCGTCGAGTTGTACTTTGCCATCGCGATTGAGGAAGCTGCCGCGGCCGGCATCGAAGGTCTCGTCGTCTTCCATGACCACGACTGCCTCCTCGACGGCGTCGAGAGCCGAGCCTCCGCGGCTGAGCGCTTGCCAGCCAGCAGCGGCGGCGTTGCGGACACCGTTGAGATGAGCCTCGACCATGTCATCCGGAATGGCCCAGGCGCCTCCATGGACAACCAGAACGGGATCAGTTGGCAAGAGAAGTCCTCCTCTGAAGGATCAGTCTAGCATTGTGGGCGTTTTCGGCTAAGCATGGGCCACCCATAAAGTGGGGGCAGCCAGGGGCTGAAGCCGCATTTATATGGGTTGGGTTGCGATTTGGCTGAAGCCATATCCTGATACGAACCCAATGTGATTTGGGTGAAAGGCCCTGCGAAGACAGATGCATCGTTGCTGCTTCGGGGTTAAAACCTCTTATTCATTTGAAGGCAGTTATGGCAGCGCTGGAAGCACTGCGCCACCCAAACTTCTTCGGATCGACGTCGCGCAGACCGAGCAGAGAGTTTTCGTTGCAGGTGCGAGATCCTTCGCGGACTACGTCCGCTCAGGATGACTTCGGGATTTGGGTTTTCGCGCGGCGTGAAGGGGGTTCTGTTCTCGTCTTCACTGTTCCCACGGTCGGCGCCGTGGGCTGCAGTCTTACGCCGCTTCGCGGCTAATAAGGCGGGACTTCGGTCCACCGTCGAAATTCTGGTTCTCACGCACACGCTGGAAGCACTGCGCC
>DATHPO010000012.1:0-3295 GCA_035483835.1 Terriglobales bacterium
TCTGGTGGGCGAAATCCGAGACTTTGAAACCGCCGAAATCGCGATCAAAGCCGCGCTTACCGGACACCTGGTGCTCTCCACGTTGCACACCAACGGCGCACCGGAAACTATTACCCGGCTTATGAACATGGGCATTGAACCCTTCCTGGTCGCGACCTCAGTGCACCTGATCTGCGCTCAGCGCCTGGTCCGGCGTATCTGCAAAGAGTGTACGGAGGTCGTTGATGTTCCCCATCAAACCTTGCTCGAGGAGGGGTACAGTCCCGAGGAAGTCAAGACCGTAAAGATTCAAAAGGGCAAAGGGTGCGGTGTCTGTAACAACACTGGCTATAAGGGCCGGTGTGGTTTGTACGAAGTCATGGAAGTAGATGACGAAATCAGAGAACTGGTGCTGGTGGGCGCGTCGGCGGTGGAACTGAAAAAGAAGGCAATCGAGCGCGGAATGATTACCCTGCGGCGCAGCGGGCTGATCAAGGTTGCCGCCGGGATGACCACTCTCGAAGAAGTGGCTCGCGAGACTATTCACTAAAGATTGTAACGAGGAAGAAAGGGAATAAAAAAAGATGTCGCTCGCATTAAGTGATCTGCTGAAAAGAATGTTGGAGATGTCGGGAAGCGATCTTCACCTTACGACGAATTCGCCACCGCAGATCCGCGTGCACGGGCACCTGGTGCCGCTGGACCTGCCGCAGATGACGCCTGCCGAAACTAAACAGCTGGCCTACAGCGTCATGACCGATTCGCAGAAGCATCGTTTCGAAGAGAACCTGGAGTTAGATTTCTCTTTCGGATTGAAAGGCCTGGCTCGCTTCCGTGCCAACGTATTCAACCAGCGAGGCGCGACTTCCGCCGTCTTTCGTCTGATTCCCTTCGAGATCAAGTCGTTTAATCAGTTAGGACTTCCCGCGGTTGTGAGCAAGATGTGCGACAAGCCTCGCGGCCTGGTGCTGGTCACAGGCCCGACGGGATCGGGCAAATCCACTACGCTCGCCGCCATGATCGACAAGATCAATACCGAGCGGCATGACCACATTCTCACCATCGAGGATCCGATCGAATTCGTGCACATGAACAAGAATTGCGTGGTCAATCAACGCGAAGTCCATGCCGACACCAAGAGCTTTACCGACGCGCTGCGAGCCGCGCTTCGTGAAGATCCCGATGTCGTTCTGATCGGTGAAATGCGCGACTTGGAGACCATCGAATCGGCGCTGCGTATCGCCGAAACCGGTCACCTTACGTTCGGCACGCTACACACCAACTCGGCGTCGTCCACCATCAACCGAATCATCGATGTGTTCCCGGCACACCAGCAGTCCCAGATCCGGGCGCAATTGTCCTTGGTGCTGGAAGGCATCATGTGCCAAAGCTTGCTGCCCAGCGCGGACGGTAAGGGCCGGGCGATGGGTATGGAAATCCTGGTACCAAACGCCGCGGTCCGCAACCTGATTCGCGAAGACAAGATCCACCAGATCTATTCCTCGATGCAGTCGGGACAGGACAAATTTGGCATGCAGACATTCAATCAGGCGCTGGCGACACTTTACTTCCAGAAGCAGATCACTCTGGAAGTCGCAATGGCTCGCTCCAGCAACGTGGACGAGCTGCAGGAAATGATTAACCGTGGCGCAGGGCTACTGAACCGCAATCAGTCCGCGACTGCGGTCAAGGGCGCAGCCACAGGCAAGCGCTAAACGATTTCGTGCGAACTGTAGTTTCAGTTCGAGTGAGTGGTTTATGCAGTAGGAAACCGGGGCGCGAACGAACCGGCGCTGCGGAAGGAACGATTTAGGAAGCAAGGAGAGGTCCACCATGCCAGTTTTTACATATTCTGGGAAGACCGAAAACGGAGAAAAAGTCAGCGGCGAGAGGGTTGCGCCCAATAAACAAGCGTTGGCCACTCAGTTGCGCAAGGAGCGTATCAACGCGGGGGCTATCCGGGAAAAAGGCAAAGAGTTTGCCATGCCGACATTCGGCTCCGGCAAGGTCAAGACCAAGGAGATCGCCATCTTCTTCCGTCAGTTCTCGGTCATGATCGATGCTGGTTTGCCCCTGGTGCAGTGTCTCGAGATCCTGGCGGCCAACCAGGAGAACCAGGCATTCCAAAAGACGCTGACGGGCGTACGGACCACGGTGGAAGGCGGCTCAACCCTGGCCAACGCCATGCGGCAGTTTCCAAAGGTCTTCGACGACCTGTCCACCAACATGATCGAGGCCGGCGAGACTGGCGGTATTCTCGACATCATCCTGCAGCGCCTGGCGCAGTACGTCGAAAAAGCGGTGAAGCTGAAGGGCGCAGTGAAATCTGCTTTGATCTACCCGGTGTCCGTCATCAGTCTGGCCTTGCTGGTTGTGGGCGCGTTGCTCAAATGGGTAGTTCCGATTTTCGCCAACCTTTTCGCTGGTTTAGGTGTAGCTCTGCCGCTGCCCACCCGCGTGGTGATGGGGTTGAGCGCATTCGTGGGACAGTTCTGGTGGTTCTTCATCGTCGGCGTTGTGGCTCTCTTTTTTGGCGTGAAGCAGATCCGCAAGAACCCCAAGGGCCGTTATTACCTTGACTATACCCTGCTGAAAATGCCCGTCCTTGGCATGCTGCTGCGCAAGATCGCAGTCGCGCGCTTTACCCGGACTCTGGGCACGCTGATTACCTCGGGCGTACCGATCCTTGAGGGTTTGAGCATCACGGCTAGAACTTCGGGGAACGCGGTTCTTGAGGAAGCGTTGCTGAAGGTGCGCAAGGCCATTGAAGAAGGCCGCACGATCGTCGATCCGCTGCGGGAATCGGGAGTCTTTCCCAGTATGGTGACTCAGATGATCGGCGTGGGCGAAGCCACCGGCGCCATGGATGCCATGCTGCAAAAGATTGCTGACTTCTACGAAGATGAAGTCGATACCGCGACCAAGGACATGCTCGCGATGCTGGAGCCAATCTTGATCGCCTTCCTGGGTGTTGCCGTCGGCGGCATCGTCATTTCGCTGTATATGCCGTTGTTCTCGATGATCGCCAAGCTGGCCGGCTAGTCACGAAAAATGATGGGCGGAGCGCTGGGCTTCGGGAAGAGAAGTCTGGAACTCCGCCCGAAGTGAAAAAGGTCTTCCGAAGGGTACGGTCCACGTGATCGAAGGCGAATTCCGAAGGAAGATCAGGGAAATTGGGATCAGGCATGCAATCCATGTTCGATGAGCGGCTGTGGCTGGCCTGGCTGGTCAAGGTTCGCATCCTCATCCTTACGCTTCTGTTGGGAATCGAGCTTGCCATCTCGCGGCTCACTCCTACTCCTTTACCGCTACGGCT
>DATHPO010000013.1:0-10311 GCA_035483835.1 Terriglobales bacterium
AGAAGCCGGCGAATACGACGATGGCCTTTCAGCTTTCGCGGGCGTGCGTCCGCGTCTGTTCGGCATCGCCTACCGCATGCTCGGAAGTGCGGCGGAGGCCGAGGATGTCGTGCAAGACGTTTGGTTGCGGTGGCAGTCTACCAATCGAAAAGTGGTTGAGAATCCGCCTGCATTCCTAGCGACGACAACCACACGACTCTGTATCAATCTCGCCCAGTCCGCCCACACGCGTCACGAAACCTACGTCGGAACCTGGCTTCCCGAACCGGTGGATACTAGCAGCGATCCCGGACTAGGCGCAGAGCGCAGTGAGGCACTGAAGCTTGCAGTCCTGCTGCTCCTGGAGAAACTCTCTCCCACAGAACGTGCCGCCTATGTTCTGCGCGAGGCGTTCGATTATTCCTACGACCAGATCGCATCAATTTTGCAGATGGAGGAAGCCAACGTCCGCCAACTCGTCTCTCGTGCTCGCAAACATATCGCCGATGGCCGCCGCAAATCCGTCAGTTCAAACGAGCAACGGCGCCTTCTGGAAGCCTTTGTCACTGCCGCGCAGAAAGGAGACATGGCCGCTCTGGAAGGGCTCCTCGCAGAGGATGTTGTCTCTTACGCAGACGGTGGTGGACTTGTGCGCGCGGCGGGAGTCCCAGTCTCTGGTCGCGAACGTGTGAAAACGTTCGTTGAGGCTGTCTCCACATATTTCTGGAAAGGCGTGAGTGTTGCCTTTGTAGAAGTAAATGGCCAGGCAGCTGTTCTCGTGTCGCGCGGTGGCGTACCTGCGACGCTCGGGACAATTGATGCCTCGGCACAAGGCATCGATCAGATCATGTGGTTCCTGAGGCCGAGCAAGCTTACTGCCGTCTCAAAGTCAGGCCAAGATCTGAGCGATGGTCACACGCCAGGACCGGCTGCGGCCTAGCGCCGCCAAAGACTGTGATGCCACTGACGACACGGTGCATTAGTGAAGAAGCTGAGAACGTAGAAGGAGTTCAATTGCAATCTGAAATTAAGGTAGGGCAACGTTTCAAGTTCAATATATTGTCCGACAACCGTGCGCCAGAGCGGCAGGCGGTAGTAGCTCGCGTACTCTCTAATAGCGAGGAAGCACTCGGGCCGGAGGTGGACTTCTATTTTGCATATTGGGTGGAGGCTCACGAACTTCCAGAAACAGGGGTTCCGACAACGTTGGTGTTTGAGCGTGGAACTGACGGAAACGTATACCTCGACGGATGTCAGGTTAGCATAACTCTGCTGACGTGATCTTCCGCTTAGGAACATCGACGTTCTGTCCCAGCTCTCTGCCGTAATGTCGCGGACGTGGCTGGTGTGTTGTCGCGGCACGGGCAAGAGCGCCGTTGCAGCACTCAGCGATCGCATGCGTTTTTGAAATGTTAGGTTCAAGTCACAAAGGCATACCTTTCGTCGAACCCAACATTCACTGATTGCACTGGAGAAGCTCATCATTGCTGGACGCTGCCGTTCTCGTTTGACTCATTCCATGCCATAAGTTGCGGTGCCAGTCGGGATGTTGCGATTCATCAAATCTGCGTCAGCTGCCGAGCGCACCCATGCGCCGGCCGATTTCATCCACTCGTTTCCTCCGGCTACCGAGCTGATTTTGGTCGGCGCTTCCCCAGAAAAACGCCAACTACACAAAAATCGCCAGCGACCTCATGGACACGAACCTGTGGCCCGCCCACGGCCAGATGATTAGTTGGGAGGACGCCAAGCAAATGGAACTGGAAGTTGAATACCTGCACCCGCAGAGTACGGTATGGCGCGATTACTGGAGTCTTTGCTGTCTTCAGCGCCTCGCGGTAAAAGATATGCAGAAACTGTTTGAAGCGGATTACGCGGGCCTGCCAATGGAAAGCTCATCTTAGGTAAAGGTTCACGAGCGTGTAATAACGTCCTTTAATCATTCACGATCGAGAGGGCTTTCACATGATTGGTTCAACTGCCTGGAATTAAGCGCACAATTGGCACCCGGCCCTCTGACAGCAAGCGGATTTCTCGCGGCTCTTAGCGAATGGTCGGCTGATCGGCCGTGAGTACGTCGAACGACTTTCTGGAATAGTAACGCAACCGCTCGCGCCGTTAGGTTATGTGGAGAGGATTTGAAGAATTACAGGCGGTGTCATCCGAGAGTTTCTTGGCATCGACATTCAATACGGCGAATGCCAGCTCTCACCCGGCCCCATGTCCCTCAGTTCTTGGCGCAGAATCTTGCGGGCGCGTTCGAGTGCAACATTCTCGATTCGCGGTATCGGGACACAGCGCTGATACCAGCATGCAAACCACTCAACATAGTAGTCCATGAGGCCCCCAACATGTACGGAAGTTTCCTCCGGGTCGCCAGCGGGACGCGTTTCTCGGATAATCTTGTCCCAATCTCCTTCTGGGTCGCAGCGCCACCAGTCAGGTTTGTGCTTGCGGACAAGTTCTTTGGTCGCTGGAATTGTGAGAATCTCCTCGAAAAATACATCCCACGTCCAAGGGTTAAGGGTTTCTTTAATCCACTTCGTCACAGTCCGAGTGAGCTTATCGGTTAACTTTCGCGCCGGCCTTCCCCTCGAGAGTCTCTTGATCTGGCGTCGAAATTGAGATCTTCGCCGCTCCCATGCCAATATCTTTTTGGCGCCTGTACCGGCGAACATAGCCGGATCGGCGGATATTCTGCCAAGAATCTCGTAGTCACGAATCCTCTTTTCTGAGCACGGTAGAACACTCTCGAGTTCCTTTAGAGTGTAATCGGAACGCAGCAGATTAATCGCTTTACCCTTCTGGTATTTATCGGTTGCGTTCCAGTTGTCACAAATTGCTTGGATTCGCGGGTCGGCCGCAGGGTCGGCATAGTTGCGCTGCGTTCCTGTTTTTGATCTTCTTGTCATTTCTATCGGAGATTGTTGCGGCCCAGTTGGACCAACTCGATGCTGTCATGTCTCTCCTATGTCCGCAGTGATTGTCATCACCTGCTGGGCAATCACCCGCGAGTCGCACGTGTGCTCGCCAACACCTGAGAGTTGCGTAGGAGTCCAACTGCAGAACTCGGTCAAAAGGGTCTGGGTCAGACTTGAAACGAATGTGAGTCGATTCGACGGGGGGGTACGAATTGAGGTCTTGGACGAAAAGATTAAAACTAGGGGGGTACGAAGAAAACGCAGATTCTTGCACTAAGTTCTGTTCTATGTTTCCCCTAGATGAAAGTTGGCAATGACCGCGCTCAAAAAATGATCTGGGAGGACGTTGTACAGGCGTTTTTCTTGGGCTGTTGAAGAGACGAAAGCTCGTAAGTGGTTGAAGTTGCTGGATCGGAAATTTCCACAGGCGAGGACATATACTATGAGGGACGAGCTTTGCACCACAAATGGTGCACAAGGCGTGGCCCAAGTTCCACAAATGTCTTGCAACCCTCTATTTTGGGCCCTCGCCACACAATTACAGCGACGTTCGTTAGGGACCGACGCCCAATTTTTTTGT
This sequence comes from Terriglobales bacterium, assembly GCA_035483835.1. Lineage (GTDB taxonomy): Bacteria > Acidobacteriota > Terriglobia > Terriglobales > Acidobacteriaceae > JABDBE01. The sequence continues at coordinate 3,481 of DATHPO010000013.1, forward strand.
ACTAGGGAGCCCGACGAAGGCGGGCGGCCGGGAAGAGAGAACTCCCTACCTCTTTATATAATGTTGTATTTTGCTCTTTGCGGGCAAAACGCACCGCCATGGCGGGCGTGACTTGAATGCTCGGCAAATTCTCGCTCATAACTATTAAATTCCTCCTTCTGATCTGTGGTTCTTAATCCACACCTTGTGTTACAGCTCAGGCGGCCGTTTCCGGCCGCCTGTTTTCATTGGGTTGTGAAGAGCTCTGCGCGATCCCTTTTGGTGCACCGCCGAGAACCCGCCGGATGGTGGTTCGGGAAGCGCGGTAGGTGCGCGCCAGTTCTCCCAGACTCAGGCCGCGACCGCGATCACGAACGATCGACTCGCGGTCGAGTTCGAGTGGTCTGCGACCGATGTGCCGGCCTTCGAGCCTGGCCCGGCGCATGCCGGCACGCACGCGTTCGATGATCAAGTTGCGCTCCAGCTCGCCAATCGCACCGATGATCACGATCAGCGCACGGCCGAGCGCAGCCGAAGTGTCGATGGCTTCGCGGAAGCTGATGAACTCGATGCCGAGCTTGCTGAGTTCATCGAGTACTTCGATCAAGTGGCGAACCGAGCGAGCCAGGCGATCGAAGCTCCAGATCAGCAGCACGTCGACCTTACCTCGGCGAGCATCGGCCATCAATTGGTCCAGCCCGGGCCGTTTGGCCCGGGCCCCGCTGATGCCGTGGTCGATGTAGGTCTCGGTGATGGCGAACCCGCGCTGTTCCGCCAACTGGCGCAGATCAAGCAGCTGGGTGTCGCAGTTTTGGTCGCTCGTCGAAACGCGCGCGTAGAGGGCCGCGCGCTTCACAGCAGTTCCTCCACGCCTTCTTCCATGCGTTCGAGCTCGACCAGGCGCAGATGCAGGTTCAAGAGATAAGCCCAATACGGCGCCGCGCTGGTCAGTTCCGCCTGCCAGGCCAACTGATGCTCGTCGGCAGAGCACTGGATGTACCGACGAATCTCGTCAGGTGTGGGCGGGGTGGTGGGTGAGTTCTGGGTTGTCTTCCTCCGACAGGGGCGCTTCACTTGCGCCCCCGTTTCTTCGGCAAAGCTGCCGCGTTGGGGTGCTTGGCTACAAACTGCCGGATGGCCTCCAGCAGCACTTCGGTCATTTCGACGCCTTCCAACGCACAAGCGGTCTTGAAAGCACGGTGTAACTCGGGCGGTACGATCAGACTCATACGCTTATAAACCTCCGTCATCTGCGCATTTGGCCTACCTCCTTTCTGGGGCGCCAAGGGCGGCGCGCAAGCCATGATTTAATGGTATATACATATATACCATGCTGGAGGTGCTCCGTCAAGCAGCAAAGACGACATCCGTCCCCAGTTCCAGCAGGATTTCAACCTCACCACCGATGCCACCGGCGTCTTCAACTCCACCCTCACCCGTGATATCGCTGTTCCGGTCAACGCCACCGTCGATGAGCTCGACAACATCCCGCTCTCCGAAGTCCAGGGCTTCAAGGAACCCGCTCTGCCCTGGTACTCCGACCAGGCTCTGCCCTTCGATATCACGGTCGCCGCGGCCAACGAATATGGCGCCGCCGCTTCGGCGAAACTGTTCGGAGTGGAGATCCTGAACGAAGGCTTCGGATCGTCCGTCGATGACTCGGTGCTTGAGATGCAGGCGACCTTCGTCGCCCGCTCGGTCGCGCCGCTCCAGGCGGTCGGCCCCTTGGATCTCGTTTCTTGCGATCCACTGCTTACTTGAAGTCTGAACCACTAGGGGTTACACGTGTGGACGAAAGCAATCCCGCCCTCGCGCGTCTGGACCATCGCTCGACAGCTGCACCGCGGGCCGTTCGGTTCTCGCCTTCCAAAGACCCTGATTCTGAGATCAGCGGACGAGCACCGGGAGAGGACCACTCGCGCAGGCCTGGCCCGCGGTCAAAGCAGAAGGGCTGCCGGTTTCTCGTGCAGGCTGAGCGATGGGTTTAAGCAACACCTTGCAGGGTGGGTCAAAGGAAGAGGGGCTGAAGAAGGGAGCGATGACCACTTGGCTGGAGCTGATCCCAGAAGACCGGGCAGGTAGGGGGGATGAAAAATACAACATTATATAAAGAGGTAGGGAGTTCTCTCTTCCCGGCCGCCCGCCTTCGTCGGGCTCCCTAGTACAAAAAAATTGGGCGTCGGCCCGGTGAGTGTGCAGGTTGCGGGAGTTGCTTTCTCTGAGGACCGGCGTTCATGAGTGCAAATGGGAGATTTATCGCTCCGCCGATGTGAGACTTCACAACTGATTGGCTTTCATTGACTCGCACTAGCGTCGCGCATACCATGCAGGCGCGCCATGATCGGCCAAACCATCTCGCACTACCGCATCGTCGAGAATCTTGCCACCGGAATGGGCTTGTCTACCAGGGCTGAGGACACTCGATTGCATCGCTTCATCGCCTTGATGAGAGGATTTATCCGCTCGTTTGCCAATTCACGCACCCTCGCTGCGGTGGCCATTCTGCTGCCTGCGCTGTTGCTCGCAGCAGATGTAGACACAAGGTTCCACAATGCTCCGGCTTCGGCGCAGGCGGCAAAGAACCCGTACGCAGGCCAAGAGGAGGCCGTGCAGGCTGGACAAAAGCTGTATGCGCGCAACTGCCTGTCGTGCCACGGGAAGACGGGAAATGGCACGGGCAAGGAGCCGTCGCTGGTGGACGGAAGGCTCGATTCTGTGACACCGGGTGAAGTGTTCTGGTTCATTACGCGGGGCGACAAAGAGAACGGCATGCCCGCCTGGGGGTCTTTGCCAGCTAAACAGCGTTGGCAGATCGTAACCTATGTAAAGTCGATGGGAACTCCTCAGGGAACGTCGCAAGCCGCGCAGGAGGCAAACGCGCCGCCGTCATCCGACACGAACACATCGAAGCTGAAGGCACCGCCGCCGACCCCGCCCTTCACCGATTTTCGTTACGAGAAACCGGGAACGTCTCACAAGATCACGGTGAACGATCTACCTGAACCTTATGCGACCAAATCGGCGTCCAAATTTCCATTCCCGGTTGCCCGACCGGAAAACGTGTGGCCGTCGGCGCCGGCCGGATTCAAGGTGGAATTGTATGAGGCTGGGCTCGACAATCCCCGGACCTTGCGCGCAGCTCCGAACGGCGACATTTTTCTTGCGGAAACCGATCCCGGGCGCATCCGTGTGTTTCGCGGGCTAACCGCCGACGGCAAACCTGAGCAGTCGGCGATCTTCGTTAGCGGCCTGAAACAGGTGTATGGTCTGGCCTTCTATCCTCCGGGTCCCGATCCGCAATGGTTATACGTGGGCAGCGAAGCCGAAATAGTTCGTTTCCCTTACCACAACGGCGATTTGAAGGCGAGCGGATCGCCGCAACACATCGCTGATTTGCCAAAGAGCTGGTTCGGGCACACGACGCGGGCGGTGGAATTTTCGCGCGACGGCAAGAAAATGTTTGTCGCGGTAGGTTCCGGATCGAACGTGGACGACCCTGACACACACCCCGGAGAGAAGAACCGTGCCGACATTCTGGTTTGCAATCCTGAGAGTTGCGTGCTGAGCGTGTATTCCTACGGCATTCGCAACGCGGGAGGTGGGATTGCGGTGAATCCTCAGACGGGCGAGTTGTGGTGTTCGGTGAATGAGCGCGACGGATTGGGCGACAATCTCGTCCCTGACTATATCACGCACGTGCAAGAAGGCGGATTCTACGGCTGGCCGTGGTGGTACATGGGTGGGCATCAGGACCCGCGGCACCAGGGCAAGCATCCGGAGTTGAAAGACAAAGTCATCGTGCCGGATGTGCTGCTGCAGCCACACATCGCGTCGCTGGAGTTTACTTTTTATCAAGGCCAGCAGTTCCCCGTCGTGTACAAGGGAGACATTTTCGCCTCCGAGCATGGCTCCTGGAACAAAGCGGTGCGCGTGGGCTATGAAGTGATTAGAGTGCCGCTGCACCAGACCGGACACGCTAGCGGCGAGTATGAAGATTTTCTCACCGGCTTCGTGCTGCCAGACGGCAAGGTATGGGGGCGTCCGGTAGGCATAACCGTGGCTTCGGATGGATCGCTGTTGGTGAGCGATGATACGTCAAACTCTGTGTGGAGAGTTAGCTACAAGGGAAAGTGATGGGGCACTCGCTGCTGACAAAGATTTCCTCACCCTCTGGAAAGACGCCGACCCCGACATCTCCATCGTGAAAGAAGCCAAGACGATTACACTCACTGACCCGGTTGTGAGAGTATTGGCTTATTTTTCAACGTACCCCGAAGAACTCTTCCGCGCCCGGTCATGGACGACAAGCTTCCGTTTTGCCGCTCCCGAAATCTTCCGCGCGATGACTTCTCCGTCCACTCCAGATTCCAGAATGTTAGAGTGGTTTCTCATAGTCGGCAGTGTCACAGGCCGCAATGCCTCTCCACAAGATAACTCGCAGTACCGTTCAGGAATTCTTCCAGCAGCAGCAAGTCCTGGTTTTCGCTGCCGTTGTCGTCTTCGCAGTCTTGTCCGTACTGAAGGTATCGACACATCTCTGGGCCAACGTAGTGTTCGCTTTGTGCATTGGGAATCTCATGTTTCCCATCATGAAGTGCTTGGGGCGATACTATTCCCGGCTTGCCTTTCCCCTGAATTGGGTCGTGGGCCTACTGGTTCTTGCTGTCGTCAGCCTTGGAACCGTGATCGTGGCCACCGGCATCATTTACACGTCGTTCATGCAGTATGCAATGCGAACGGCCTCGAATGTGACCGCGGATATCCGCCTCGGCACTCTCGTCACTTTCATTGTTGGAGTTCTTTACCAGGTGTACTCAAGCATGAAATCCAAGCTCGAATCGCAGAATGTAGTGCTCCAGGCAGCGGTGCAAACTGGGATTTCACAACTTGAACAGCAGGAAAAGGAACTCGAAACCGCTAGAGAGATTCAAGCCAGACTCATTCCCGCGCAGATTCCTCAGTTACCAGATCTAGAAATCGTTGGAAGCTACCAACCCGCCCGGCTTGTGGGAGGTGACTATTTTGACGTCATCAAATTCACTGAGACTAGCGTTGCTGTTTGCGTTGCCGACGTTGTGGGCAAAGGGATCGCGGCCGCGCTTCTCATGGCAAACGTTCAAGCTGTCGTGAAGGCATTCGCTGCAGAGACCGTGGATCCCTCTGAAATCTGCACGCAGCTCAACCGCGTGCTGTGCACCAATCTAGCGCCCGATAAATTCGTCACATTTTTCTACTGCGTTATTGACACGGCCGCCAAGACCTTGCGGTACAGCAACGCGGGACACTGTTTTCCCCTGTTACATCGCTCCCGAGGTGATGTGGAGGTCCTCGGTGACGGCGGAATCGTTCTGGGAATATTCCCCGATGCGAAGTATTCGGATGTGGCGGTGCAGATCGATCCTGGAAACAAGCTGCTCCTGTTTACGGATGGAATCACAGAGGCCACGAACACTCGCGGTGAAGAATACGGTGAGGACAGATTGCGACAGGAACTTGATGACGATGCAAGCGGAGAGACTGCGACGCTGCATCGCAAATTGATGCAGGACGTATCACAGTTTTGCCAAGGCAACTTTGCCGATGACGCAACGCTCGTCCTGATTTCCTTCCTGCCTTCGGCGAAGGCTCCTGTGATCCAATAAGTAGAAGCAAGGTTCACCTCCGGCTTCGGTAACCCAGACCGTGCACCAGTAGCGGCGAGCGCGTGGCAGGCTTTCAGTAGAGAGCGAAGCAAGGGTACCGAAACAAGGTTGTTGACGGAACCATGTAGTTACGCTCATTGACTCGTTGTGAGTGTAACCGAGATTTTTCGCCAATCACGATCTAGATTCCCTTTGTTATAGCTCGCTATTCCGGCTCGTCGGTCGATGGAGGTCTTCTATGTCGTCTTCGACTCGCGTTCTTCCTGTTCTGTTCCTTTCGCGCAAGTTGCGAATCCGTTCTCTGCTGCTGGCGATCACGTTGGCAGCCTGCGTTCCTTCTGGAGCTGGCGCGAGCCATTCCCACTCCGTGACCCCGGACGGAGCTGCCTCGGTCGACCAAGCCGTGCGCGCGTTCATGCAAACCGTCTCCCATTCCGTCACTCAGGATGGCCCCATGGCTTGGATCAAGTATTTCGATGCGAGTCCCGCATTCTTTATGGCGGTCAACGGCCAGATGGCATTCCCGAATAGTGCCGCCGCACAGGAAGGTACTCGCAAGTTCGCCCAAACCATCCGTCACATTGAATTGAAGTGGGGAGACGATCTGCGCGTCGATCCGCTCACCAACGAGTTCGCCGTGGTCGCGGTCTCATGGCGCGAGATTCAAGTCGATACCGCCGGGCACAGCGTTACCGAAACGGGATACTTTACCGGACTTGCAGAGTATCGCGAAGGGTACTGGCAGTTCCGCGACGCTCACTGGTCCTCACCCGTTTCCTCCCAGTAGTCTCTGACGGTTCGGCAACGCCACGACCGGCGTTCGCAATCGAGGCCGCGAACAAGCTGGCTTCATGTTGCTCGGGTGATGAAGATCGAACAAATCAAAGTTCGCTTCTTCGAGCAAAGCCTAAAATTCCGGCCAGCCCCTGTGCGAAACGAACCTCGACTCCTTGTTCCTTGATACACCGGCAAAGACTTCCTCACCCTCTGAAAGACGCCGACCCTGACATTCCCATCCTGAGGGCAATCCAAAGCCGAGTATGCGAAGATGCAATAGTCAACCGATGCTAACAGGCGTGTCTGTTGAAAAATCTCAGTTCACGACGCACTTGTTTGTCCCTGCCAGTCTCCTGGTTATTCACTTTCTTTGTTTCTCTAGGGCAGGCTCATGCAGTTGCAATCTGCGGGGTTGGCTTACAGCTGAGGAATC
>DATHPO010000014.1:0-11987 GCA_035483835.1 Terriglobales bacterium
GCTGCGCTAAGCAGCGCCCGCAGGTCTTTCAATTCATCGTTTACGAAGATTCGGAGTGCCTGGAAGGTTTTTGTCGCGGGATGAATTCTTCGTTCTGCCTGATTCATTGGCCGGGCCGCGGCTGATATGACATCCGCAAGTAGAGCGGTAGATCGTATCGGCCGCGACCGGACAATGGCTCTGGCGATTCTCCGCGACCTCCTTTCCTCACCGAATTCGTAAATCAGATTGGCGAGTGTGACCTCGTCGACCTGGTTTACCACTTGTTCGGCGGTGCGCTCGGCTTGCGGATTCATTCGCATGTCGAGCGGTCCTTCCGCCTGAAAACTAAAGCCTCGCGCGGGGTCATTAAGCTGCAGACTGCTCATTCCCAAGTCGGCCAAAATTCCGTCGTAGGCCTCTGGTCGTTGGTTGCTGGCAAGATCCGCAAACGATCTGTGCAGCAACGTAATCTCCGGCCAATCGGGTTGGTCAGCGCCTTCGCCAACGACCAACGACGAACGGCCAACGACTAGCCTCTCCCGCGCGATTGCCAGCGCAGCCGGATCCTTATCGAGCCCAATCAAATGACCCCGTGCGCCGAGGCGTTTTGCGATTTCGAAACTGTGCCCGCCCAGGCCCACCGTGGCGTCGATATACGTCCCGCCGCGCTTGATGGCTAAAGAGTCGATCGCTTCTTTTAAAAGAACCGGAACATGGCCCGTTTCCCTGCCACTGCCATGCCCAACCCCCTGAGGGGTGTCTGTTAAACCCTCGCCCACTAGATGCCCAATTCGTCGAGCGTCTTCTCATCCTCAGGCGTGAACTTCTCTTCTTCCATCTGCTGCCGGTACGCTTGCAGGTTGCGAACTTCGAGGTACGTCTGGTATCCGCTGACGGCCACTTCTCCCTTGATCTGCGCCGCATCGCGCAACAGTTGCGGCATCAGCAGCCGCCCCTGCCCGTCCATCTCGACCACCTGCCCCCAATAATTCACCTTGCTCAGAAACTTTTTCTTCGTAGGATTGAAGGTCGAAAGCCCCGCCAACTTTTGCTCGATCCGTTCCCATTCCTCGAAGGGATATACTTGAGCAACCTTGCCGTCCAGGCTGGTGATGTAAAATTGCGTGCCGTACTTCTCGTCGATGACGCGCTTGAATTCCGACGGAACTTTGAGCCGTCCCTTTTCGTCGACGCGAGTTGGGTGATTGCCGCGAAACATGTGTTCGACCCCTTACCGGGGCGGAAAATCTCTTGGCAGCTATCGCCGCAAGAACGAGGGAGGTAAAAGCGGTCAAAATGCTGGTCGATTGCGGTTCGTTCGGGCTGTTTGTGGGGGTCCCAGCTTCAAATTCCACTGGCGCCTCTCAGTTTTCCAATCTTGCCCACGACCTATACTGCCGCGACCACTTTCTACCACTTTTGTCCACATCTTACGCTTAAGCTGTTTGTTGTCAACAACAAAGTTATAGGTGTTCAGAGTGAGACACACCTACATCGAGAAAACACCAGAAATTGTGGCTAACTGATGAGGTGACCCCAAGGGATGGGGTTTAGAACTCTGGTTCGGATTTGTAACCTTCGTTATTTCTTCGCTTTACGCTATCATTGCTAAAGTGACGGCGGTTGTGGAAATCGACCTGGCAGTCAAAAAGAGCCCGGCTTTCGTTCGGAAGGCCGGTCCCTGCGTCCGCCGGAACGCTTTTTCGAATGATCCACCGCATTCAGTTCGAGCAGTGGGTGCCGCTGGCCATTGAGAAGGTTTTCCTGTTCTTTGCCAATCCCAGCAATTTGCCCCGCATCATGCCTCCGGAGACCCGAACCGAGCTGGCTGTCCTTCGACTCGTGCCTCCTCCGACCGTTCCGATCGGGCAGACAGTCATCGCGAATCTCAACTCGCTTGCGGGCGTGGGCTCGGAGATCGTGACCTCCTTTCGCCCTCTCGCTTCTCTACCCTTCCGCGCTCAATGGATTGCACTGATTACGGAGTTCGAATGGAACCACCACTTCGCTGACATCCAGAAGGAGGGGCCATTCAAGCGATTTCAGCACCGCCATGAGTTCTCGTTGGAGACGCGAAACGGTGCGAGTGGAACGACGGTCCGCGATGTAATTGAGTACGATCCCGGCTTCGCGGTGGTTGGCGATTTGGCACAAAGGCTGTTTATCGCACCCAGCCTAAAGCAAACATTCAACTACCGGGAAAAGATGCTGGAAAAACTGCTGGGCTAAGACCGATGCCGAGCGACGAGCGCTATTTAATTGCTTCCACAACCACCGCGGTCCCATACGCCAGGACTTCGGTGACGCCTTGCATGATCTCGGTGGCGTCGTAGCGGGCGCCTACGACTGCGTTTCCACCCAGTTCAGCTGCGTGCTGCAGCATGAGGTCAAACGCTTCGGAGCGGGTTTTCTCGCACAGATTGGTCAGCAGCGTGATGTTGCCGCCGAGGATGGTTTGCAATCCCGCGCCAATCGTGCCGAAGATGGAGCGTGAGCGAACCACGATTCCGCGCACAACTCCCAGACTGCGAGTCACGCGAAAACCATCCAGTTCAAATTGCGTGGTCACCATAGTGTGGGAGACCATTCGCCCGGGTGCACTGTAGCTCATGCCCATTGAGTTCGTCCCTTCTTACAGACACCAATTACAACTGAACCCAGTCGCCTCTTCGCAATACGCTATTCCAATTCTGCCGTAATCACAAATTCCCGCTCGTCCTGATCGTACTCGATACGAAGCAGGTTCGGTTTGCAACAGACCTGGCAATCTTCAATATAAGATTGGCGGCGGCCAGCCGACTCATCCACCATCGTCTGGTTCCACTCGCCGCACCCGGCACATTGAAATCGGCCCTGCACGCAACTATTCTAGGACAGAAGAGTGCGTTGGTCCGTTGCTTCCCACGTCAGTCACTCCGCGCCAAATTCGCCCCTAAAATGCGTCCCGCCGCGTAATCGTCTCCCACAAATTGTTCGCACCCTATAATGTTGCTTCCTATTCTCTTGGAGGACGAATGATTTCTCGACGCCGGTTTGTGCAACTGAGTACGGTGGCTAGCGCAGGGTTTACTGCACATTCCCTTGCTCAAACCCCTGCAGAAATACCGCATTCTCCGCTGCCACCGTCAATAGCGGGTTTGAAGTCGATGAAGGACCAAGCGCGGCCCATCACACTAGAGGAACGGCGTCAGCGTCAGGAAAAGGCGTGCCAACTGATGCGCTCCGATCATATCGATGCACTCCTGCTGATGGAAGGAACTTCGCTCAATTACTTCACCGGCATTCGCTGGTGAGGCGGGGAGCGACTTTTCGCGCTGGTGCTGCCCGCAAAAGGCAAAGCGTTTTATGTGTGCCCGGCGTTTGAGGAAGAACGCGCGCGTGAGCAGATTGCGACGGCTCCGGACGGTGAGCGCCCGGACGTACGCACCTGGCAGGAAGACGACAATCCATATCGACTCTTGGCGCAAGGTTTAAGGGATCGCGGGATCTCGGCCGGGACGTTGGGCATGGAAGAGACCGTGCGTTTCCTTTTCAGCGATGCAGTCGCCAAGGCGGCCCCGCAAGTGAATATCGTGAGCGGCACACCGGTGACCGCCGGCTGTCGCATGGTCAAGAGCAAGCATGAAATCGAGTTGATGCGGTTGGCGAACAAAGTTACGCTCACGGCCTACGAAGCCGCTTACCGCGCTCTGCGAGAAGGCATGACGCAGAGTGCAGTCGAAGATCTGATCACTGCTGCGTATATACAATTGGGTTTCCCCGGAGAGGCCACGGTGCAGATTGGTGAATATTCGTCTTTTCCACACGGCTCGGCAACACCCCAAGTGATTCGCGAGGGCAGAATTGTAATGGTAGACGACGGTTGCACGGTCGAAGGCTACCAGTCCGACATCACCCGGACTTTTGTTCTCGGCAAGCCATCCGACAGAATGAAGAAAGTGTTCGACACCGTCCACCAAGCTCAAACGGCTGCCCTGAAGACCGCGCGGCCAGGGTTAGAGTGCCAAGCTGTGGACGCTGCAGCCCGAAAGGTAATTACAGATGAAGGATACGGGCCAGATTACAAATACTTCACTCATCGGGTAGGACATGGCATCGGTATGGACGAACACGAATGGCCTTACCTGGTGCGCGGCAACACCACTCCCATGATCGCGAACATGACTTTCAGTGATGAGCCAGGAATATACATTCGGGGCGAATTCGGCGTCCGCCTGGAAGACGACATGCACATTACTGAGGACGGCGCGGAGTTGTTTACTCCGCAGAGCCCGTCGTTAGAGAATCCGTTCGGGACCGCGTGATCGCTCTGCGCGACTATCAATTACCACTGTCGACCCTAGCCCGCCGCAACAGCCGTCTCTCCCAGTCCAGCCTTCAGATCTGCGGCCAACAGACGATGGAATAAATGCTCGCCCGCCTCACGCCGCACTGAAAGCCTTCCTGCGCCATACGCGCGCGACTTTAATCCACGCTGCACCGCCTCGCAGATTCCCAAGTCTTCGTCCTGAACTCGCAGACTCACGTCAATGCTCTGCTGGTTGTATTCGCGATGGGTTTCGCTCACGTCGGCAAAATAGAAATCGAAAATCACCCGGCAGTGATCGGCGTCCACCGGCAGCACGAGATTCGTGTCCATGTAGCCTTCGTAACAATTGATCATCAGATTAGGATATTGCCAGAAATACCAGGCTCGATCGCCTTTGCGGGTCGCTCCCGTCGCCGCGTCTTCGTTCGAAGCCACCATCGGGCTCGACTGGAGGCAATACCGGTCCTCGTTCTCGATGGTGTATTCCTTGTAATCGAGTACCGAGTTCAGGCCTTTGTGCAGATGAGGCACGTGATATCCGCCATCGAGATAGTTGTCGACAAACACCTTCCAATTGCAATGGATATCGTAGGAACGGCTGTCGAAATAATGCAGCTTACTTACGCCGAGCGGCGCCACTCGCCGCACGAACCCGCCAAGAAAATCCTGAAGCGGCGCTGCTTCGGGATCAAGATTCACGAACACGAACTTTTCCCAAATGTCGGTTTTCACCGGGACCAAGCCATTCTGTTGGCGATCGAAGTTCCTAACGCCATCGAACTCCGGCATCCCTTTGAGCGAACCATCCAACCCATAGTTCCACCCATGATAAGGGCAACGCAAAATCGAGGCCTGTCCGCACGGCTCGGTGGCTACGGCAGCCGCGTGGTGGCGGCACACGTTGTAGAAGCCACGCAACATGCCGTCGTTGCCGCGCACCACGACGATCGGCTCGCCAGCCACGGTTGCGGTGACGAACTGGCCAGGTTTTTCAACTTGCTCAGTCCGCCCGACCATTTGCCAGGTTTTGCTAAAGACAGTTTTGGTTTCAAGGTCGGCGACGCGGGTGTCGACATACCATGCCGCGGGGATGGTCGAGGCTTCTGCCAGCGGCGCATTCGCGTCGTAAGCAACGAGAACGGTTTGCAAATTTTGTTGGATCATCGGTTGTTCGCACCGAAAGACCTTGCGTCGCCTAAGGCTCGACTGAGCGGCTAGTTAGATGGATGCTTTGGCCGGCTTGTCTCTGCGTTCCACGCCGACCGCTCTTCTCAACACATCCAGAAACTGAGCGATCCGTGCCTCTTTCTTCTCCGCTGGATCGCCCTGTCGTCGAAACAGACCGGGATCCAGTTCCTCGATCAACAGAGCATCCTGGAAACGCTCAACCACCCAATCGAGAATGGAAACGACCATTTCGATATCCAGATCCCGGCGGAGTTCCCCGCGTTCGAGGCCAAAGCGGACGAACTCGACGCGTCCATAGGGATCTTCGGCAATCAGAAAGCGGTTGATTTCTCGTCTTAGGACCAAGTCCGTCCCGTACTGTCCCAGCAGATAGACGCGGTAAGGAATCCAGTCTTCGCGTACCATGTGCTCGGTCCGCACCAGCCAGTAGTGCAAGACTCCAAAGAAGCCAAGCTCGCGCACGTCGGCGGGCACTCTGAGATAAGGAGCAAAGGAATAAACTGCCCTCTTGTACGCCTCGAAAAACAGACCATCCTTGCTGCCAAAGTGCTGGAAAATCGAACCCTTCGCTATACCCAGGCCCGCAGCAATGTCGCCGACTCGGGCCGCGTGATAGCCCTGCTCGGCAAAATGACGCATGGCCGCATCGATAATCTTCGCTCGCTTATCTTCCGAGCGAGGCCGTGGAGGCAGGTTTCGATAGCGCGGGGGAGAGACCAGGCTGCTGCTGATTCCGCTCATGGTTGACCTCAAGTCATGGCAATGTATCCAATAAGTGTTTGAAATTCAACCTTAATCTTCCTGATGGTTTCGGCGTTGGACGCTGCTTCGTTTCCGTAATTTTGGACTAAATGACCGAGGGTCGTAAATCTGGACGTAAACAATGCTCAATTCGGGGTCGGTACCGGCTCTGGAAAAGACTGGAACCTGCGGAAATAATCGGCGGCCGCTGCGATGGATGTTTTCGGCAGCGCGTCCGGCCTGCTCGGAGTTAAGGAGGAAACGATGTTGGAGGTCCCGGGACCTCCGACCGCGAGCGGGCCAGCAGCGGATCACCCGTTCGCCTTTGACATAGATTAGCGCGGGCTGCGGGTCGAACTTGTCAAAGAACCATCACGAAATTGTCATTTTCTTGTTACATGAAGCGGCACACCGTCATCGCGGCACGGGCTCGCGTAGCCGAAGGATGCCGCCCAGCACTCACTTTCGTTCGTAACTCGGACTATCAGGAAGAGGCGGAGGGTAATCGTGCCCGTACATGTTTTGGTGAGTCTGTGGCATGTTGGTGGCAGGCAATCGCATAGCTCCCAGACTTGAAGCGTCCCCGGAAATGTTGACCTCGCGAGTGAGGTTGTTCAATTCCTCGGGCAACGCCTCTTCGTACCAGATCCGAAGCGTATAGCGGCCCGGAGGCACGTGAGGAATGCTCACTCGGCCGCGCGTGTCAGAAATTCCGTAGTAGGGGCTGCTCACGGCGATCACAACCGCGCTCATTTCAGAATGGATGTTGCAGAAAATATAGGAAATGCCAGGCTTGTCGAAAACAACATCGCGCGTGCTCCCGGCTTCATAGAGGCCCAAATCAAAGCGCTTGCCCTCGAACAGCGAAAAGACGTTGTGAAAAAACGGATCCCGGTTGGGAAACTCCACCACCGACCCCACCGGCACGACCTGGACATGAGGCTCGAAGCTCTTATTCTTCTGAACCAGGCGTGGCCGACTGGACGCTGGAAGCGTGGGCGAAGGCGGCGTACTTCCGACCGGCGTCAGCCAAAGCACGATATTGTTTGCTGGACGCGGCTTGCTCTTTTTCCCGTTGTACACTAAGGCTACATCTGCGGTTACCGTAACCTCCTGCGCGCAGGCCAGAGTGCCCCAAGCTATCACCCCGCAGAGCCAGTAAACGGTTGCCGCCTTCATAATCAAAACAAAATTCCCATGATCAGATTGAACTGATCGGCGTTATTGCTGATGTCATAGAGTTGAGACGTTCGCAAGTGTCCGTATTCCGCGGAAAACAGTAAGCTCGAGCGCGGCCGAAAGACCACGTTTGCCAGGACACCTCGATTTTGAACAAACAAGGGGCCAAACAAGTAAGGCTGACTCGCTTCCGCGCCTCGCACTTCCCGGGTGGTCGGATTATCGAGTCCCACAGCAGCATTAAATTCGAGCGTACTGGTGGCCTTGAATTTTAGCTGAGACCATCCGCCGATCGTATCCAGCCCGCGTGCCGGGGTGCCCGCGCTGTTGGGGTTTCCGTCATACACCACGCTCTGGGTAATGTCGGCGCCGATCCCGCCAATCGCGCGTCCACGATAGAATTCACCCGTGAAAAGCAGACGCCGTGCCAGTGGAATCTGCCAGTCTGCCATGCCCGCCCAACCGTCGACGTAGTGGTCGAGTGGTTGAGGACAGCTGGATGAATTTCCCGTATTTGACGGGCACGTTTGCCAATCCTGGCGGCTATAGTAGCCGGCCGCTCCGAAAGTCATCGGCTGACCAAATACAGTGCGCGTCCAAGCCGTGCGGATCGCATAAGCCGGCTGGCGCGTGAGTTCTCCAGCACCCGGCACGCGAAAGTATGAATCCGCCGGGAACTCACCAGTGAGATTGTCGAGAATCCCGCCCTGGAGCAGGATATTCTGATCCCCGGAAAGCTGGAATCGATGCTCCACCCGAACCTGCGGACTCCATGCCCACAGGTTCCCCGCATAGTTAAGGGCGGGCACTGCGAGAGATGCAAACGAGGTTGGTGAGAGTGGGGAGAAGAATGCGTTATCCTGCCCCACCACAACTGAGGTGTTTTTCCAATCCATGCGCATGCTGGCCGTACGCAACCGAAAAATGCCTGAGTTGACTCCATTCCACGTGCTCGGAAACCCCCCGGCAAAGTCGGCCTGCAAGCTTCCAGATACTTTCGCTCCCGCCCACGTAGGCCCAAAAACCTCCAGTCCGATTTCGGACTGCCGCATGGTGAAGCCCAAGCTTCCCGTACCCGTGCTTGGGCCTTTCACAAAGCTGGGGAAGTCCTGATTGTCAGTGTCCCCGTGACTGTTAAAAAGATTCAAGAGCACGATGCCAGAAAGCCGAACCCGATATTTCGACGCGCTCTCGACCTTGGTCTGATACTGATCGTTAACCTTACTGTTCACCAGTTGGGACGATTCTTCGAGTGACGCGACGCGCTCTTCCAGCGACGCCGACTTGTTTGCCGTCGGCAAGTCGGGTTGGGAGTGCGGAGAATCGGCGTCGGCCGGCGTCGCCAATGGGTACGAGTTCCCCGAGGGTGGCCCGGCTGCGGACGCCGACGGACTGCGCGCAGTCTGCAGCTCATGTCGCAGTTCCGCATTCTCCGCCCGGTACTGTTCAGTTTCGGAACGCATTTCTGCCATCGCCGAGCGCAGTTCGTTGACTTGTTGTTGAAGTTCGTGAATCGCGGCCGCCGTCGAATCGCTCTGCGCCGATGCCCCCGTCGGGTTCGATTCTTGTGACCACCCGAAAACACCACTAAGCAGCACCAGCAATCCGGCCACGCTGGCTCCCCGCATCCAATCAGGCAAACCACTCCCCTGTTTCACAAATCGCCCTCCCCCAAGAAGATTGTGGATTCGCGAACGATATTTAGTGAACCCGTGAGACGGTCTTGGACTAAGTTGCGCGCACCTCTGAACGGAAAATCTTACTCCGACTCAACCCTTTTTGCTCGGGCGAGTGGCGGGAACTCCGGCTTCGCATCGCCACTACTCTCAGTAGTAGACGACGAAACGATGGGCAGGGTTATGCGGAAGACCGTCCCTTCCTCGGACGTCTTCTCGACCATGACGTCTCCCCCGTGATCCTGGACGATTTTCTGCACCACCGTTAACCCCAAACCAGTCCCGTTTTCCTTGCCATGGCTGATGAACGGCTCGAAAAGTTTGCCGCGAATGGACTCTGGGATGCCGCGACCATTGTCCGAAAGCCGGATCTGCAATCCCCCGGGAACTTCGCGCAAGTCGATGTTGATTCGCCCGCCCTCTCCGGCTCCCGCAATCGCCTCGCACGCGTTCAACAGCAGGTTGTAAAGGGCGCGCTCAAGCTTCTTAGTATCGAACCAGCCGATGCAGTTGCCTTCCTGCCGCACCGCAACGCGCACCGAGTGAAACCGCGGATGAGTACGTACCGCCTGCATCACACGATCGACCGACTCCCTCACGCTGCCGTACGTCCGCCTCAAGGACTCTCTGGTTCGCGAGAACTCGAGTAAAGAATCGATCAGCTCGGTCATTTGGTTTACTGCAATCCGAATTTCCTGGTAAAGCTCCTCTCGCTGATCGGTCGACAAGCGGCCCTCGCACAGGAACTCGGCATTCGCCACGATGGCCGCAAGAGAATGCCGCAGGTCGTGCGAGACCGAACTGGCCATTCGACCGATCGTTGCTAATCTCTCCGCATCGATCAACTCCTGTTGCGTTTTCAGCAGGCTATCCCGCATCCGGTTAAACGCTCCCGTTACCTCCGCAACTTCATCGCCGCCACGCGCGTCCAGTGGATAGTTGAAATCGCCTCGTCCCAAAGCTCGCACGCCAGCCACCAGGTTTCCCAACGGCCGCGTAAAAGTGTGCGAAATGAAAAATACCAGTGCACTTCCGCCCAGCACAGCGGTCAGTCCCAGAGCCAGCAGCAGGCGATTCAGGCTGTCCAGAAAAGCGGTGGCCTGATCGTAAGATTTGAGCACGACCAGGCGCACCGACGGTGCCTTGTCGGCCGCAAGTTCCAGCGAGGTTGCCAGGAAGCGTTCGTCGCCCAGTTGGACCTGTTCCGGCTCCGGAACGCCCGGAGCGGAATGCACGATCGAATGCCGCGCGAGCTCAGCCTCATGCGTGGGATCCAGAGTGCTTTTCACAATCGTGTCGCCGTAGTAGAAGGCCACTTGGCTGGCCGCGATCCGGCTTACCTGCGACGCCACGGTGTCGTCAATTTCATATCCGATCACGAGGAATCCCAGCAGCTTGTTCTCGACTGCGGGACCGGAATAGATAGGCTTGAGAAATACCTGGTACAAATGCTGAGCGCCGTACCACCACTGGCTCGAACTTTCTTGACTGGAGGGGTTCAGCGACCGCTGTGCCATCTGCCGCGTAAAACCCGGGCTCGCCGTGTGCAACGCGACTACTTTGCCAGTTCGGTCCGCCAGCACAAACAAATCACTTCCCGCCAGTCGCCACAAATCGGTGGAGGTATCCTGGATCGTAGCCTCGTGCTGCGTGGTCATCAGGGCCCGCAAATTAGGCAGGTCCGCCAGCAATTCGGCCGAGTGGGTAAGCGTAAGCTCGCGTGCGCGATGAAAGTTCTGGTAGGTGCTGGCTGAGTTATTAAGGTCGGCGAAGATACTCTTCTTCACCTGCGCTTGAACCGTGCGCCGAACCAGCAGCAGGCTGGTCCAGGTGAGCCCGGCCGAGATCAACAGCATGGAGAGCAGAAACTTGGTCCGCATCCGAAGTTTCATCATGCTCTCTTGTCCCTGCGCTCAAATTCCTCGCAGCAATGGGAGTTAACGCACAAACTTGTAGCCCATACCATGCACCGTCCGAAAATGTACAGGATTCGTCGGATCTTTCTCCAGCTTCTGCCGAAGCTTCAGAATATGATTATCCACCGTGCGGGTGGATGGATAATTCTGGTAACCCCAAACCTCATTCAGCAATTCGTCTCGCGAGATCACCCGCTCCGCATTCTGTATCAGGAACTTCAAAGTCTTGAATTCCTGCGCCGTAAGGACGACTTGCTCTCCATTGCGGTTCACTTCCATCTTGATGAAGTCCACGGAGATTCCCGCAAAAGTGACCACATCTCCGGTTCCGGTCTGAACCGTCCGCCGCAAGGCAGCCCGTACCCGAGCCAGCAGTTCTCGCGGGCTGAAAGGCTTGGTAACATAATCGTCCGCCCCCAACTCCAAAAGCAACACCTTGTCCGAAACATCACTGCAGGCGCTTAAAACAATAATAGGAACCGTAGGCGCCTGTTGTTTGATCTCCCGGCAGACATCCCGTCCCGAGACCAGCGGCAGCCGCAAGTCCAGCACAATGGCAGCGGGTGCGGCTCTGCGGAACGCTTCCAGCGCCGCCTGCCCATCCGTACTGATTTCAATTTCGAATCCTTCCGTCTCAAACAAACGCTTCAGAGCCTTCTGTACCGCATGGTCATCTTCTACGACGAGAATTCGCTCCATCGTGTTCGCCCCTGGATTGACGTAAGCCATTGCCTTCTGCAGAGTACCTGGGGCACGCTGTAAAGTCGCTTCTCGATTTGTCTCCACTCGAATCATAGCCCGCTCCAGAACTTGACGATTTATCGCATCAACACTGAACAAGCTTACTACCGGCAAACCGCCAAACACCGTCTGGGACGAATTGTTGACAATGTTTTTACAATCTCCAGACAATTGCAGCGTTCGAATCGCCGCTTTGACCTGCATTCACGCTCTCATTCGGGATTGGCTCTGTAGGACCATGAGACTTGCCCGTCC
>DATHPO010000015.1:0-6826 GCA_035483835.1 Terriglobales bacterium
AGCCGAACACCAACTGTTCCTTCTCCTTCGGTAACTTGCTCGCCTCCGCTTCCCCTGTCAATCTTGCCGCGAACGGATTTTCTTCCGTTGGGGGCGAACCGCTATATGATTTCCGAAGCAAAGCATTTTGTCAGCAGCAAAGCGCTGCTACTTGTACTACTTGCGCTGTGCCTTACCAGCGCCGCTTGGGCCGGACAATGGACCGCGCTCGGACCGGATGGGGGCGATGTTCGTAGCCTGGCCTACGATCCCCAAAACCCGGATCACATCTTCCTGGGCACCAGCACGGGAAGCCTTTTCTCTTCTACCGACGGTGGCAAGAACTGGTCGAAATTTGCCCACCTCGGCAGCGGCGACGATTATGTAATCGATCACCTTGTCATCGATCCGCAGAACACGAACAAAATGTACGCTGCAGCATGGAGCGTTGAAACCCAGCAGGCCGGTGACGTGTTCCAGTCTCAAGACGCTGGCAAGACCTGGGAAACCATGCCCGCCATGCACGGCAAATCGATCCGCGCTATGGCGATTTCTGCTTCCGACTCAAAGACACTGGTTGCCGGCGCGGTCGATGGCGTCTTCCGCAGCAGCGACGGCGGCAAGAGCTGGCAGAAGATTTCCGCCAGCAACTCCGACATCCACAGCATTGAATCCATCGCCATCGATCCCAAGAATCCGAATGCGATCTATGCCGGCACTTGGCATCTGGCGTGGAAGACCGACGACGGCGGCGCCAACTGGCACCACATCAGCAAAGGCATGATCGAGGACTCCGACGTTTTCTCGATCATCGTCGACTCGACCAATCCTTCGGTCGTATTCGCCAGCGCCTGCTCCGGCATTTACAAGAGCACAAGCGCCGGCGAGTCCTTCTCGAAGATTCAGGGAATTCCGTTTTCTGCGCGGCGCACCCGGGTTCTGAAACAGGATCCGAGCAATCCCGCAATTGTTTATGCCGGAACGACGGAAGGCCTTTGGAAAACAACTGACGCGGGCAAGACCTGGAACCGCGTGACCAATCCAGAAGTCGTGGTCAACGATGTGATGGTCGATCCGCGCAACTCGCAGCGGGTCATGCTGGCCACCGATCGTGCTGGCGTGTTGGCTAGTGACGACGGTGCCAAGACCTTCCTCACCACGAGTCACGGCTACACCCATCGTTACGTGACTTCGATCATTGCCGACAAGAACGATTCCAACACCATTTTCGTGGGCGTGGTAAACGACCGCGAAATGGGCGGCGTCTTCGTTTCGCAGGATGCCGGACAGCACTGGACCCAAAAAGCCAAGGGCCTCGACGGCCGCGACGTGTTCACCCTGAAGCAGACCAGCACCGGCGAACTCGTCGCGGGCACGAATCGCGGCATGTTCGTGTTGCCCAAAAATGGCCGTGAGTGGAGCCCGATTAACGACGTCATCAACCGGACTTCCTCGCACACTGCCAAGACAAAGACTGAAGCTCGCTCCATTCTGACCGCGCGCGTGAACGATGTTGAAATCACGCCGTCGACCTGGATGGCCGCGACCTCCGCGGGACTGTTCACCAGTTCCAACCAAGGCAAGAGCTGGAGCGGCGGTCCGGTGATGGGCAAGCAGGACTTCGTCTCCGTCAAGGCCGACGGAAGCCTGATCGCACTAGCAACTCGCAGCACCGTGCTGGTTTCGAAGGACAACGGTTCCACCTGGCAGGACTCGGGTTTGTCCTCCCACGTGACCAGCATTCGCGGTGTCACCATCTCTGACGGGCAAATTATGTTTGCCTCACGGGAAGGTGCATTCCGTAGCCCGAACGGTGGAGCTGGCTGGGAGCACATGCAGAACGGCCTCCCGGACAAGAACATCAGCTCGATCAGCTATGACCCGAACAACAAGCGCCTGCTGGCGACCAGTACGGAAACCGGCGTGGTCTTCGAGAGTCAGGACAACGGACGCACTTGGACTCGTGGCCCTGACACCGGCTATCCACTGCGTCAAGTCAGCGTCGTGCACGGCCGCTTCCTGGCGGCGACGCCGTTTGACGGCCTCGTCATGCAGCCCGAGAACGACGATCACAGCGCATCAGCCGGAGCATCCACTCGACGCACCAACTAATCAACCCACAACTCGCGCCACAAAACTACAGAGGAGCGGCGTCGACCGCTCCTCTGTTTTTTCCTTTGTCGTTCGCTTTTACTGGCAGGTTGGAAACTTGAGCGAGGCCACACGCGTGTGGTAGGTCACCGCGTTCTTGGGCATGGTTTTTGGAATGTACTGGTTCACGTACCAGAAGGTGCAGTCATCCACGGGATCGATGACCATGCTGCTGTAATCTCCCCAGCGATTGGCGTCGGTTGCGGAGCCCTTTCCAATGAAGATAAAGGCAGGACTCTCCATTGTGTTTAGGGGATCGCTAGGCACGCGTCCAGTGAATCCAATCGAAGGATGCAAGGTGGTGGAATTGGATTTGCTATAGCCGAGCGCCATGTCTCCAGCTTTGTCCATGTCGATGCTGCCCATCCACAGCGAATCGGCGCCGTGCGTGAACGTGCCTTGCTGGAAGACCGTGGGCTTACCATTCGGGTCGCGGATTTCGTACCAGCGTTCGCCGGATGCGGCCTTGCTGGTCATCACCGAATGGCTCACCACCAGGGATTCGTGGTCGCCAAAGTTCCGATAGGCCAGGCGGAACATCAAGCGATCGCCGAGGGAATCAAGTTGCTGCGTTGTTCCCGGCTGTGGGATGCAGGTTCCGCCTCCACAGGCCATGGTGTAGGCCTTCACAGGAATGCTGATCGGACCCTTGAAGGTCGATTTGGAGGTGTTAGTGAAGTCCACGTGAAAGCGGTACAGGTGCAAAGAGGTTGAGCTGGAAAGGTCAACAAAAAAACTGGGCTCGCCCGATGGAGGAGGCGTAGCGCCATCGGCGTTCGATGGGAGAAAAGAGAACTCTTTGGGATTCTTGAAGCAAACCGCCTTTGCTTTTGCGCCAGTCAGCATGGCGGCGCGATCGTAGGCGCAGGCGTCGTCGGCGATAAACGACTTCGGGCCGAACAGATTGTAGTTGGCATAGTAGGCGTCGGGCCACACGCTGAGTTTGTCGTAGTCGTTGAATATCTTGTTTCCGAACTCAAAAATGTAGCGGTGATATCTGCCGGTTGCGTCGGAGGTTTCGGAGACGGCAATGCATTCGTTCCCGGTGCTGAAAGTGCTGTCGGCGGCAATCTGGCTGATGATCCAGCGATTGGCGAACTGGTCGTAGAGCACGACCGGATCAGTCCAGAAAAAGGTGTTTCCCTGTCCGCACAATCCCGGGACGCCGGTGAACAGGGAGCTGATCTGCTGCGGAGCGTACAGCGACTTTCCCGTGGCTTTGTCAAAAACCTGGTACGCCGTATTGATGGTTTCGACGACTTGGGTCGCGCCCACCGCGAGATTGTCATCGGAAGGAATTCCTTCCAGGGTGCCGTTGACCCAGTTCGGAATCCCCTCGAAGTTGAGCCCGATTGCTGCGGAAACTGGTGGTGCTTCATAAGTCTGCTCCGCGCGATCTGCTACCGGGACGGAGGCGCCGGAGAGAATGCGACGCGGCCGCGGGTGCTCGACTTCGCGCGGAGCGCGTCCTTGCGGAGGGGCCGCGGAATACTCGCGCACCGGCAACGACGTATCGTGATAGCTGTCGTAAGTAACTTCCGGGCGGCTCTGCACCGGCTTCTGGGCCGACAGGGGGCTGGGGAGCGTGAGACTGGAGGCCAACACAACGGCGGCAGCGATTACGGCTTTGGGGTTCATTAATTCCTCTTCGGTCCGGTCGTTGAATCCTGATCTTTAATCTTGATATTTCGGACGGATGCCCGATTCACAGACCTCAAAGTTTGCCCTTGCCACGGGTTCTCGTCAAGGTGAAAGAAATTGCAGCCTGGGTTTTGTTCACAAACTGCAATTGTTTCGTTGAGTTGAGGCAGGGCCGGATTTGCCGCTAACGGTTGGCGAGCAGGGAAACATCGCGGGACTTGAGCAGATGTTCGTCGGCAGTGACCAGGGTGAGTTCGAAGACTTTGGCCGTCGCAAGCAGAAAGCGATCGGCTGGATCGCGGTTAGCCAATTGCAGACGGCCGGTTTCTCGCGCTACTTCATAGGTGACAGGTGCTTCCCTTAACGGCACAGCGCTCAGCTTGTGCGTAATCCAAGCGCCTACGTCTTGATCAAGGATTATTCGCCTCTTCTGGCAAAGTACGACCAACTCCCAAATGCTGATGGGCGAGAGCCAGAGTTCGTTATCAGGATGTCCAATTTCCTTAATCACCCGCTGGGAAAGACGGTTTCGCTCGACAAGACTCCACAGCCAGATGTGGGTATCGAGCAGCAGTCTCATCAGCGGAGAACTTCCCAATCTTCCTCGTCAGCGGCAGGGGAAACGATATCGCCGACGATTTTAGCGGTGCCTGCGAAAGATCCGACCCAATCCGCTGGTCTTTTTGGAATGGCGGGAGGAACGACTTCGGCGACGGGTTGACCGAAGCGGGTCACAAGCACGGGCTTCCCTGTCTTGCGTACCTTCTCCAGGACAGCAAGGCAAGTAGCTTTGAACTTCGATATGGCAATTTCTTCCATAGAGACTCTCAAGAAGAGTATACCATGGTCATAGACCATGGTCAACTCTTGGAGTAAAGCTTTGAAAAAGCTTCGGAGAACCCTAAATCGTAAATCGCGGAGGTCGCGGAGGACGACCGCAGAGTGCGCGGAGAAGACCAGCCAGTAGGTTTCGTAGGCGTAATTCCGGGGAGCGTTACGGGGATTCTTGTCGAAGCCAGAGCGCGGACGCCTGCGCCTACATCACCAAGGCAAAATCTACATCGGTCGCGACCGGCTTCTGCCGTTAAACTCATGATTCATAGCGTTAAAGAGTTGGTATCTGGCTTGCGACTTGCCACGAGTAATTCCCAACGGGCAGGATGCAGTTCATGAAGAAATGGCGGTGGGCCGGCAGGTTGACGGTAGTTCTGACCTTGGCCTGCGGAATCGCGCCCTGGGTGACGGGATGCTCCCGGCAGCTCGCCGTCCCAGCATCGGGCGCCACCGGTGACAACCATCAGCTGCCCTTTGATCGCGTCTCGGACAACGGGGGCATGTCTCCAACTGCTGGATTCGCTACCGACGAAATTCCAGCCGGCATCGAATTGACTGTGCGATTGCAGTTAGGCCTTTCCAGCGCGGATTCTCGAGTCGGGGACTCTTTTCAGGCAGTGCTCGATGATCCTGTGGTGGTTGCTGGCAGGACAGTGTTGCCGCGGGGGACGCCGTTTACCGGGAGCGTGCTGGCGGCAAAAGCATCACGAGGCCCACAGGATCCCGGCTACCTGCGCATGACTTTAGTGTCGCTGGCCGTGGACGGAAAATCGATTGCTTTGCAGACTTCCAGCATTTTCAAGAAAGGCGGGTCCTATAAAAGCCGCAAAACTCCGACGGTGAAGAGCTCCGAATCTGACGGCAGCGGCGAGATGGCAGATTCGGCGGTGAATTCCGGAAGTGGCAGCGCCTCCTTTTTTCTTCCCAGTCAGGGCGATATCAGGTTTTCCACAGGGCACCGCTTCACCTTTCGACTGGCTCAGCCTTTGCATCGATTGGGTTAGAGCTGTCGTGAAGTGTACTTGTACGTTGTGGGCGTAAGAGTTGGAGCCACGTTCTTCCTCCCATTTTGGTTCGGTTCTGAATCCGCAAATTCCTGTTCAACCATCACAGCGCTCGCCGGGGAAGCGCGCCTAAACTTCCCAAATGGGGAGCACGCCCGGAGGGGTGACTCCTACCTCTCTTGTAATCGGACAGACGCGAGCTATGAGCGCAATCGCACAACTTCAGTTAAGAACTGACGAACCGGGAGACCGCCAACCAACGCAGACCGAGCAGCAACTGCGTGAGGCCCACAAGATGGAGGCTATCGGCCGCCTCGTTGGTGGCGTAGCCCATGACTTCAACAACCTGCTCACCGGGATGGTGCTTTGCAGTGAACTAATTCTGGCCGGGTTGGAGGAGAACCATCGTTTACGACGTTTTGCTGAGGAGATCCGCAAGGCCGGGGAGCAGGGTGCGGGGCTTATCCAGCAGTTGATGGCCGTCGCCCGGCAACGCGCGATCGAACCTCGTTTGCTTTGCCTGAATGATGTTATCTGCGAGGTCCGTAATCTGCTCATGCGCCTGATTGGCGAGAACATCGAACTGGTGTCCGAGCTCGCCGATGACCTGGGTTTGGTAAAGATCGATCTCGCTCAGGCACAGCAGATCATCCTGAACCTGGTATTGAATGCGCGCGATGCCATGCCTGAGGGCGGCCGGGTCACGCTGAGCACGCGAAACTGCGATGGGCCGATCATGGAACGCGACGCGCGCAACCAATTTTGCGATTCCTGGGTCTCGTTTGCAGTTTGCGACACGGGTTGCGGCATGGGCGCGGATACCCTTTCCCGTCTGTTCGAGCCTTTCTTTACCACTAAGAAACCGGGAAAAGGAAATGGACTGGGACTGGCCACGGTCCATCGAATTGTGACTCACGAAGGGGGCAGGATCGAAGTTGAAAGCGAGGCCGGAAGAGGCACGCGGGTGCTTGTGCACCTGCCCCGAGTTGAAGCGAAATCCCTACTGCCCAATGTTCCCGGAGTTGGGAACAAGATCAGCCCTGCTCCGAATCGGAAAATTCAAGGACCGAGGAAAGCGAAAGGAAAAGGTAAATCCCTATGACCAGCGCCATCGCCCACGCGTTTAATCCGCCGCAGCTTGAAGCGGCGAACTTGTTAAATCTGGTGATCGTCGACGACGAACGCGCGGTTCGCGATGTGTGCCGCGAAGTAGCGCA
>DATHPO010000016.1:0-37528 GCA_035483835.1 Terriglobales bacterium
TTACCTTACATCGAATTCCTCTCGTTACAGCGCCGCGCGGTAGTGGTCATCACTGACTCGGGTGGCGTCCAGGAGGAAACGACTTACTTGGGAGTCCCGTGCCTGACTATGCGAAATAATACCGAGCGTCCGGTGACGGTCGACATGGGGACAAACGTTCTGGTTGGGCAGGACCGGCGGCTGCTTGACTCCGAGTTGACGAAGATTCTCGAGGGAGGAGCTAAGAAGGGATCCATCCCACCATTGTGGGACGGTCGCGCAAGCGAGCGGATCGCGAGAGCTTTACAGGGATATAGCGCTCAATGAGTCAGCTGGTCGATGGAATTGTTGCAGGTAATCGCGAATCAGCTGATCGAGGCTCTTGCCCAGGGCGTTCTGCCTTCTTCCAGGCTCGGCGACCAGCCGTTCATCGATGGATAGAGTGACATTCATCGATACAGTACGAAGTTCGCACGTATCCCGCGTCTCAAAGCGGTGGCGATTTTCATTGACGTTATGCCCGATTTGTAACACGGTTCACGGCCCGACGCCAGGCTCGTCGCTCCGCTTGCACGATTCTGCAACGGCGCGCCAAATCGTTGCGTCTAACTAGGTAGCGGACGGTTTTGCATGGAGGTTCAGGAACATGAACATTCTCGGACGCGCAGCAGGGTTCGCACGGCATGAATTGTTCAAGCAAAGTTCAGTCGCTCTGTTGTCGTTGACTGTTTTGTTCGCGACTTGGCCGCACACTCTCTTGGCGCATCAAGACCCACAGACTCAAGCGCCGCCCGCTCAAGCTACTGTGCAAGGCGGACAAGGCTCGGCGCAGGCGCCTCCTTACACACCCCAGACTCCCGCGCAGTTGCAGCAACTGGTAGCTCCGATTGCGCTGTATCCGGATTCGCTGGTGGCGCAAATCCTGGCCGCATCTACATTCCCCGAACAGGTGGTCGAGGCGGATAGATGGGTACAGGCCAATCCTGATTTGAAGGGCGACGCGTTGGGTAAAGCTGTGGACCAGCAACCCTGGGATCCGAGCGTCAAGGCGCTCACGGCGTTTCCAAGCGTTCTTGGAAATATGGACAAGAACCTCTCCTGGACGTCATCGCTCGGCGACGCTTACTACAACCAGCAACAAGATGTAATGGATGCCGTGCAGGTGATGCGCAAGCGGGCAGAAGATGCCGGCAATCTGAAAACCACCCCGCAGCAGACTGTGACAACGCAAGGCTCGACTGTC
Organism: Terriglobales bacterium; assembly: GCA_035483835.1. Taxonomy (GTDB): domain Bacteria; phylum Acidobacteriota; class Terriglobia; order Terriglobales; family Acidobacteriaceae; genus JABDBE01. Next base: position 1,223 of record DATHPO010000016.1, read on the forward strand.
ATCATTCAACCGGCTACTCCCGATGTTGTTTACGTTCCCGCATATGACCCGTGGCTGGTTTACGGAGGACCAATCTATCCCTGGCCCGGATGGTACCCGTACCCTGGCATCTGGTTTGGTGGGCCGTACCTTTCGTTCGGATTTGGATTTGGAATTGGCTGGTTCGGCGGTTATGGGTGGGGCTGGCCGCATTGGGGATTCAATTGGCATGGCGGATATCCAGTCTATGGCGGCAACCGGTACTACTCCGGGAGTAGAACGTTCTACAACCGAAACAATTTCTACCGTGCAGGACGTGGACCTTACGGCTACAGCGGACACGGAGCCTACGGCGGGGGAGTTTACAACCACCCGGGAGCAGTGCCTAGACCATTCAACGGAAATAGCCAGGCTGCACGGGGATACGCGGAACCGCACGGCGGACAGAGCGGAAATAGCCAGGCTGCGCGAGGATATGCGGAACCGCACGGCGGGCAGAGCGGAGTTCACTCAGGAGCCTTCAGTGGCTACGACCGTGGCGGGCAGGTCCGGAGTTTCTCCTCGCGTGGCAACGCCAGCTTCGGTGGCGGAGGCTTCCACGGAGGCGGCGGAGGCGGTGGCTTTCATGGCGGAGGCGGTGGTGGTGGCCGGCGCTGATGGCGGTTACTTCATCCTTGTGACTTCATAAATTTGCAAATGGAGAGAGTTATATGCTGCGAACGAAGTTGAGATTCGACAGACTTCCTGGATCCGATCTGCCTAAGCTAGCTGTGGCCGCTTTACTTTTGACGGGATGCTTGTCCGTTCGTTCGATGGCGCAACAATCAGGACAGAAAACATTTTCGTCCGCGGAGGAAGCAAGCAATGCGCTATTCGTGGCTACCCGGAACAATGACGAAAAAGCCATGCTGGAGATCCTTGGACCAGACGAGAAGCAAATCGTTTCCTCGGGAGACGACACCGAGGACAGCAACAACCGCGCTATCTTCGTAAAGAAATATGAGGAAATGCACCGTCTGCTGAGAGAACCGGATGGAACGGTCACTCTCTACATTGGCGCCGAGAATTGGCCTACGCCAATTCCACTGGTGAACAAAGGGACTGTGTGGTATTTCGACACGGGTGCGGCCAAGAAAGAAATTTTGTTCCGGCGCATCGGGCGCAATGAGATGTCGACGATCGTAGTTTGCCGGCAACTGGCGGCGGCGCAAAAAGAATACTACGCTTCGCAGCACAACGAGTACGCGCAGAAAATCTTCAGTGATGAAGGACAACATGATGGCCTTTATTGGAAGGCCGCAGACGGCGAACCCAAGAGTCCGATTGGCCCCCTTGTCGCCTCCGCTGTCGCCGAGGGGTACCCAAAGGACCAAAACGGAGCCCCGACTCCTTTCCGCGGCTACTTTTACCGCATTCTCACGCGTCAAGGAAAAGCTGCTCCCGGCGGGGCGAAGAACTACATCGTCAATGGCAAAATGACTGTGGGCTTCGCTTTTGTGGCCTATCCTGCGGAATACAGGTCGTCTGGGGTGATGACATTCGTCGTTGGCACGGATGGAGTGGTCTATCAGAAAGACCTCGGGAAAAAGACCGAGGCCCATGCCAAGAGTTGGACGGAATACAATCCCGATTCCAGCTGGCAAAAAGTCGAAGAACAAGCGGAAGATACTGCCGACGATCAGCCAACCGAGTAAAGCACTCGGCCCAGAGTCTCGTGATTCGCGCTTGATGCAAGGCCATTTACTCTCACGATCAGGTCAATAGGTGAGACGCGGCAACCCCGCGCGTTGCAGCGTCATGGCCGCCACGACCTGTTATGTCGAAACTTGGGGCCTTTCCATCGATCGCAAATTGCCGTCCATCCTTCGCCGATTTTTCAGCTGCAGATCCCTTACCGATCTAAAGAAATACCCTTCGCGACGGCTCTCGGAATGATCTTCTGCTTACGGTGCCTGGGACAGTCCGGAAGTGAACATTGACTGGCAGCTGGATACTTCCTATGATGTCCGACAAGGATGCCAAGAATTGAGGTTCAGAGGCGAGCGCTTTGGTCAAAGGTAGTTCACGAGGTTTTCTCTCAGTTGCGTGATCAAGAAAAGCTTTCCTGTCCTCGCCGGAAAAAGCGTGAACAACCGCAGGATCTAATACTGTAGGTTCCTAATATCGAAATTCATATGCCAAGCCAATTGAATGCAGCTTCTCCAACTTTCTCGGAACAATTTAACAACAAAGTTCAGAACCGGACGGCCCGAGTAGGAATCATCGGGCTGGGATATGTAGGGTTGCCCCTGGCCTTATTGTTTAGTGATCAGAAATTTGCCGTAACCGGTTTCGACATCGACGCCCGCAAGGTGACCGCCCTCGAGAAGGGCGAATCGTATATTCACCGCATACTGCCTCCGGAGATTCAAGCGGCACGAACGCATGGCTTCTCGGCAACGGCTGACTTTAAGCGGCTGCGCGAGATGGACGCGATTATTATCTGCGTGCCTACGCCCCTTAATGAATATCATGAGCCGGACATGAGCTACATCACAGGAACGGCGGAGTCGATTGCTCCCCACCTGCGCGACGGACACGTCGTCATACTCGAGAGCACGACATATCCGGGAACAACGGAAGAAGTGTTAGTGCCAATACTAGAGAAAGGTAACGCCGACGGATTGAAGGCGAGCCGGAACGACCGGCCAGGCGACTTCTTCGTTACTTTTTCTCCCGAACGTGAGGATCCGGGAAATCAGACGGTCGCACGCCGCGATATTCCCAAGGTAATCGGCGGGCTGGATCAGCAGGCAGCGGAGGCGGCTGCGTCTCTTTACGGCGCGATCTTCAATCGTGTGGTTCCGGTCTCCACTCCGGCGGCGGCCGAGATGACTAAGCTACTGGAAAATATCTATCGATGCGTGAACATCGCTCTGGTAAACGAACTCAAGATGCTATGCCTGCGCATGGGAGTAGATATCTGGGAGGTCATTGCCGCAGCTTCGACCAAGCCCTTTGGATTCCAGGCATTCTATCCGGGACCGGGTCTGGGCGGGCACTGCATCCCAGTGGATCCATTTTATCTTTCTTGGAAGGCGAAAGAGTTCGATTTCCACACTCGTTTCATCGAACTGGCCGGGGAGATTAACTTGGCGATGCCCTATCACGTCGTGAGCGCCGCAGCTCAGGCATTGAACGACCGACGGAAAGCCTTAAATGGGTCGAAGGTCCTGATCTTGGGATTGGCTTACAAGAAGGACATCGACGATCTGCGCGAGTCGCCGTCTCTTACCATCATCGAGCTGTTGCAAAAGCAGGGCGCCGAAGTTAGCTATAACGATCCCTTTTTGCCATTCGTCGGCCGGGGCCGAAAGTATGACCTGCAAATGAAATCCGTCAGCTTGGACAATTTGGGCCAGTACGATTGCGTCCTCATTGTGACCGACCACTCGGCCTACGACTACCAGCGCCTCGTGCGCGAGGCGCAACTAGTGGTGGATACCCGGAATGCCACCAAGGGGATCCAATCACCAAACATCGTGCGCTGTTAGTAATTCCCGGCAAATTGATCCTGATGTGTGACGGGCTGGTCACTGGCGAAAACCGACATCTCGGCAGTAATCCCACTCCATCTTTGTAGCGGGGCTCGATGTGATTCAGGACCAAGGGACTTTGGCACGCGTGGCGCGCAGGCCGCAGCGCTCTATGTTCGCGCGCAAGGTCAGGCGTAAGCAGCAAGCCAGCCCGGGCTATTATTCTGAGATGTGACCGAAAAGCCAGACACACGCCCCAAGGCCCCGCTTCGTACGCGCTCCCTTCGATCCTTTCTTCGATGGCTTGTCATCGGCGTGGTGCTTCTTTGGTCGCTTGCCGCGCTGACCCTTGTGACCGCCCGGTGGATCGACCCACCGACAACCGCGGTGCACATCCAGCGCCACTTGCAGGCCTGGATTCACCGCACGCCGTATCACGAACGCTACAAATTCATTCCGCTCAGCCAAATCTCGACCCATCTCCAGCACGCTGTTGTCGCCGCCGAAGATGCGCGCTTCTACCAGCACCATGGGTTCGATTGGCACCAGATCGAAGTCGCTGCCGAAGACGATTTGGAGGGCGGCCGCACTCGCGGTGCTTCCACTATTACGCAACAACTTGTAAAGAACCTATTTTTCGGAACCGGCCGCTCTATCCTCCGCAAAGGAGCGGAGTTCACACTGGTACCGGTGGCCGAACTCGTCCTCGGCAAGCGGCGCATTCTAGAGATCTACCTCAACGTGGTCGAATGGGGCCCTGGTATTTATGGTGCGGAGTCCGCTTGTCGTTACTACGACGGGACCGAGGCTCGGAATGTCGGCCGCGAACAAGCTGCACGGCTCGCCGCGATTCTGCCGGCTCCCCTGAAGCGACGGCCGGAGCGCATGAATAACTATAGCGCGCTCATTCTTGAGCGGATGCGCCAAATGGGTTGGTAATCGTCGAATCTGGCGCAGCTTTTGCATTGGCGCGCTTGGGCGATTCCTCGCGATGCCAAATGGTCGGGGATGATCTGGAAAAACGCTTTTCCCGACGACACATCTGTCGCTGTGTCGTGTGCTTTTCATGTGCGTTTCGCGTTTTCGGTTTTGGAGAAACCTCATTCTGTGTGGTCCAGTTATCGAGGGCCAGGTCACCAAGGAGTAAAATGAGCCCCATGTATTCGCGCCGTCTGCGTCCAATCGTCCGGGCCTACGTAATGTCGATCGCTTTTTGGTATGGCCTCTCGGTTCTGATGGGGCTGCAGTATAGTCCTTTGGATCGAAATCATCTTTGGTTCTCGTTCCTCGGATTATTGGTACAGGCAGGGGCTCGCGCCTTCGCGCTAGCTTTGTGGACGCCACCTATCTTTTTCCTGGTGAAAAAATACCTTCCTTTTTCGACCAACCGTGTGCGATACGCGCTGTTGTGGGGACTTGGAGCGGTGCCGTTTGTGTTACTCCATACCGCAATCGCGTGGCTAGTGATTCCACCTTACGTTTCGCGTTCTCTCCAGTCATGGCTTGAAGTTGTTCGATCCGCGTTTGCCGACGACACATTCGTATATATTGCAATCGTTGTGGCGGCACACGGTTATGAATACTTGAAACGTTTGCGCAAAGAAGAGCGGGAGAGATTCGAGTACCAGCAGGCGCTTGCTGCGAGTGAATTACAAGCGCTGAAGATGCAACTCCATCCCCATTTTCTGTTCAATACCCTGCATGGGATTGCCACACTGATTGAGACTGACGCCCGCAGCGCCAAGGCCATGATTATCAGGCTATCCAACCTGCTGCGCACCACGCTGGACCGCGGCAGCTCAGACCTGATCCCTCTGGAGAGTGAACTGAAGTTCGCCAGAGAATATCTCGACCTCGAGAAGATGCGCTTCGGGAGCCGGCTCAAGGTGGATTGGCTGGTCGCTTCGGAAACACTTTTCGTTCTTGTGCCACAAATGATTCTCCAGCCGCTGGTGGAAAATGCCGTTCGTCACGGAATCGCGTCATCCCGCGAGCCGGGGTGGATTGAAGTTGCGGCTACGGTAAGCGGCGGACGGCTCAAGGTTCAGGTGCGCAACAGCGCCGGCAGCAAGACATCCAACGGAACCGGCGTGGGACTGCGAAATGTAGAAGCTCGCCTCAAGTATCTCTATTCGGGCGATGCCAGCCTGCACTTCACTATGGCCGATAACTGCATAGCAACTGCCAGTTTGACGTTTCCGGCTTTGAATTCGCAGCCGGCCGGCGTGCAGGTTCAGCAACTACAATCGGTCCTCGAGGAGAACGACTATGCGCGTTCTCATCGTTGATGACGAGCCTCTTGCCCGCACCGCCCTTGCCCAGATTCTGGCTAGCCGCCCCGATGTGGAGCGTTTCGATTCCGCGTGTGATGCCATCGAAGCTCAGGAATATCTCTCCAAAGACGGCTACGACGTCTTGTTGCTCGACATCAGCATGCCGGAGCTTTCGGGACTTGAATTACTAGATCGCCTGCAGAAATCCCAGCGCCCGCTCCCTTCAGTGGTTCTCGTGACCGCTTATGCGCAGCATGCCCTGGCAGCCTTCGAAAAACATGCCGTCGATTACGTGCTGAAGCCGTTTTCCAGTGAGCGTGTGAACCAGGCGCTGGACTTCGCCCTTCGACGGTCGGCGGGCGAGCGGGCAGCGAGATTAATCGAGTTGATCCCTCATCTGAAGACACTGACCCCGCAGAGTTCATCCAAGATCGCGATCAGGACCAATGGCAGGATTGTCTTCATCGACCCCTATGATCTGATCGCCGTCCAGGCCGAGCGCAATTATGTATTGCTGCAGCAGGAGGCTGGTTCGTATCTGCTGCGGGAGTCGATCTCAACCGTTGCCGAGAAGCTCAAGCCATACGGATTCGTTCGCATTCATCGATCGGTACTGGTGAATTCTACTTTCGTGCAGGAGATCCGCCCCTGCGCCACCGGAGAGTACGAACTCCGGGTAAAGGGCGGCAAAGAATACACCGTCACCCGCACCTATAAGAACAATCTCAAGTCGCTGGCCCGGTTCTGGATGGGAACAGGCACCGCCCTCACCGACTAAGTTCCGTGGTTCGCGCGTTTTTTATCGGCGTTGTGCGCTGCTAACGCCGAGCCATAAGCTCACACCGCAAGCGGGCGCGAGCCCTTTACATCGGTAGAACTCGCGCCACCAGGGTTTGTTGCTAGCGGCCCCTCGGACTTCGCAGGAAGCCGTGATACGCGCCGCCCGAATCAATCTCGTATCCGGTGATCGCCCCCTCGGGATTGTTCAGCAGCGGAAATGTGCCCTGACCGGCGCCGGTCCCGGCTCCCGGCGCGTCAAAGGTCGTAATGGCGCCGCGTGGAGAGCGCACAAAACCGTGGCTTACGCTGTTGGAGGCAGTGTAGCTCCCAGTGACGGCCCCTTCCGCATTCAGCCCCTGCGGAAGCGTGCCTTGGCCAGCGCCGGTGCCCGCCCCGGGGACGTCGAACTCGGTAAACGTCCCGTCCAGGGCGCGCACGTAGCCGTGCAACACACTGTTTGAGTCAAAGTACACCCCAGGAATAATACCGTCGAAATTGAGCCCGTCCGTATCAGTGCCCTGGCCGGGACCATTGCCCGCGTCCGGAGCATCGATCGAAGTGATGGTCCCGTCCGGAGCGCGAACATAGCCATGCAAAGTGTTATTGGAGTCGATGTACGCGCCCGTGATCGTTCCATCCGGGTTTAACCCGATGGTTGTTGCTGTGCCCGTGCCCTGACCTGCGCCGGTCCCCGCTCCCGGAGCTTCGTAGGTAACGATGGAACCCTCCCGCGACCGCACAAAAGCGTGCGCCACGCCGCTGGAATCAAAATAATATCCGGCGACCGTGCCTTCCGGGTTGATGTTGGCAGACAAGGTGCCCTGTCCGGCCCCAGTGCCGGCGCCGGGAGCATCGAAGGTGGTGAAGTTGCCGAAGAAATTCCGCAGGTAACCGTGCATGGCGCCATTTCCGTCGATGTAGTATCCCGTAATGGTGCCTTCGGGATTCAGGCTGGAAGCAAACGTACCTTGTCCCGCTCCGGTGCCCGCCCCGGGGGCGCTGAAGGTTACGAAATAACCGTTCCAGACCCGGAGGAAACCATGCGCCACGCTGCTTCCGTCGATGAAATAGCCAAAGGTTGTACCCAGGAAATCGATGCCCTGCGCAAGCGTACCTTGTCCCGCCGCCGTGCCTGCTCCGGGTGCCTCGAAAGTGATCGTGTCTTGCGCCGCTGCCAGGCCCGCGGCCAGAAGCAGCACACTCATCAGTCTGCAAAATCGCTGTAGCCTCATAACGTTCTCCTCCGTTGATTTGAATTCGTCGCTGTGTAGCTTTCCTTTGACCCGCTCCAGTCTGGGATCTCGAGCTCTCGCCCGAAAGACTCCTGCGTTTCAGAGAAAGAGCACGGTCCGAAAACAGTTATTTCCCTGACACTGTGAGAGCATGAACTCTGCCATCAACAAGACGGGATTTGCGAGTTTTGTGAATAAATACGAAATCGGGGAGATCAGGTTCGACCTTACAATGATGGGTAACAGCCCTACGGGAACTCGGGAAGCTCCTTTGGGTCGGCCTGTTTTCTCAGGCTCGCACCTTGACCGTTCCCCTATGACAATTGGAAAGTTTGTAAAATGAGTGATTCCGAAAACCGTAGGCGGCAGTGTCCATGCTCGCGAATGTTCGCCCATGCGTTGGCCAAACGTGCCGGCATAACTTTCCCAAAAAAGCGAGTGCGACCGATGACTTCTCCGCTCTCGCGAATTGCAGTGCCATCGCCGTCTGGCTGAATGTGCGCCGAGGCTGAGATACCATGTAGTTCTGCATTCGAGGAGTCGGCTTCGTAGCCGTCGCCCTTGACGCCGAAGCCCGTTTCTGGATAATTAACGGGATGGTCCGCCGCCTTCCCGAAGTTCAGAGGGAACTTGATCGGCGCTAATGCGACACCGAGCGCTGGCGCCCCCTTCCTGCCACTGAAGCACAAGATCCGCCGAAAGGATCGAGAAGGCAAGGCAGGCCCAAACAATGGTTTCGTTCGCATGGACGTCGAGATTCTCCCATCCGGTCACACCGCCGATCACTCGACCCTCAAGGAAAACTAGTGCGACCGCAAAGCTGCGAGTCATCCATTGCCGGTGCTCCTGAACCTTCCCTTTGAGAATGAAGATCATCGCAATGCCGGTAGTAGTCATCCACAGAACGGCGTCCGCCGCGGCGGCGATACTGAAAGATCGGGGATCGCCCATGCGTTCCTGGAAGTACTGGATGTAAAAGCCGAGGGGCGCGGCCACGAATACACCGGCGACATAGATTCGGCCGACTACCCGATGAAGCTGTCTAAAACGGTTGCGAAGCCGGTCGGAGAACTGCATCGGACCCAGCAGCAGAGCGCATGCGCCGGCGACCCCGTGTGGCAACAGCCACCACTCAAAGGGTTCGTAGTGCTGCCATATCGGATCGTTCGAATGCACTAGAAAACTCTCGTCGTGAGGGATGACGTAGGCCAACATCAGGAGGATGGCAGTAAACAGCAAATATTTTGGACACAACCACGACGTCTGCCTGCGAGCTGTCACCATTGTTGACATCGAAGACCTCCGGAACGGTTCCTTGATTTCGTGCCTTGACGTGATGGTTTCTGCCTGTAGGAAGGAAACCGCCGCCCCTGGCCCGGCGGTTTCCAAGTCCTAGTGGTCGATTAAGTCGCCTCGCCCTCACCGTTCAGGGTTGCGCGACGGTGTGGCCAGGAAAGCGTGGATTGCGCCCGTCCTCTTCTGCACGGCCTGGCCCACGATCACTCCGTTGTCGTTGATCGCGAAGGCGATCACCAGGTGCAGCGATGAATGGGCGGGGATAAGCGAATTCAGGTCGGTCATGACGTTGTTTTCCCACAGATAGGCGCGGCACTTGCCTGCCTTGTTACAGGACCAGCCCACCACCTGTTGCCGGTTATTTATTCCGCCTGTAGCTCCGGGCAAACTGTTGACGTCGCCGGGAAGCGTGCCGAGATCCCGCATGCCGGCCTTCCGGGTCCACAAGAAGCTATGCAGTGCTCGGTCGCCGGGCAGGTCCGAGGCACCAACAACTTCACCGCGGTTGTTGACGGCGGCGCCAGTGCTTATTAGCTGACCTCCGAGACTACCGAGGTTGATAGGTGAGCCGTTGTCCCAAAGCACAGCGTGCGGCCCGATCGGCTGAGGAACAAGCGGAGTATCTGCGCAAGAGCCCGACGCGCCGACGACCTGGCCCTTGTCGTTGATACCGAGGGCAAATCCGACAGTATCTCCTGGCAGCGGGCGAAGTTCCCGTATCTGACCGGGCTGGGGTCCCCAAATCACGGCTTCATAGTCGAGAACCTGGGGCGCTGGACAGGCTGTATCCTTCGTGTCGTTCTCGGCATAGCCCATGATCTGCCCCCGATTGTTGATCCCGATGGCCGCCCCGTTATTGCCGCCAAGAGTGGGTAGCGCAGACATGGCGCCTTTTTGCCAGACTGCGCCGAGGCAGATGAGGCCGGTACCGAAGCCACAAAAGTTCTCACCGAAAGGATCCGTCGTGGTCGTATCGGAGAGGACCGCAAGCTGGGTTCGGCTGTTGGGCGCCCCGGCGGCGCTGTTGGGTCCCCCGAGGGTTCCGAGATCATGCATGCCTCCGCTAAGCGTCCACAGAAAGGAGTGTTGATTGCCGTTGGCGAGGGTCGCGCCCCCGCCCGCTTTGCCTGCGTTATTGATGCCATAAGCTACGCCAAACGTTCCTCCCAAGGTGCCGAGATCAATAACTCGATAGTGAGCAGGCTTCGCTTCGTGTCGAGCTGATGGTTCTTGTGCCGGCAGACAAACCGGGGCTGCCAGAGCGGACAATAGGGTCGCTGCCGAGATGGAAATTGCGATTCTGGTCTTCATGTTGCCTCCTTTTTTGCAACAAATCGAGCGCATGATGCTGCGGTTGTTTCGTTGTGGCAATGGAGAAGGTCTGGAGAATTGTGTTCTAAGGTGTATTCTTCTGTAGCTTTAACATGCTGAACCGTCAGGTCTTATGGATTGTCCGAGAAGGGATAGAAATACGGCCTAATGGGTAGAGAGCTCGACCGTGGCTGCAGACCTCGTCAGATTTGAAGATTTTGAACTGGACCTTCGCGCCTACCAGTTGCGACGTTCTGGACGCACGCTGAAGCTGGAACGGATTCCCATGGAAGTTTTGTTCCTGCTGGTGGAGCGGCGGAGCCAGTTGGTGACACGGGAAGAGATCATCGAAAAGCTTTGGGGCAAGAACGTCTTCCTTGATACCGATAACGCGATCAATACGGCGATCCGGAAAATCCGCCAAATCCTGAAAGACGACTCGGAACAACCGCGCTTTGTCCAGACGGTCACGGGTCGAGGTTACCGATTTATTGGACAGATATCCGAGGTCGCGGTCCCATCCGCTAAAGCGCCAACTAAGGAGCAACCGGCTTCGAGTTCGGCCGCAACGACCGGGCCCCCAGCGGGTACTGGAATGCGTTGGAAGCTGATTGTTCCCGCTATCGTGGCGTTGCTGGCGTTGTCATTCGGTGGTTACTTCTATCTCCACCGCGCACCGAAGCTCACGGACAAAGACACCATTGTCCTTGCCGACTTCAGCAACACGACGGGCGATTCCGTATTTGACGGAACGCTGCGGCAAGGCATGGCAGTGCAACTTGAGCAGTCGCCTTTTCTCAGCCTTATCTCAGACGAGCGCATCCAGCAAATGCTGAAGCTGATGGCCAAGCCAGCCGACGCACGCCTTACCCCGGAAGTCTCCCGGGAAATCTGCGAACGAACTGCAAGCGCGGCCGTACTCGACGGTTCGATTGCAAGCCTGGGGACCCAGTACGTGTTGACGCTACGCGCAAAGGACTGCCGCACTGGAGATGTTTTGGACGAGGAGCAGGTGCAGGCCGCAAGAAAAGAAGACGTTCTGAACGCCTTGAGCCAAATCGCAAGCAGGTTCAGAACCCGGGTTGGTGAATCGCTCTCCACGGTTAAGAGCCATGACACACCTCTCGCCGAGGCCACGACACCCTCACTCGAAGCCTTGAAAGCGTACAGCGCGGGCTGGCAGGTTTCCTATTCTTCTGGGGCGGCGGCCGCCGTACCCTTTTTCAGTCGGGCCGTCGAGATTGACCCCAACTTCGCCAGTGCCTACGCGGCGCTCGGCCGCATGTACGGCGACATCGGAGAATCTACTCTATCTGCGAAAAATACCAGCAAGGCGTATGAACTGCGAGATCGCGCCAGCGATCAGGAGAAGTTCTTTATTTCTGTTAACTACGAATTGCAGGTTACGGGAAACCGGGAGAAAGCCCAGCAGTCCTGCGACTTGTGGGTGCAAGCTTATCCTCGTGCGTGGTTGCCTCACGCGCTGTTGTCAGGTGGGATTTACCCTCAACTGGGCAAGTATGAGAAGTCGGTCGAGGAAGCCAAGACGGCCTTAGGAATCGACCCGGACTTTTCCATAGGATATAGCATTCTTACCGCCAGCTATCTTGCGCTAGAGCGCACGGCTGAAGCGGAAAATACCCTACAGCAAGCGTTCCAGCGAAAACTTGAAATCCCTGATTTCCATGTCCAGCGATTCGTCATTGCCTTCTTGAGAGACGACAAGACGGGAATGGAGCGGGAGGCCGCTCAGTCTCGGGAAAAGCCCGGCGTGGATGACTGGATGTCTAACGCCGAAGGGTTCGTGTCGGCGTATTCCGGTCACTTGGAAGATGCCAGGAAAATGTCACGGCGGGCAGCGGATTTGGCTCGGAAAGCGGACCGGCGGGAAACGGAGGCGCTTTACCAAGCGGATGCGGCAGTGCGGGAAGCCCTGTTCGGAAATGTATCCATCGCGAGGCAGAGAGCCGTGGACGCACTTGAGCTTTCAAAGGGCCGGGATGTGGAGTACGTCGCCGGCTTTGCGCTCGTTCTCGCGGGAGATTCTTCTCGATCTCAAGCGCTAACGGAAGACCTCTCAAGGCGCTTGCCAGGGGACACAATCGTCCAATTCACATACGTGCCGACACTACGCGCACTTCTGGCGTTGAACCACAGCCAACCGTCCAGGGCTGTCGAACTGCTGCAAACTGCAATTTCTTATGAGGGCGGGAGTCCGATCGAGGGCGGTTCTGAATTCCTTTTGGGCGCCGGTAATCTCTACCCGGCCTATGTCCGCGGTTTGGCCTATCTGGCCGCACATCAAGGCGCTGAGGCCGCTGCGCAATTCCAGAAAATTCTCGATCACCGAGGACTCGTTATCTGCGATCCTGTTGGCGCCGTGGCACACCTGCAACTCGGCAGGTCTTACGCGTTGTCGGGTGATGGGACTAAAGCGAAATCCGCTTATCAGGATTTCCTTACGCTGTGGAACGACGCCGACCCGGACATCCCTATCTTCAAGCAGGCCAAAGCTGAGTATGCAAAGCTGTTCTGAGCCCTATGGCGATGTTTCACCAACACTCGGCAGGCCGACTCAGCTTCCAGGCGGTATTTGGAGCACCAGGCAGACCAATACGGATTGGAAGTGACGCATGGACTCACTCCGGATTCGGGGCAGATTGCGGCGCAGGCTTTCCAGGTATTGGGCGAAGTGGGTTTATCGGATCCCGATCCCGTTCAACCCGAGCCAAGATTCCGCGTGAGGCTGCATCAAGATCCTGCTGTAACAGGAGCAATTCATGATTAGTAATACTTTTCGTGATTTTCGGGTCCCCAAACAATTGGTGGGACAAATCCGTCCAGTCCAGACTACAAATCTCTTCATGGCGATAGCCTGCATGTTGATCCTGGTTGAAGCTTGCCTGGGCTCTTCTGACCCGGCTCGGGCCTCTCAGGTAGCGGCTCATATCGAGGGCTTATCCGTGGTCGTTCAGCCGAGTGACGGAACCTATGAAATCCAAACCGGAAACGGAGGGAACAGCGTCATTCACGCAAGAGTAGCAGCGGAGATCGAACACAAGTGGCTTAAATCAACTGACTATCCGAAACATGAGATATCACAATCGAATTTTGAGGATGCTCTTGGGCACGGCAAGAAAATATCCGTCACTTCGTCGGGGCTTTCAAATCTGCCTGATCTCGCCTATACACTCCAGATGTATGACGGAAGAGCATTCGGTGTCATCGAGACTGAAGTACAAAATCACACGGGCAAGGCGCTAACGGTCCAAAGTATCCGAAGCGTCGAGGCCGTCGGCAACAAAATTATCGATCTCGGTGGCACCGAGAAGAGCGATCGAGTCCTCTCGGACAGCTTCAGCGAGGATTGGCCGCCGTTGCAGATTTACGATTTAGGAAAAGCTCTCAAGGGCATGCACCGGGCTGTGGGCAGCCAACTTGTCTACAACCGGGAGAGCACGGAGAGTCTGTTTGTGGGAGCTCTGACTTCCAATCGCTTCCTCACCATCATTCATTTGCAGGCGCAATCTTCATCACCGGATGGCCCCAGCATCGGTTCGTATACGGTCGATTCGACTGGAACTACTGAGATACAAGCAACCGACGCTGAATCTGTTCTGCGAGAAGGGCCGGCGGAAAATCTGATTGAACTCAACGTTCCCCTTTCAGCAGGCGAATCAATTGCTTCAGAACGTGTGATGTTTGCTGTCGGAAGAGACTATCATTCGCAACTCGATAACTACGGCGCCGCGATTCGAGAGCTGCATCACAGCCGCATCAGCCCAGACAATATGCTTGGATGGTGGAGTTGGACGGCTTTTTACGCAAAGATCACGCAGGGCGCTACGCTCACGAACGCTCAGTGGCTGGCCGAGAACTTGAAAGATCTGGGCTACAACTATTTTCATTTTGACATGGGGTACGGGTACGCTCGCGGCGAATACACGACGCCCAATGCCTCTCAATTTCCCGGCGGCATGTGGGATCTTACTCGCCGTATTTGCCGATTGGGATTGAAGGTGGGAATTTGGACGGCTCCCTTTGAAGTGGCCGAGCGGGCCTGGGTTTACGAGCACCATAAAGATTGGCTGCTGCACAACGCACATGGCGATCCGATTTCCATCGCAACAGCCGAGGAGGTGGATGGCGAACGCCTGTTCGTCCTGGACGTCACTCATCCTGACGCCCAGGAATATCTTCGGCAGACCTATCGCACACTGGTCCGGGAATGGGGCGTGCGCTACATCAAGCTCGACTTCATGGACAATACCGCGATCGAGGGTTATTACCACCGCCCGAATACGACCGCACTTGAAGCCCAGCGCATCGGGCTCGAGATTATCCGCAAGGCAGTCGGCGAAGACGTACTCCTCGATAAAGACGGGAGTCCGATGTTGAACCCGGTTGGTCTGGTTGATGAAGGCCGGACATCCCAGGATACCGGTCATTCATTTCTCCGCAGCAAAGAAGCGGAGCCAGGAATCGCAGCGCGTTATTACATGCATCGCAACTTTTTCATCTCTGACCCGGATGCGTTCACGGTTTCCCGGCAGTTCATTGAAGAACGTACCATTCAAGCTCCCCTTACCTTGAGTGACGCTCAGGTCTCGATCGCTCTGTCGGCAGTTTCTGGAGGAATGTTCGAAATTGGTGACGACCTCCCAACACTGGGCAGTGATCCGGACCGTGTGGCATTGGTCAAGAATCCTGATTTGCTTGCAATGGCGAAACTTGGACGCGCTGCTGTGCCTCTAGATCTCCTGACTTATGCAGATAAGGATGAGCAACCGAGCGTTTTTCTCCTGCATGAAGACCACCGTCAGTCAATTTTGGCAGTCTTTAACTGGTCGGAGCGGCCGAGTTCTCACACTTTCACTCTTTCCGATTTAAACCTCCCAACAGGGCATCCCTACAAATTATCCGATTCTTTCGCGCAAGATCAGCCGTTAGCGATGGACCACGAAACGCTCCGCCTGGACAATCAACCCGCGCACTCAGTCAAGCTGATCAAAATTATCGATACTTCGATTCCGATCGCCGCACCTTCGATTGCCTTTCAAGTGCGGACTCAAGCAAAGATTGGGGAAGAAATTGAGTTCTCCGGCACTGTGTCCAAAGACGGAACGCCCGCGCTAGCCTATCATTGGGATTTCGGCGATGGAGTGGCCGCCGATGGCGCAATTCCAACCCATACCTACACTGCAGCCGGCAACTACAAAGTGCGGTTCACGGCTGAAGGCCTCGATGGCAAATCCGCAGAGAGAATATTTCCGATCGCGGTCAGCGGATCGCCGATTCTTCCGCCTCCTCGGCGTTACACCGAACCGAACGAATAGCTGCACTTAAGAATGCGCCCCGGCGAAGGCAGTAATGGGAACAAGAACATGGCGAGCCTTGACTAGCGGCTCGGCAGACCGTGTCCGAAATCCTCGGTCGCGTAAATCGTGTTTCCGTTGCGGACGACGGCAAATCCGGCCACGTTGTAGTCGGGATTGAGTAGATTCTCACGATGATGCGGTGAACGCATGAAGCCCCGGTGCACTTCTGCTGCGCTCGGAGCGAGACCTACGTTCTCTCCCTCCGCGCTGAATTGCAGTGTACTGGTGGCTGCCAAGCGTTGTGGCAGCGCGGGCTCACCGGGCAAGTCATGGGAAAGCAACTTCCGCGAAGCCATGAGCTCCGAGTGTTTCCGCGCAGCTTGCGTTAGTCCTTCATCGCTTTGCAGCGGCGCGAGTCCGGCTTCGGCCCGAGCCTGATTCGCAAGATCAAGAAGTTGGCGCTCAGCCTTGGAGTCGCACGGAGCCGAAACCCCGTGCGGCGGCCGCGGAACCGTGGACCAGGGATTCGTCGGTTGCTGGAATGCCGACGCTAGGCCCGCGAAGCAAACGGTCAAACAAATAACGAGAAATGAACGCATACCGGCGGGCGCTCCTAGAAAGTAGAACCCGAATCCTCTCGCTTTGTTTCCCTCGCAAATCTTGGAACCGAGGGGTGTCCGCTCCCTGACCGGCGTCGCACAGCAAACGGGCATTCTCATATGAGGCAGACCGGGGCACTTTTTATCTGGTATGAGAAAAAAGCGTAGCTCGACTTGACAAAAGACCTGTCAATGCTCGAACATTGCATCGCCAGCGTCGCCCTTCCCCTGGACGCTAACGTTCGCCCTTCCCCAAGGGAGAGCTAGGCTCTCCTTTCCATTATTGTCTTACGCGCTATTCCAAGGGACATCGCCGCGCGTAAGACCGGCCCTTTTTTGGCGATAAGAGAATTCACCAGTCTTGTTTGGCTATGGCGACGGAAACGGAGATTCGCCTGGCTAACAGACGAGTTGGTTCGAGCCAGGAAAGGTACCCGGAAGACTCCGCGTGGGCGATGTTATCGGCAAGGTGCCGCATGTGGGAGGCGCCTTGCAAAGGGGGGATTCCTATGAATGCCGTAGCGTCACGACCAGGCCTTGTCTTAGTAGATGACTTCATGAACCTGGTGGCAGCCAATTCTGAAGCGGTTGAGATACTTGCGTTTCCAGATTCTCCGGAGAAGCTTGGTCATTTGAGCGGTTGGCTCGCAAAGAAGATCCGTTCCTTTCTAATCGACCGAAAATCGTTGACCCGGCCCAACTTCGTCAATGAGTTTCGCTCCGCCAAAAGGACCTATCTTTGCCGTGCTTTCCCGCTCAATACCGGCACAAATGCTTCTGCTCGTCCGGCACTGGCACTTATGCTGGAGAGAAAGTCGAACGGCGGTGGCACGGTGGCTGAGATTTCACAACGCTTTGGTTTGACCGCGCGCGAACAGGAAACGATGCGACTACTCGCAGAGGGTTTCTGCAGCAAAGAAATTGCGGTACGCATGAACATCAGCCCCAACACGGTCAAAGCTTTCGTTCATCTTGTAATGGTCAAGATGGGCGTGTCGACTCGGTCGGGCATCATCGGAAAGATGGTTGGTATCGATAGTACGTGCAACCGGTCGAACGGAGAGAAGAAGCGGAACGTGCTGCTGCGAACGTAGATTTAGTTCCCGCACTGCTACCGCGAGTGCCCGGGTCGCCTGAGCAGCGACCCGACGGCGACTCGACGGTTTTCCGGGATTCCAGCCCGCCTTAACTACAGCTTGCCGCGTTTTCACTCTCCGCCATACGACCACGACGCCTCCGTCCTCGAAGCCCACACTTAGTCCGACAGGTTAGGACTTTCCACTACTTAAAGCAGGGAATTGCAAACAATACAAATAAAGATAGAGTTCGAGTGCGCTGAACGGACGCCGCACGCTCCTCCCCCCTGGCTTCCCTAGCGTAATCCATAACAGGAGGAACTACCATGTTTCGAACCGGAAACTCCGGATGGCTTGCGATCGCCTTGGTTGCTGCCACCTGCCTTCTCACCGCAAGCGTGGGGTGGGCCCAAACACAACCTTATGACACTTTCCAGGTCAACTACTTCTCCAACGCGAACAACAGTGCGGGGACCGATGCGTGGACAAGGATCATTAACACGGGTGCCGATGCGCCTTCCTACCCACCCAGCAATCTCTGCGCCATGATCTACGTGTTCGACAACAAGCAGGAACTGAAAGAGTGTTGCGGCTGCCTGATCAGCACCGACGGATTAGCGGAGCTCAGTTTGAACAAGAACCTGGTCTCTAATCCTTTTGATGGACGCTCGCCAACCAACGGAGACATCAAAATTGTTTCCGCAGCCCCGAACGACGTCTTTGGAGGAGTTCCATGCGACCCAACCGGCGGCGGCATCGGCAGCAATGGCAAGTACGTCCTTAACATCGTGCCCACACTAGATCTCCGTGCGTGGGGCACTCACGCGCAAAATGACAGCAATCTCACCGAGGACGAGTACCAGACTGCGATCCTTGCTACGGCTGAATTGGACAGTCTGCAGGAAGAATGCTACGGAATCGTAACCGTGGGCAGCGGTTCCGGGATTTGCGGCGAAGGAGTCGGGAACTCGTCCACCGTTTGCAATTGATCGGGTTACCGCGACTGAGTTCGAGAACAATCATTGTCGCGTGCTTCGCGCACGCGTGCTGCAACCGAGCGCCAAACTTCAAGGAGGAGTTACATGTTTCGAACAAAAAGTTTGTTGACTTATACCGTGCTCACCGCGTCCGTAGTCTTTCTGGCGGCAGTTTCGTTTGCTCAGACTACGTACAAAAAGTCCCTGACCTACCAACTGACCTACTATAGCAATGCACTGAACACCTCGGCTCCCGACGGGACCGTCCACATTGTGAACCCCGGTTCTGCTGTAACCAAGCTCGACGCGGACGGGAAACCGCTCGACGGGAACCTCTGTGCCCAAATCTACGTGTTGAACAACGATGAGCAGGAAGTGGAGTGCTGTGGCTGTACGCTCACACCGGACAGCGAAAGAACTCTCTCCATCAACAAGAACTTGCTAGGGAATCCAATCAACGTCCGCCAAGTCACCTCTGATGGCGTGATCAAGATTGTTTCCGAACCCACACCGTCGAGCGGACCTTGCCGCCCGGATTTGGAATTGGCCAACGTAGCTCAAGAACTCCAATCTTGGGATACTCACATCCAGACCTTATCCGAGGGATATGCCGAAACGGAGGAGGAGTTTGCCCCTGCTCCCCTTAGTGCTAATGAGCTTTTCTGGTTGCAAAACCAGTGCAGCGCGATCTACACGAATGGCAGCGGCCACGGGAAATGCACCTGCGGTTATGGCGACTAAACACGCTTGGCGCCAGGATAACCAGTGGTTTCCTGGCGCTTTAACTTCACACCACCAATCAGGGAGGACTCCAATGCTTCGATCAACGGCAATTCGTTTCTTGCTTAGCTTTACCGCGGCTCTTATCGTTTGTTGTTCGGCCGCTGCCCAGCAGAACCCCGGCACTTTGGCGACCGTCAACGGGAAAGCAATCACGACCCAGGACCTTGAACAGAAGGAAGTCAACCGCCTCCTCCAAGCCCAGTATCAGTACTACCAGGCCGAACGCAAAGCCCTTGACGACCTGATCGTTCAGCGCTTGCTGGAAGAGGAGGCGCAAAGGCAGGGCATCAGCACTGACCAGCTTTTAAAACGCGAAGTAGATAGTAAGGTGAAAGATCCCAACGAAGATCAATTGCAGGTTTACTACGAGGGCTTGGATTCGAAAGAGCCCTACGATCAGGTGCGAGTGAAGATCCTGGAACACATTCGGGACTTGCGGAGGTCCAAGCTCCGCTCTGCCTATATCGAGACGCTTCGCGCCAAGGCCACCGTCGTCGTCCAACTGGCGCCGCCGATGGCAAACGTCGGAACCGAGAACGCAGCCGTCACTGAAGGGCGTTTAGATGCTCCCGTCCAGGTGGTGGAGTTTGCCGACTACCAATGCCCCTATTGCCAAAGAGTCAATCCGGACCTGAACAAGCTGATCGACGAATACGCGGGCAAAGTCTCGGTTGTTTATAGAGATTTTCCGCTGCCGATGCATCCCCATGCGGAAAAGGCAGCTGAAGCGGCCCGGTGCGCCGGGCAACAGGGCAAGTTCTGGGCGTACCACAATCTATTATTTCAGGACAAGAAGCTCGACACTCCCGATTTGAAGCAGGAAGCGACAGCGCTCCACCTGGACTCAGCCAGGTTCGACAAATGTCTGGATTCCTCGGAAGAAGCGGCAAACGTGAAAAAAGATCAGGATGAAGGGATGAAGTTGGGGTTATCTGGCACTCCAAGCTTCTTTATTAATGGCCATTTCATTAGCGGCGCAGTGGATTACTCCACGTTGCATCAGATGGTCGAGCAACAACTGACCTTGTTGTCATCCGCCAAAGGGGCCTCTCCAGCGGGGTCCTCCCAGAGGTGAAGCCTCGGCGGTGGCACTAGACCGGGCGGCCGGTTGATCCATCCGGCCGCCCGTGATGACAACATCGAAAATGTACTGGCCATTCCCGCAGGCGCAAGTTTCAGATGACGCACATCCCTCCCCCGCTTCGTTCCTGACTCCGGGATATTGGCCGATCGATCACGCATAGGCGAATTTACCTCCTGACCCGAAGGCAATTCGACGATGAGAGCTAATCGGCTGCTTTTTTGGCTACTTTTTCTAAGCAGTGGAACCCGATTCATCGCGGGTCAGAGCGCGCCTTCGATTTCAGCGCGACCTGCAAAGGCTGCGGTGCGTCAGGCGGCGCAGCAGAATATGGCGAGTGGACTGAAGACCTCCGCAAGCTCTCTTTCGTTCGGAAATGCACAGCTCAACTCGCCTTCTGCCCCCCAATTCATCACTATTACAAATGGCGGAAAATCTGACCTCACTCTTACCGAAGTCGCCAGCAGTGAGCCAGATTTCAGGCTGATCCATAACTGTGCCTTGTCTCCCGACCTGATGCCGGCCGGCAGTAGTTGCGGTATTTCTATTCGCTTCGTTCCGGGCGCGGTCGGCCTGCGCAATGGCAACCTAAGAGTCGCAATCGGCGGCGGTCCTCCGATGCAGCCACTAACAATCCCGCTTCAGGGCAATGGAGTGGACAGTCCTGTCACTTTATCGCAAACATACCTGGTGTTTCGGACTGTGCTCGTGGGGATGACCAGTATGCCCCAATTTGTGCGGCTTACGAATCACAGCAGCGCAGCTCCTGCCAAAATCACCAGCATCGTCGCCTCCCCCGATTTCTCTTTTGCCGCAACGGCTTCCCAATGCGTGGCCGGCAACACACTTCCGCCGCTGGCAACTTGCACGGTTGCCATAGTATGGACTCCCAGTGATTCGGGCTCGCGCAGTGGGCAGGTAACGATCGCGGATTCTGACCCTGCGTCTCCTCACGTTATTGATTTACAAGCGAGCGCAACCGGGATCAGGCTTTCGACCGGTACTCTACGATGGAATGCCACGGCGGTGGGCGTTACGGGCGATCCGCAGAGCATTGAAGTAAGAAATGAGGGCCGCACTACAATCAAAGTCGAGAGTGCCGAGGCGAGTGGGGATTTCTATCAGCAAAACACCTGTGGCACGGAATTGATTCAGCATCAGAGTTGCTCGGTCACAGTGTGGTTCCAACCGACCGCCGCGGGGGAGAGAGATGGAACTCTCTTGATTCATGACTCTGACGTCACGGGGATGCAACAAGTCTTCCTTACGGGAGTTGCCTCTCCTCTCGATTTGTTCCCGGTAAAGATGGATTTCGGCAATCAGGCCGCGGAGAGCACCAGCGCGCCTCAGACAGTTACCATCACCAACCGGGGCGGTGCCAATGTAAACATCGCCGCCATCAATGTGAGCGGAGATTTCGTTATTCCGCGCAAAACATGTGGTGACACCGTCGCCGCTGGCAAGAGCTGCCGGGTCAGCATCAGCTTCTCCCCGACCGTGAGCGGCGTAAGAACGGGAGCTCTGAGCATCGAGACCGAGGCCAACGGTGTTCCGCAGAAAGTGACCTTGAACGGCAAGGGACGATAAGGAGTGGCAGCGTTAGTAAAAACCGCGAGACGGTCAAATCCTTTGCCGGACTAGCAAAGGGCAACCTGAACCTACTCTTTTGGTGCGACAATCTTTCCAACGATCGCCGATCGGCTCGAGACGTTCATCTTGACCATCATCAGGCGAACGAAACTATTGACAGTATTATGGCTGATATTCATTCGAGTGGCGATCTCTTTACTGGTTAGCCCCTCACCCAGTAGGCGCGCCGTCTCTTGCTCGCGTGGCGTCAGACCAAACCGTTCCGAGATTTCCTCCATTGTGAAGTGCTCGGGTGATTTTCTCTCCAGCATGAGAACCATTACCGAATCAGGGCTACTGGGACTTGTGCCGGCGGTGAGCGGGAACGCACGACAAAGATGCATCCGCTTCGCGGACCGGAATTCGCCGACGAAGCTGGGCCGGGTCGCCGATTGTCGGTCGAGCAAACAGGAACGAATCTTCCTCGTAAGCCAACCTCGCAAATCACTGATCTTTCCCGGATTGTCGGGAAATGTAAGGATCTGAATCGCGTCAGCGTTACAAGCGACCACATTCAGCGAGACGTCTATCACGACCAGCCCGGGACGGGCCGGAGCAGCATTCATCTCGTTCCCCCCTTGCATAAGTCAACGATCTCCGAATTCGCACAGCGATTTCGGCTTCGCGTATGGGAGCAGGAGCAAACCCACGCGACCCGCGCCGCCAGGTCTGTGCGCGAAAGTCCGGTGAGCCACGCGTCCGGGGAGGGACTGAATTGGCGAACGTCTAACTATTTACTCAATCATTTGCCCGCAATGTCAGCTTACTAAAACATTCCTGTTTCAAAGTTAGTGCTTTGGCACTACTAATCTCTAATTACTTCCGTTGACTATGAGGGGAAATGTAGCAAGCGCGTGAGACTTAGAACGCTCAATGAAAAACAGTCTCAACAGGCTCTGACAACAGGGGAGAAGTTTTTTTGGAACCTACGCAAGAGTAGGGCTAGATGACCACTGTGTCAAGGCGGAGAAGGCTGCTCAAATGTCGTAATAAAAAAGTCCTAATCCTTTTGATCTAGTGCGTTGGTTGAAAAGAAAAGTTCAGGAAGCATGTTGACAAAACATGCGAGGGGGGCAAGAATGGCTCCCGACCTTTCCCCAGAGGGCACTGACCGTGTTCGCCATAGTTGAACTGCCAAGGCGAAGGACGGGCAGTCAAAGCAAGTGCCCGTTCCATAAATAAAAATTGAGTGACCTCGAGGTTGCAGCGGGCAATCGCGCGTCCTGGCTTGATCGCTGAAGACGCAAACTTCGAGTGGGGTGGAGATGAAACCAAGGAGGAACTCCAAATGAGCAAAACCAGTTTCTTTCGCGAGATGTGGTCCAATGATGAAGGCCAGGACATAGCCGAATACGCCGTGATGCTGGCTGTGATCCTGGTGATTGTCGTAGGCACGATACGACTAATTGGAGGGAACGCGAACAATGTGTTTTCCAGTGTCGCCAGTTCACTTGGCCAGTGATGCAAGCCTCGAGGTCTGGAAAATTTCTGTTGCTTCACGCTCGCCGGCGGCGATTCAGGCACTGTCCGTGTGCCGTTGTTTGTGCCGATGCGAACGCCTGATCCACAGATGCAAACTCCGCGATAGTCAACTCGCTTTCTCTGGCAGTGCTGCATCGAGGTGAACAATGTTTTCCGGCGCCACGCTCTTAACGACGGGGCTCTGTCTATCCTGCAGCCTTCGATCCCGCGTCGTTGAAGTTGGAACGAGCACCATTTTAGTTGCCTGGGCGGACGCCACTGGGATTGGAGTGCTAGCTCGTTTCGTCAGGACGGAACGTAGAGCGAGATTAAGGATCTTTGCAACCTTGCCGAAAGTGGCGGCCACGGCCTTCAGCTTTGATCGTTTTCGTGACGGCACATCGAGCGCGGCTCTGTACTTTCGAATCCATTCCTGCTCCTGCTGAGATGAGCAGATCGTCTCGGAGTCCATGCAAATTCCTCCTTCCGTTTGACCTTGGGTACACCTTATACGCCACTGTCAGAGTTGGAACAATACAACCCGAAGACTAGCCAATTGGTTTAGGCGACGGAGCTGCCGTCAGGCTCAAAACAGATGGCGGACACTTCGCGCCAGCAACCACCGAATCGTGCCCCTGAACGCAACCAGCCGCCACACACTGCGCAGCTACAACGCCAGCGATATTATGGATTCTCTGCAGAGAAGAGTTTATGAACTACGACGAGATACTGCGATCGTCACCACCCGACCTAGAAGTTGTATTTCAGGCCGAACTGCATCGTGCGCGGACGATGCGCGTCCACAGGATGCAAGAAGGAATTGCCCGCAAGACAACTTGGGTCACCAGCGGAATTGTCCGGGCCACCGTAGCAAGTGATCGTATTGCTGCCGGTGTTCCCTTTGTCGGGGTCGTAGATTCGGAACTGTGTGTGGTTGAAAACGTTGAACGCTTCCGCACGAAACTCGAGGTTGCTGCCTTCCGTGATTTTGAAATGTTTCAAGAGAGCGACGTCAAAGTTCAACCGACTCGGGTTGTTCATGAAGTTCCGTCCCGCATTCCCGAACGTGAGACCGATCGGGGCACCGAATGCTGCCGGATTGGCCAAGATCGGGCCGATGCTCTGGTAGTTATTTCCCCCGAAAGGTGCAGCCTGGTGCGGGTTCCCTATCACATCCGGATATGATCCGGCGCCTGTGCCGTTAGCCACTCCGGCGTTGTCGAGCACCGAGATGCCAGTGCTGCTCCCGCCATTGATTACGCTGAACGGTGTTCCGGTTTGAAAAAGCGTAATCCCGGATATTTCCCAACCATCTTCCCACGCGCGAGTCCAGCTCGAGGGATTCTCCGGCAATGGCACGGATTTTGGCGCGGAATCATCGTAGCCGATATCCGAGAACCAGTAGCGGAGCTTGTTGACGAAACTATCAAGCTTGTAAACGTAGCTGATGTTCAAAAGATGGCGCTGGTCAAAATTTGAGCTCGCCTTGTTTGAACTCAAATTGAAAGAATTGACCAACGTGGTATCGGATCGGTCGGAGGAATCATCGATCGAATGGCTGTACGTATAGGAAACACCGAGAGTGAGTGGCCCCGTATTACGCCGCAGCGTAGCCTGGAGGCCATTGTAGTTGGAATCAGCCACGTTCTGCAGGGAAAAGATTTGGCCAAGACCCGGGGCAAATGTCCGCAGGCTGTTCGGATCAGGAAAACTCTTACCGGGAGTGCCGAAACACGCCGCTTGCAGGTTGACGAAGTCTGCATTCGTGTTGTACCAGGGAGTTCCGCCAGGATTGGTTGGCGTAACAAAAGTAAAACTCGTGCCGTTATACGAATTGCATAGAGTGGTCGTAATCGGCTGACCTGGCGCAAGACCGTTCGGCCCGAAAGGGTTGTCGGTCGACACGGCTGGGACCAGTTGGTTCACCTGAAGCTCGGTAGTAAGATGGGTTCCCTTGCTGCCAACATAGCCCAGGGTTGCGACCGTATTCTTTGTCAATTCGCGTTGCACGCCGAAGCTCCACTGCTGGACGTACGGCCAAACGCTTTGTGTGGGGATCGCGGTGACATTCAGCGGAAATGCTCCGGATGCTCCACAGCCTTGGCCCACGCCTCCGATGCATTCGTAGCTGCTGGGGTGGTTTTGAGTCATATCCAGCACCAGAGGCGCGCTGCCTTCGAGAGACCCGGTGTTGGCTTCGTTACCAATCCCGTGGTGGAAAAATACTCCATAACCCGCACGAATTGAAGTTTTGCCATCGCCCCAGGGATCCCACGCGAAACCGATGCGGGGGGCCGGATTAAAGAGATGACTTGTCATACAGCCATCCGGAACGCCATTCACGCCGCATCGCTGGAGGCCATTGGTGATTCGCGGGTCCAGATTGTTGAGATTCAGCGGGATTGGAGAACAGGGGCTCGTGAGCGAGCCTGCAGGATTACAGACGGACGGAGGACCATTGAGCAGAACACCGGTGAAAGGATCGACTGTGGCCTGTGCCGCGACGGCGGGACTGTAAACCGAAGGGACCCAGTTATAAACATTGTTGTATTTCTCGTGCCAATTTCCGTACAAGCTAACTCGCAAACCTAAGTTGAGGGTCAGCTTGGAAGTGGCCCGCCAGTCGTCCTGGAAATAAGGTTCGGCGATTTGGTAGCGGTTGTAATAATTTTGCTGGGTGCTATCTTGTTGAAAGGTCTTGACACCCCCCTCGAGAATACCCGCCGTACCGGTGGGTGCTCCGAGCAGGAAGTCGGCAAAAGCGTTCCCCTTGGTGTTGAAGCTACTCACATTGCTGAATGTCAATATTCCCTGTTGATCCCCACTATTCGCTCCCACTGCCTGGTTTAATTCGTTTCTCTGAAAGATAACGAATTGAACTCCAAATTGAAGGTTATGCTTGCCCAGAACCTTGCTTACGCCATCTCCAAAAGAGTAGGTGGGATTGGAATGATGCCAGGGCAAATATCCTGGATCAACGCCGAATCCGAATCCGCCGTACGCAGCGTTCGTGCCCCCGATGACAACTCCGGGCACTTTACCGCCAAAGCCGTTGTTGAACAGGTAGCCCGCGGTCAAGCCGGCTGGCCGTTGCCACTGCACACCGTTGGCATCGATGTTCTGGAGGTTAATGTGGTCGGTGGTGTAACTGAAGCCGAATTCGTTCAGCAGTGTCGGTGAAATCGTATTGGTGAGGTGGGCGAGCATGCTGATGCCCGGTCCGGTGAATGTACTTTGAATCGTCGGGAAGCTGTTTTGGACCACGCCCCATTGCGGCGAGAGGATGGTCGTATCCCAAGAATCATGAATGTAGCGGAAACTTGCTCTCGTTTTGGAGTTGATATTTTGATCAATGCGGAAGAGCTCTTCTCTCCAGTATGTGCTCGGTGAGACCGTGGCGTCGAAGCACGACCCGATGGTTGAAGTACATCCCGTGGTCGAAGTGGGAGCTGGAATTATGTTGGTGCCGAGAATCGATTGGGCGTTGGGATCGATTGGTACCTGATTGCCCGGGAATGTTTCCGGTTTGCCGGTATTTTGATCCGTGCCGAAAGCGGGACAATCGGGATACGCGGAACGCGTAAAATCAGTCTGAAATCCCGGCAGCACTAAAGGACAAACATCGCTGAAATTTCCGCCGCGCTCTGCGACCGACGGAACCGCCTGATTGAAATCAGTCGGAGTGCGCTCATAGCGGAATTCCTCCGAGAAAAAGAAATAAGTTTTGTCCTTATTCGTGTTGTACACGCCCGGAATGTAGAGCGGGCCTCCGATCGTGCCTCCAAAGTCGTTTCTGCGGTAAAGAGGCGCTTCTTTAGTCTGATCAAAGTAATTCCGGGCGTTGAAAAATTCATTACGGATGAACTCGTACCCCACTCCGTGGAATTGATTCGTCCCCGATTTGGTCGTCGCCAGAACTGTGCCCGATGCGCTTTGCCCGTACATCGCGCCATAGTTAGACGTTAGAACCTGCACTTCACTGAGAGCGTCCAAGCTGGGATAGACGATGAGAGTACTCTGATTGCCGTTGAGCCCTGCGTTCAGGACGTCGCCACCGTCCACGTTGAAAGAGTTGTACTCAACCCGGCCGCCGTTCACGCTGTATCGGACGCTGCCCAGGATCCCGACCTTGGCCTCGTCTTGCCCGGTTTGGTTACTGACACCCGGAGTCAAGGCAATCAACTGGGTGAAGTTGCGGCCGTTCAAGCCCAGGCTGACGAGTTCCTTTTGTGTGATGTTGCCGACAATCTGGGAGGTCTCGGTCTCCACTTGCGAGACTTTCTGTCCTTCGACATTCACAGAGGTGGACGTCCCGGCCGGTTCCAGGACTGCGTCAATCGCGATGCTCTGACCCGCGACCAAGGCCAGTCCATCGCTGTGGAAGTCTTTGAATGCGGGAGCCGAAATCGTGAGGCCGTAAGTTCCAGGTGACAACCCCGGGAGAGAGTACTCTCCGCGGTCGTTGGTGGTGGCCGTCTGGGCCACCCCCGCTCCATTCGTGATTGTGGCAGTCGCTCCCGGAAGTACTGCGCCCGTCTGATCAGTAACGATGCCTGTGACAGCGCCCTTTTCTTTAGCGGAAGTTGGTGTCGTTGCACCTTGCGCTGAGGCTGGCACTGAGCTGAACAGAGCGACAGCAAAAATGCACAAAGACACCCTCAGAATTCTCACCACGTTCACCTGTCCTCTCAGGGAGTAAAAGGAGCCACATGGTTACAGAGAAGCCGTGACGAGATTGTGACGGGCAAGTTAATTTCAGATGAAAAACACCGCTCCAGCTCCGTTGTTGGAGCTCACGCCTTGACAAAAGTGTTGCTGCTGCGCCGCTAGCCAGTGCCGTTCGCGCAGGCCAATGTTAGCTGCGGATTTCCTCACCATTGCGTCTTGAAGGATTCGTGCATTCGCAGAAATTCACGGGATTTTAATGCTCGGGTAGTTTTCCTGCAACAAACTTCGACGATATTCTCCCCGACTCGGTCTACACGATTTTCTTGTAGTTTTCTCGCCGGAATGCCGTATTCGGAGCCTTGGTAGCGGGTCGAATTAGCGGTTGCTGGGCCGCCTCGAGGAACGGACTTGGCGTGCGACGAATCTACCGCACTGCCGCTGCTTTAACAGGGGACCTTCCCCATAACCGCGCACAATTGCGCCGAGAGGACTACTGAAATGAAAAAGAGCGCCACAAGAATGGCAGCGCTAGCCTTGATGATGTTTATTGGAGCGAACTGCTTTGCAGTCGCTCCCTACTTTAATGCCGTGGGCTCGAGCGGCGCGTTCAATTCGTTCGCATTGGCTGCGGGCCCGGCTCAGGGCGGAGGCATCTGCGGAGGATTTATCTGGACCAAGAAGAACGGTGCCCAGGGAGTGGATAAACGCGGGACTAACCTCCTGGAAACCGGAAACGTTTGGATCGTATGGAATAACTCCACCAATCCCACGATCGTTTGCAGTTACATTGCCGTCGACAGCATCATCGGGCAGCAGCTGTTTTTTGCCGCTCCGGCGTCGACCTTCAACATTCTTTTCCCTGCCGGCACAGCGGGAGACAACTTGATCCCGACGCTCACCGACACGGCGATTCCGCAGGCCGTGATCAACGTTCTGCAAGGTAAAGCGTTCAATGCCGCGCCCACAGACATCCGCCCAGAGGACGCTTTATTCGAAGAGACCCGAGTTTTAGCCCCTTTAGACACCGTCCACTACAACGGCCTTGGCTACGGTCCTGGCCCGGTCGGAACTCCTATTTTGAGCGCATTTAGCACCAAGTCGTCGACGCCAGCACTTTACGCCCTCAGCGGCAACGACCCTATTACCGGCCAGCCCGTTCCGGCGCATGCGACTCTCGACGTCGGAGTACAGGTAGTAGTCGCCATCGTCAACGCTGAACAGGGCGGTGCGCAGAATTCAGGACATTTCGGGGATTCGACATCGTTCTTTAACGTGAATCGCCGTGATCTCACTTTAGCGCAGAACGGTAGCTACGCGTACACCAAGGACCTGACGTCGGTGCCGGGGCAAGCCACTGTGCCGCTCAATGTCATTGCGCGCGAGCCTCTCTCCGGAACCTTCACTACGATGGAGTTCAACATTCCGCGCAACGTGGAGACCAACTCTACCCAGGAGCTCAATGTCAACCCAGCGACTGGCCAGGGCACAACCTGCCCTGGACAACCTTGCGGTAATCCATTGTTCCTTTCGAATGGTGGGGGATGGCGCAAGCGAGCAATCGGCAACGGCGAAATGATCTCTCAGATTGGCACCGCCGCCAACGGTGACGCCCTTGGCTATGCTTTCTGGAGCGTTGGCAACCTGGCTGGCCAGTCGCCCAACATCCGCTACCTTGCGGTCGACGGGGTCGACCCGATTAACCTGAATTACGTTGACGGAACACTTCCCACGTGCACCGCTCCATGCCCGGGCATTGTGAGTTTTGCCAACGTGTCATCGGGTAGCTATCCAATCTGGAACACTCTTCGCGTGGTCGCACACAAACCGGTACCGGCCGGGGTCACAGCCCTAGTCGCGACAGCGCAACAGCAGGTCGTGAACATCTACCCGGACTTTCTTCCGCTCGGTTCAATGGGTGTGTTGCGCTCTCACTACTTTTCGGGGAAAATCGCCCCGATAAACGGGACCGGAGGGGCATGCAATGTCGGTGAGTCAGGAGGCGATGTGGGCGGCGCCGTGATTTCGATCCAAGGAGACCAGGATTACTGTGCCGCTACTGGTATCAAGACTGGACGCGTCGGCATGAAGCAGTAAGCCGGAATACAAAAACACAACGAGAAAGCATGGAGGCAGACCGGCAGTTTCGCGGTCTGCCTCCACTTACCAACGGCGCATGCCGTCGATGGCAGTGAGTATGAAGTTCATTGTTGAGATTCCGGACCTTGAAGTGTTTGAGGCGGCTGAGCAACCTGAGGACTTAGCTTGCGAGGTCGGCGAGCTGATTGCCAGCGAGATTTTTGGATTTAGTTCGGTGACTGTAATTCCTCAACAGTGGCCTGTCGGGATTCACCGGGTAATTCAGCCTCGAATTCGAGATTCCCGGATCATGGGCCGTAAAGAATCGGCCGGGAAGAATGATGTTCTGGAAAGGAGGGTGGAATGCAGCAGCGGTGGAGGAGAAGCTGCCGTGGCGATCTTTTCGCGGGTTTGGTTCTCTTTTTGTTCTTAAACGTAACGATCGGGAGGGCTCAACAATCTGGATCGAACCTCGGTTGGTCGAACCGGGCAGGGTTAAATCAATCCGGTTCCGTAAGCGCTCGTCCCGTGGGCAACCTCGAGGACTGGAGTTCGCTTTCGCTGGCCAATAGCGAGTTGATTCCGGAACGGCCATTGCTCGGAGAAAGAGACGAAAATCCCCAGTTCACCCGCGAACTGTGGCAAGTGAAGTGGCGGCAAGGCGATCCCATCGATCTGTACGTTATCCGGCCGAGAGGCGTGGTTAAACCTCCCGTCATCCTCTACCTCTATAGTTACCCTTCTGAAACTGAGATCTTCCGCGGCGACCACTACTGCGCAGGCGTCACCAAAGACGGATTCGCGGCCATCGGCTTCGTGTCCGCTCTTACCGGCCATCGTTACACCTATCGGCCAATGAAGCACTGGTTCGTGAGCGAACTGCAGGAAGCGTTGGGCAGCTCCGTTCATGACGTTCAAATGATTTTGAACTATCTGTCCACGCGGGACGACCTCGATATGAGCAGGGTTGGCATGTTTGGAGTGGGTTCCGGCGGGACTATCGCGATCCTGGCAGCCGCAACTGACCCGCGCATCAAGACGATCGATGTGATTGATCCTTGGGGAGATTGGCCGGACTGGATGACAAAGTCCTTACTGATTCCCGAGAGTGAGCGCGCAAATTATGTGAAACCGGAGTTCTTGAAGAAAGTCGTGCCCCTGGATCCCGTGGAGTGGCTGCCTCAGATGAAATCGCAGCGCATTCGCGTGCAACAGGTGCTCGATGACGCGGTTACGCCAAGAGTTGTGCAGCAACGGATCAAGGCAGCCACTCCAGGGACGGCCCAGATCGTATCGTTCGACACTACGCAGCAATTTTCGAGCGCTGCGTCCGGCGGCAAGCTCCTGCAATGGGTGAAGGATCAGCTCCAGCTGACTTCTCCGCAGTCTGCGAGCCAGGATTCGGAGAATTTGCGGGCAGGTAAGCAAGCCATCGAACCGAACCATATCCGGTCAAACGATTCCCAGTCGGACCATGTCCAAACAAAAACTCGATGATTAGATCTCTTGGCGCAGCGCTTGAACACTCGGAGTCTCAAATGTTGAAGAGTTCTCAGTTGGTTCTGGTGGTCGCTGTAGCGTCGATTGTGCTCGCCTCGGTGGGCTGTGGCGGAACGGGCGCGGCTCCAATCAACGGCGGCTCCCTTGCAGGCGTCGCGGTCAGCGTGCAGCCTGCGACGATGACGATTACGACTGGAACCACGCAGCCATTCACAGCGACTGTAATTAACACGAGCGAGACTGGCGTGGGCTGGCTGGTTAACGGCTTCCCGGGTGGGGTAAGTCCCATAGATGGCAGTACACCATTCGGAACCATCGACAAGAATGGAAATTACACCGCGCCGCCCTTCATTCCGGCTCCGCCAAACGTTACCGTGACCGCCGTTGCCAACGCCGACAACAGCGCGACCGGAAATGCCTCAGTTTCAATCAACGGAACGCCATCGCCAGTGTCCATTTCCCCACTGGCCGCGAATCTGGAGGTTGGAGGCGTCGCGCTGTTCACCGCCACCGTGAGGAACTCCGATTCGGCCGTCACCTGGTTGGTGGAAAACGTTCCAGGAGGGGACGATGTGGTGGGCACAATCCTCCCGGTGCCAGGTAGTTTGGACCAGGCAACCTACATCGCCCCGCTAGCCGTGCCTGGCGGGGGCCAGACTGCCCAAGTACACGTAACCGCTCAATCCGTCGCTATTCCCGGGCAGAGTGCATCGGCCGTGGTTACGTTGTCGCCGGTAGGCAGTACCATGGTGGCCATCGTCATCCCGTCGGTCCCGCCAACCGTGCCAGCAGGACAAACCGAACAGTTTAAGGCCACAGTGACCGGCACAAGCGATACGACGATCTCCTGGGATGTGGACGGGATTCCCGGAGGGAATGCGAATGTAGGTACGATATTAACCGGCGCTGGGGGTACAGCGACCTATACAGCGCCTGAGCAACTTCCTTCTCCCCCAACCACCATAGTAACCGCGATCTCCAATGCTGTCCCCGCCGCACAGGCATCGATCCAGGTTAACTTGATTCCGGCTCAGAAAGTGAGCGTTACCATCGCTGCCGATCCCTGCACAAATACGAACGCCATACCAATCGACACTGCCGCAACGTTCACTGCGACGGTTCTGGGGCTGACTAACCAAAACGTGACTTGGCAGGTGAATAAAATCACCGGAGGCAACAGTACATTCGGATCGATAACTGACAAGGGTGTTTACACCGCTCCCGCCACGGTACCAACTCCGGCAAAAGTGATCGTCAGCGCGGTTTCTGCTGCCGAGCCGCAGTTTGTTGGAAGCCAGCCAGTCA
This sequence comes from Terriglobales bacterium, assembly GCA_035483835.1. Lineage (GTDB taxonomy): Bacteria > Acidobacteriota > Terriglobia > Terriglobales > Acidobacteriaceae > JABDBE01. The sequence goes on from DATHPO010000016.1 coordinate 34,082, forward strand.
CTATCACTTCAGTCCCCGTGCCGATAGTTACTGTAAGCTGCGCCGTGGGTGAAAACTGTGGGGCGGCCTCGACGTCCGTTCAGGTAAACCAGGGTGTAGATCTTGTCGCGACAGTTGCAGGATTAGGTAGTTCCGACATAGGCGTAACTTGGTACGTGGATAACGAGTTGGGGGGGGACCTAACGATCGGGACCATCAACCAGGAGGCTCCTTCCGGGTGTGTAACCAACGGAACCTACCTCGCTCCCCAAAATGTTCCCAACCCCAACCCGGTTACAGTCACTGCAGTCGCGTCCGGAGCCGCATCTCCTGGATTTCAGGTTACTGTAACACCACCACCTCCCATCACAATCTCGTTGATGCCAGGGCAAGGCGATCCGCAAACCGTGCAGGTGCAACCGCCCAGCAATCAAATTAAGTACACGGCGACGCAGTACAAGAATGAAGTTATTGACACTACCGACCCCGTGAACTGGACCATTACGAGCACCGGTCAGGATTGTAGTAACGGATCCATTTGCGGCACGATTACACCCACCGGGATCAATACCAGCCAGCAATTTACCGCAACTTACACGGCGCCGAACACGGTCCCTCCAAACCCGAATGTAACCGTGACCGTAACTTCCGTTGTCGATTCCAGTGCTCTCGATTTTAACCAAGTGACGATTACGAGCGCGGCACCCACGATCGCCATTACAGGCCCAGCGACGCTTCAGGCGGGGGGAAGTCCCGTCTCTTACACCGCCGTCATCACCAATGCCAATCCCCAAACCATAACCTGGGAGTTGGGATGCATCTCGGACAGCGGCGGCAACGAACAGGTTGATTTTTGCGGAGATGGTAGAACGGCCTACGGTCCAGGCTGCCTTAAGGGCCCGCGCGGAGTAGAGATTTGCGACGAGCAGCCCGATGAACTCCCGCCACCCACGGTTCTCTATACTCCGCCAGGCATGGTGTCGGATGCGTACTACCTGCAAAACGCTTGTACGGTAAATGGTGACCCGCACGCCTCGATCGTGCCCATTAATGTGCAGATGATTGCCAACGGTTGTCCCCTGCAGGATGGAGTTCCAACCTGTACGGCGCTTGCTTGCGTTACCGTTACCCCGCCATAGCAACCAAGAGCTTCGGACTGTAGTTTGCCGCGCGGCTTTATCTGTTGCGGATCTCGTCGCTGACAAGGTCCGATTGGCCGACTGTGCTTTCCCGATTCGACTTCTTCCACGCCCGAGGGTTCGAAGACGCCGGTGTGAGTTACAATTTTGCTCTGCTCCCCCGCGAGGAGATCTGATGCAACACCCAACAATCGAACATCAACGGCTGGAGGAGGACCGCCTGGGCAAAGCCGCTTGGAAAAAATGGGGTCCTTACTTGAGTGAGCGTCAGTGGGGCACGGTTCGTGAGGACTACAGCCACTCTGGCGATGCCTGGAACTATTTCACTCATGACATGGCTCGGTCCCGCGCTTACCGTTGGGGAGAAGACGGAATAGCTGGGATTTGCGACGACAAACAGACGCTTTGTTTCGCTCTCGCGTTCTGGAACGCCACAGATCCGATCCTGAAGGAGCGCCTGTTCGGACTCACGAATTCGGAAGGCAACCACGGCGAAGACTGCAAGGAATATTATTTTTATCTCGATAGCACCCCGACTCACTCCTACATGAAGTATCTCTACAAATACCCGCAGGGCGCTTTTCCCTATGACGACCTGGTGACGACCAATGGGCAGCGCTCCCGGAACGAGCCGGAGTATGAGCTGATTGATACAGGCATATTCGAGGAGGATCGCTACTTTGACATTTTCGTCGAGTATTGCAAAGAGGAACCAGAAGACATCTTGATTCGAGTCACAGCCATCAATCGCGGCGACTCAACAGCGACGCTACACCTGCTTCCCCACCTTTGGTTTCGAAATACCTGGACGGATCCCAACGGGAACAGGACCTCGTCGCCGCCCCAGTTGCGAAGCGTCGATTCTGCGCACGCACGCTGCGTCGGAGCGTCCCATCCGACGCTTGGGAGCCTTTACTGGCACGTTGATCGGGAAAGCAGGCTACTGTTCACCGACAACGAGACAAACGCCGAGAGGATTTGGGGTCGTCCGAACTCGAGTCCGTTTGTGAAAGACGCCTTCCATCGGTTCGTTATCGAAGGACGACATGACTGTGTCAATCCTACGAATCAAGGGACGAAAGCAGCTGCGCACTGCACAATAGAGATTGAGCCGAAGGGTCAGTTCGTTCTCAAAATGAAGCTGAACCGGAGCCGGAGGTGCGATGAAACCTCGTTCCACCAGCCTTTTGATAGAACCTTTGACAGGCTCAGGCAGGAGGCTGACGACTTCTACCGAACTATTTCTCCTGCCAATCTGAACGATGACGAACGCATGGTGATGCGCCAAGCCCTCGCTGGCATGCTTTGGTCCAAGCAATACTACTATTTTGATCTTGAGCGGTGGTTGAAAGAACACGGAGTCGTGACCTCCGCGAGTGCCGCTGGAGTACGAAATGGCGGCTGGATGCACATGGTAAATGATGATGTGATCTCCATGCCCGATAAATGGGAGTACCCGTGGTTTGCGGCGTGGGATCTGGCTTTCCACGCAGTTGCGATTTCGGCGGTGGACATGGAGTTTGCCAAGTCGCAGCTTCTGCTGATGGTTCACGAACTGTATCAGCACCCCAACGGTCAGTTGCCAGCCTACGAGTGGAACTTCGGTGACGTGAATCCCCCGGTGCACGCATGGGCTGCGATTTTCATCTACCTGACCGAGAAACAGCAAACCGGGAAAGGCGATACCAGATTTCTTAAGTTGGCGTTCCAGAAACTTTTGATGAATTTCACCTGGTGGGTGAACCGGAAAGACCGCGACGGCCGGAACGTTTTCGAGGGTGGATTTTTGGGGCTCGACAACATCGGACTTTTTGATCGGAGCGCACCCTTACCTACCGGCGGATTTCTGGAACAAGCTGACGGAACCGCGTGGATGGCGTTCTTCTGTCAATCGATGTTGCAGATTGCTCTTGAGTTGGCTCCCGAGGACTCGACGTACGAGGACATGGCGCAAAAGTTTATCGAACACTTCTTGCGCATCGCGGGCGCCATGGATCGCGTGGGAATCAATATGGATGATTTGTGGGACGAAGAAGATGGGTTCTTCTACGATTTGCTTCGACTGCCAGATGGCAGAGCTGAAAGAATTAAGGTGCGTTCCATCGTCGGGCTGCTCCCGCTTTGCGCTACGACTGTCATTTCCTCCGAACTCCTCTCCCGTTTCCCCAATCTCCTGGACAAGCTTGACCGGTTCTGCGAACGTCACTCCGACCTCATCGCGAACATCGCGCCTCCCAGAAAGCCCGGCGACGGCGGCCGGCTCTTATTGTCGATCTTGAACGAGGACAAGCTCCGCCGTGTACTCAGACGGATGCTCGATGAGGAAAGG
>DATHPO010000017.1:0-3884 GCA_035483835.1 Terriglobales bacterium
CATTACCAAGATCCAGGCGACCCACGATTAAGCAGATGCTGCGTTCGCGTCATCATGGCTCGCAGGTGAAATATTCACAACTTCGACGCAGTCGGCCTCCGAGTCACGCGGATCAATCAGCCGTTCTGCCGCAACTAGCGCCCCTGACGGACTATCAGAAGTCAAATCAAGTTGCCTCAGAAGATGCTTTGAGCCGTACCCGCTCGCATGACGTAGTGTCTTGTAAAAGCTTACGCGGAATTTGGACATTTTCGGATCTCCGGTGCCAGTCTCCAAAATAAAAAAATAGCAGAAGACGAAGATGATCGTATTATCAAGCCGGTTCTGCAAAGACCGTCGGCCTGTTGCGAGCTAGGGTGATCGCGACTTTCAGTATGCCGTCCGGAAACGCGCGCTGAAAAAAGCCAGGCCGATCGGCCGATTTCAATCGATGGCAAAATCTCACGCGGCGGCGGTTGTAGACGTTGCTTGCTGGGAAACCACGTGAGATTGATGTGGCGCGCCGGCAGCGGCGTCCATGCAAAGTTTGACGGCCTCGCCCACGCTCGCGGCGACTAGATCGGCTTTTGCGCTATCACGCAGTATTTCCAACGCAGCGTGCTCGATGTCCTTAACCCAGCAGCCCAGGATAATAATTGCCTTTGGTAACTTCCGCCTTAGGCGCCGAACGGAATAACGCATATGCGCTGGCCCGCTCGAGTCGAGATAGACCAGGCAGACGATGGCAATGCCGGTCGTATCGAGCCGGAAGACATTTGTGGTAGAAAGCGCTTCCGGCCCCTCGAAGCGCGCTGCCAGCCCGTGTGCCGTCGAAAGCTGGGCCAGCATGATTGCGGCCGCTTCATCGATGAGACTTCGTCCAGCTATGCAGAGAACGGGATGTTCACCAAGCCAATGAGGCGGCAGCTCTTCCCTGCCGAGAACTGGTAAATTTTCATGCACCGCATTTTCCGCGACGCTTTCGACCGCTGACGAAGCTTCAGCATCGGTGGTTAAATGCACTTTCGTCGGTGGCCGATCATCCTGATCGGCAAGGTCACTCGCAAATTCGCTGACAGTATCTCGAATTTTTGTCAGCCGTTCTTGGTCAAGCGCGCCTCGCTCAGCGTCAACTTGTGCAAGCTGCAAACCTTTCAAGGCGACCTCATCATAGTATGAAGCTAGAGATCGCTCCTTCAGAAATTCTTCGGCTTTTTCGGCAGCTTCGGCCGGGTCACCCGCTAGCATGCGCTGATAAAAGATTTCGGGCGGAGAAAGAGCTGGGCGGTCTCCAAACATGACGTCAAGAAACTCCAGGCGCTCTACATGACGCCCAAGCACAACGAGGCATACCGTAAGAGGCGTAGCCAGGACGAGACCAATCGGGCCCCAGAGTGCGGTCCAAAACGTCGCCGCCGCAACCACAGCAACGGGGGAAAGCCCTGTACTATGGCCGTAGACCATCGGCTCGATAACGTGGCCTACGATAGGCTCAACGGTAAGAAAAAGCGCGAGCGTCCACAACAGCATCGACCAGCCTGGGTCGACGGCTACCGCCAGAGCAAGCGGGAACGCGGACGCAATAACGGCACCGATGTAGGGTACAAAGCGAAGGACTGTCGCCAGAATGCCCCACAGAATCGCGCTTGGCGTGCCTATCAACCATAGCCCTACCCCAATCACCACACCAAAAGCGCCATTCAGAATAAGCTGTGTCAGGAACAGCCGACTAAGGCGTCTCGCCGCGTCGTCGAGCGCAGCTGTTGTTCGCTGCAGGTCGTAGGATCCGGCCAGTCGAATAAGCCGGTTACGAAGATCTTCGCGCTGAAGCAAAATGAAGATAACAAAAATGATGATGATGCCGGTAGTGGCGAGGGGATGAACAAGCGGGGAAATCAGAGTGCGGAGGTTTTCGAGGGCACCAGGATCGGGCTGCCGGACCTCCACTGGAACGGGCGTCTGCGGACCAGACGCGCTGGAATTACCAATCAAGTTTGGTCCGCGCGCAGATGGCGCGTCTTTGGGCCTATCGATCTCTTTACCCAGGTCCTTCAACATGTCGGAAGCGCGCTCAAGCGTTCCCCTGCCAGCTCTTGTATCTCGAAAAGACTGGATCTTTTCGCTTATCGTCGATTGATAGCGCGGGAGGTCTCCGGCGAGTTGCGTCAATTGCGTGGCGAGCAAACTCCCCATCGCAAAGATGAGCGCAAAGGCAAGTATAGCGACACTCACGACCGCCAATCCGCGCGGCACATGGATGCGCTGCAGTATTACAACTACCGGGGCCAGCACAAAGCTAAGAAGAATCGCCAATGCAATGGGAACGAAGATCTCACGACCAAAATAGAGCATCGCGATAATGATGACAGCGAGGATTGCGGTCGCCACCGCGCTAAGCAGCGCCATGACCTCATCGGTAGAGCGTGCTTTGAAAGGTCGCGTTACGACAGGCCGCATTTGCGCTCCCTAAAGCTATCAAAGAAAGTTTCCAAGCCCTGATTAAAACAATGCGGCCGGATGGTATGAAAAAGGCCGCGCGGGCATTACTCCGCGCGGCCTTGGCAAGCGACTGTCGGTTTCCCGGTTCCGCCACTGCATGACAATGGGCGAGCACCGCAAAGGTTTCGTGCCGGAAGAAAGAAAAGGAACTGCCAGCCGAGGACAGCGCCTGCTCCCGCACTCCATCCTTTCCGTCTAAGATAAAGTGCTCCGTCGACCCGTTGAGACCACCACCCCAAAGCGGAAGTGAGCGGTCTTACAAACATAAGCGATCGTTTTTGGAACGTTCTTTTTTCCGATTGCTGTTCCGCCGATCCCCGACCGAAAGCCCGGTTCGACACGACCAGTCCTTCGGATGACGCGAAGTGGCGCAATTAATCTTTCGCCGCCCGCGCAGGACGCGGGCCGGTCCAGGCGGGGAGCGCGTCCCATTCGGCCCATCGCATGCGGCGCTCTTCGTCGCCGACTTTGACAAAAACAAAGGGGGCGTCGTCCTGCCCGGTCTTCGATCCGACGAATGTCGCGGGAAGTCCGTTTGCGTTCCTGACGATTGCTGTGTTTGTCACGTCTCTACCGCCTGCTTGGTTGAGGCGGAGCGCAACGCTCTCCATCACCGATGACAGCCGAGCGCGGGCGGTGATACCAGGCATGTAGGAACTCGCTCCCACAATAGCCAGGCGAAGGCATCAGCAAAATCCGCTTTATTTACTGTGTCTTTAGGCCGCCAGTCCTCTATGGTTGGAAGCCGTGATGTCCGAATCGACGAGGGACATTTCTCATTCTTATTCTCAACCTTGGCCGGCTGGTCCCTTTGCGGAGGGTTTTCGGCGATCGGATGTGGGATGGTTTCAACCGATCATTTCCGGCAAGAGAGTCGATCCCGGTTCCAATTGGCGAGTACGCAAGGCCGGAAAGACCTGACCATCGAGTGTGGTGAGCTTTACCAGTCCCTCAGCAAGCTCCCTGTTTTTGATCCATGGAGGATCTTCTGCTGCAACGCGATTCGCGCCGAAATGGCAACGACGGATCGTTTGATCTTCGATGACAGCAAGGCAAGCCTGCTAACAATCCAATATGCCTTGCCACGACATCAAAGGCCCCTGCCGAAATCAAATTAGGCTCTGATGGGAGTGCTCGATGGGTATCCGATCAACTCAACCGGCGGCTCAATGATCAGTTTGTCGTTGCTGCTGTTTCAGAACGGGTTGCCCAATCTTCCCGTGGCGCTCATCGAGCCTCATCGAAACTACGGCGGGATCTGGCGCATCAAGTTCTGCTATGACACCGACCAGCCGCTCTCGATGAGCGCCGGACAGGCGGCATCATTGGCAACGGATCTGTATAACATCGGTGAAGACGATCTGGCCGGTGAGATCGATGACGCGATCAGAAGTGCGACGCGTTAT
>DATHPO010000018.1:0-7570 GCA_035483835.1 Terriglobales bacterium
TCTCCTCTCTTCCAAAGTGTCAAGGTAATGGCTGCGATCTTGCGCGCCAGCGTTAGACGAGCCATCTCCGGCTTCATGCCTTTGGCCAGCAAAGCCGCGTAAAAATCGCGGAACGGTCCTCGGCCACAGCTGGCTCTGGTGGCCGCACCCTTGAAGATCTCTTTCATCTCGTGATTGTGATTTTGATTGAGACCACGGAGCTGCTGGGGTTTCTTCGAGCGTTGTAGTTGTCCGCCAACGAATCGGTATTGCGCGCTGTCGTGGGTCTCAATCCCCAGACCACTATAGGTCCACAGTTGCCGCTTGCTGCGGAAGCGGTGCGGAGTTTGCATCAGCGCGATCAAGCGGGCGGCTCGAATCGGACCGATGCAGGGGATCTGGCGCAGCAGTTTCGCCGCCTTATGTTTCCGGCTCTCGGCCAAAAACTCGGGTCGCAGGTTGCGCCGCAAGGCCTGCAAGCCATCCAGTTGTTGGTAGAGCAGCTCTGCGCGGCGGCGCACCCCGACTTGCGCAATCTTGTTCAACCATCCCTCCCGATAGCGTGCGCCATAGACCTGGGTTCCGGCACAGGGTATGCCCCACCCTCGATACAGCGCCTTCAGCCGATTCATCACTCGGGTCAGATCTTTGCTGATGGTTTGATAACTGCGCCCCAACTCGCGCAGCGTCCGTAGTCCATTTTCTCCGTGGTAGACCGGTCGCAGCATTCCCGTGCGCAGCAACTCGGCCAGCTTGCGCGCATCCACCTTGTCGCTCTTGTTTCCCTCCTTTAATAAGGCATTGCGGCGCGGATTGCAGACCAGAACTTGCTGCACCTGCGGCTGTAGCAGATCGTACAGCCAGGCCGCCCACGTTCCTTCTTCCCAGGTCACATGCAGTTCGCCCCGCAGACCGTGAATGAACTGCAGTAGGCTGCTGGCCTTAGTTTCGAGAATGGTTTCCATGACCAGCTTCCCAGTGGCATTCAGGACCGCGATCACAATCGCTTCCTGGTGCACGTCCATGCCGATATACTTGATGTCGCGACTCATTGCCGTTGCCTCCTTGGGGGAAAGATCATTCGTTCCAACGCTTGTCTTTCCCCTAAGGAAAAGTGCCATTCTCCCGCCGATTTGCCTAGGCCTTCCTGCACTTCTTTCCCACCACGCACAAATCTCTCTAGCCGCCGTAGCGGAGCGAAGCCCTGCACAGCGTAGCGGAGCGGAGGCGGCGCCATCCATCTGCCTCCCTCAATCGGGGCGCTCTTTCATAATGCATTGACCTTCCAGCCGATCCTCAAAACGTGTAATCGCCGTGATTGCGTCACCTGAGAAAAGAACCGTAGCGATCTAACCCATTGCGGAACGCCGGTAGTGTCTGAAATGTACATGTCTGAAATGTGCGTTGACTGGCTCTCTGCGCAGTATCATCATGGTTTGCCCGTTTCGAGGAGCCATGAAACGGCCTGCCAGAGATGAAGTGAAGTCGCGAGGTCGACACGAACCCGGGAGATTTTGCCAGCTTCACCCACGCCTCGTTGACCATTAGTGGTGGGACTGAGGGTGGCGCCGGGATCGCTGCGCTTGACGCTCGAGGCCAGGCGGCGCAGTTCCTCATAGGTCACGCTGAAAAGCTCGACCAGTGATCGTCTTTCCTCCGGGGTTTTGCCCAGATTGTCTGGCTGGAATCCGCTGGCTACTCGAATATTTCGCAATGGCATGACGGTTTTTCCCACGCGTCTACGCAATGCGTAGTGTAGGCTGGCTGCCGGGGGAACCAACCCGGGGAGGGGTGAGCACAAAGGCTCTCCTGGGACTGAAATCCTGTCAGCCATCACTGCCCAAAGCAACCGGCACTTTATGCGGATTTCACAGATAGCAGGGTCGTCTTGTGCCATCATGACCGGCCTCTCAGGGATCGCGGGAAGTCCATGACGCCTTGGGAGATACATGGATTTGCGCCAAACTACGCATCAACAAGTTCCGAACATCAATTCAGGATCAGGGAGAATTCCGATGAAACGTATTCATGTGCGGCGAACGGTGAAACTTCGAAGGTTTGAGCTGTCTACTTTCTTGCAGCCGCCAGACCGAGCAAGCAGCGGCTCTTGCAACGCTAGCTGGTTGAGGGCTGCTTGCGTGGTCTTTCTGCTCTGTGCTGCAACGGCGATTGCCTCGTCGGCGGCCACGAAGTTCAAAAGCCTGGTCAGCTTCAACGTCACCGACGGTCTAAACCCTGACTTCATGTCTGTCGTCCAGGGCCTCGACGGCAACTTGTATGGGACCACGGTATACGGCGGCGTCAACAAAGGCTGTAACGCGAGACAGGTTGGCTGTGGCACAGTCTTCTCAATCACTCCGGGCGGCAAACTGACTACGCTGTACAGTTTTTGCTCTAGTACGAACTGCACAGACGGCGCATACCCGGTTGGAGGGCTCACTCTGGCCACCGACGGCAACTTCTACGGAACGACCTCAGGGGGCGGCACTGTCGGCCTCGGTATGGTTTTCAAGATCACCACTGCCGGCAAGCTGACCACGGTTTACAACTTTTGCTCTCAGTTCGGCTGCCCGGACGGCAGGGATCCGAACGCCCCACCGATTCAAGGCACCGACGGCAACCTCTATGGAGTGACCGTACTCGGGGGAACCGGCGGTTGCGGTGGATGCCACGGCGGTGGAATCGCTTACAAACTTACGCTGGGGGGCAAACTGACCGTTCTCCACAATTTTTGCACGGGAGCCTGTACTGACGGATCTAACCCCTCCAATCCGCTGGTACAGTCCACCGACGGGAACTTCTACGGCGTCATCACCGGGCGATCCGGATACTACGACGGCAACGCGTTCAAGATGACCCCGGGTAGCAAGCTGACCGTGCTGTACGCTTTTTGCAAACTGACGAGCTGTACGGACGGCGCTTTCCCGTACGGATCGCTGACGGAGGGCGCCGACGGTGCCCTCTACGGGACTACGAGTGGAGGTGGGGCCGTTGCCGACGGCGGCAGCGGGACCTTCTACAAGATCACCAAGGCTGGCGTGCCGACCACGCTGCACAGCTTCGACTACGAAACCAAGGGTAACTATGGCGCTCTTCCCTTGGCGGGGGTGGTTCTAGGCACCGACGGGAACTTTTACGGGACAACGTACCAGGGCGGTATGGGTTGCGTATTCGGCTGTGGCACCGTCTTCAAGATTACCCCCAAAGGCGCGCTGACCACAAGGTACCTCTTTGGCGGCACGGATGGCGCAGGTCCCTACGGACTCTTTCAAGATACTCGCGGAGCATTCTACGGAGCCACCTACGCCGGCGGGACCACCAACCAGGGCACGGTCTTTAGCGTGGCCGTGGGGCTGGGGCCGTTCGTGGAACTGTTGCCCAACTATAGCAAGGTTGGAAAGACCATCGGCATCCTCGGCCAGGGATTGACAGGAACGACGGCCGTTTCCTTCAATGGAACCGCAGCGACCTTCACCGTTGTTTCCGACACCTATCTGACGGCGGCAGTTCCGTCCAACACGATTCGGGGTTCTGTAACCGTCACCACGCCCGGAGGCAAACTGACCAGCAACACCATATTCCGCGTCGCTCCCGTGATCATCAGCTTCAGCCCGCCCAGCGGACCGGTAGGACAGCAGGTAACGATTAGTGGAAACAGCTTCACCGGCGCGACGAAAGTCACCTTCGGTGGGGTGAAGGCAACGGTTTTCTCCGTCGACAACGATGCGCAGATTACGGCTACGGTTCCGACCGGCGCGGTCACTGGCAAGATTCAGGTGACGACTCCGGACGGAACGGCCACCAGTTCGACGGACTTCACGGTGACGCAGTGACACGCTGATTTGACGGACTGGGTAATGACCCGCGGGGGCGAGGCGACGGATCGACTGGAAGGAGTCTGCTGACAGCCCCCGCAAATCAACATTGATTGGTTCTCGCGCACGCCGTGCTGGAAAAGCTGAAAGGAATAATTCAAGTCCCCGGAGGACGACCTAGTTCTCACATAGAAGCTCTAGCCGCAAATGCTCTCGACTGAGTGAATGCTTTAGCGGACTTGGAGCGGCGTCGGCTCTTCTTCTTTCCCCGGGTCGGTCGCGACTTGTGCGCCACCAAGACCCCCGACCCGAGGAGTCGACGCCCGATGCGCTCTTGTTCCAACACTGGCGATAAATCCCGATTACACTCATCTGCCTTCCCTGAGGGGATTTGAGTGAAATGGCTGTTTTCGACAGTTGAAAAATCGCGCCCCGCTACAGGAGTGGTAATATAGCTCGCTGGGGTGCGTGAATGGCCGATATCGGGCCAAGATCGTCGTGCTCGGACTAACAGTTTCTGCCTGCTTCGGTCAGACCAACTCACAGCAGCACAGACCCACCTAGTCGCTCGCGCGTTGCAGTGCCATGATTGAATGATGCGAAGTACCCAAGCCGACGAGAAGGTGAGAATTGCGCCACGTGCGGTCGGGACGTATCTCGCACGAATTGCCATTGTATTCATCGTACAATTTGCGGCAGGTAAACTCGCCGAAGCTCTTCCAATCATCAACAGTGGGGGTGTAGGACCTGTGTGGCCCGCGTCGGGGATCGCTCTCGCCGCGTTCTTGCTTTTCGGCTATCAAGTTTGGCCCGGAGTTGCGGCTGCGTCTTTTCTCCTTACGTTGCTGAGTCCCATTCCTCCCGTAGCCGCTGTTATTTACGGGACAGGCAGCGCACTTGCCGGCCTGACGGGGACGTTTCTGCTCCGTCGTGTTGCTAACTTCGGCAATTCGCTCTCGCGCTTGCGTGATGCGCTCGGGTTGATTGTATTGGGTGCGTTCGGCAGCAGCGTGGTGAGCGCCTCAATCGGGGTTTCAGTTCTGTATGAAGTCCATCTGCGTGGGTGGTCTGGATTTGGCAGAGCTTGGCTGATTTACTGGCTTGGAGACAGCATGGGGATATTACTGGTAACTCCCCTTATGTTGGCGCTTCCTAATCTGCGTTGGAGTCATCTTCGGGCTCGCGTCCCAGAACTTGTTGCGCTTCTACTGCTTCTCTCGGTGGCGTGCCTCACCATCTTTGGCGATCTACCTCTTGTCGCAGTCAGATTACACGTCTTGGCCTTCGCAGTGCTTCCATTCGTAATTTGGGCGGCCATCCGTTTTGGAGTGAGCGGAGCCACGCTGTCGACTCTATTAATCGCCACCATAGCCACCGTAGAAACCGCACGTAGCTCAGGGCCATTCACGCAGAACACTCCATTTGTCAACGCTGTTCTGTTGGACGTGTTCTTTGCGGTGCTTTCAGTGTCGGGTATGACGTTGGCTGCGGTAATCACCGAACGAGAACAGGCTGAGAGGGAACGAGAGTGGCTTGTCCGTAAACAGGCAGCGATGGAGGCGCGGCTTCGACTGGCAGCCATTGTCGAGTCGTCGGACGACGCGATTATCGGCAAGGACATGGATGGAATGATTACGGATTGGAACAAGGGGGCGGAGCGACTTTACGGCTACTCGGCAGGCGAAGTAATCGGGAAGCCGATTTCTCTCCTTATGCCACCCGATCGGTCCAGTGATTTTGATGACATCATGGGGACGCTGAGGCGAGGGAGCTCACTCAAGCATTACGAAACTGTGCGCCAGAAGAAAGACGGGACGCGTATTGAAGTGTCGTTGACTGTGTCTTCAATAAAGGATCCCGAGGGCCGAATCGTGGGCGCGTCAGTAATTTGCCACGACATCAGCGAACGCAAGCGCCAAGAATTCATGTTACGCGAAAGCGAACAGCGGCTGCGCGTTGCCGCCGAGGTCGGTAGGATGTACGCCTGGGAGTGGGACCCCGCCACGGATTCAGTGGTGCGATCCGCGGAATGCGCGAGCATTCTGGGTTTAAGCGACAACGCCGGTATCGCGAAAGATTATTTCAGTTTTATCCACCCTGATGATCAAGCCGGGCTGTGGAGTCAGGTCAACTCGTTGACGCCAGAAGACCCAGTTTATCGAACTCAATACCGCAGGTTTCACCCAGGCGGTGCGCTTCTGTGGCTGGAAGAGAGCGGCTGCGCGACGTTTGACGGAAACGGAAAGATGGTCCGACTGGTCGGCATGACAGCCGATATCACCGACCGCAAGCGGGGGGAAGGCGCGCTTAAGGAGAGTGAGGATCGATATCGCGATCTGGTTGAACACAGCCAGGACTTGATGTGCACACATGACCTTAATGGCAGGCTGCTCTCAGTGAACCCAGCCGTAGCACGAGCTTTGGGCTACGAAATCGGGGAATTGCTGCAGATGTCCATCCCCGACTTGTTGCCCCCCCGAGACCGTCCCCTGTTCGATGCGTTCGTGTCCCAGATTCGGAGAGACGGAGTTTCAGCAGGTTCGATGCGTGTAGTTACTCGCGCAGGCGAGGAACGAATCTGGGAATACTACAACACGCTGCGCACTGAAGACGTTCCTGAGCCTATCGTTCGAGGCATGGCCCGAGATGTCACCGATCGCAAGCGTGCCCAGGAAGCACTACATCAAAGGGATATGGAACTCGCGGAAGCGCAGCGCGGCGTCAGTCGCGGGTTGATTGAGGCACAGGAGCAGGAACGTACCCGGATCGCCAGAGAGCTGCACGACGACTTCGGTCAACGTCTCGCACTGTTGACCATCGAGTTAGAACTTCTCCAGCAAAACTCTCCCGATTTGCCTGCTGAAGTCCGCAGCCGCATGGGCGAACTACGGAAGCAGACCTCCGAAATAGCGACCGATATCCAATCCTTGTCCCACGAGTTGCACTCGTCAAGACTGGAATATGTGGGCATAGCTGCCGCCATGAGGGGCTTCTGCCAAGAGTTCAGCGAGCAGCAGCAGGTGGAGATTGACTTCAGAACCCACGATTTACCCAGCTCTTTGCCGCCGGACATCTCTCTTTGCCTCTTTCGAGTTTTGCAGGAAGCCCTCCACAATTCGGCAAAACACAGTGGGGTACGCTCCTTCGAAGTGCGCTTGTCGGGAACATCAGATGAGGTTCATCTCACGGTTAGCGACTCGGGTGCGGGCTTTGACCGGGAAGCGGCAAAGGAGGCCCGAGGGCTTGGCCTCATCAGCATGGAGGAACGACTCAAACTGTTGAACGGAACGTTTTCAATCGAATCGCAACACAAGCGTGGCACTACGATCCGTGCTCACGTCCCTCTCAGTGCGAGAGGCGATTCCATGCGTGCAACTGGGTAAAGAGCACATTGAAATCACGTGGCCCCCTGCAGCCGGGCTGTCAACTGGCGTAACAGTGCGTCGTGAAAGGCGCTGGACTTCAGCGGGTGCAACTCCCGCCCGGGAACTGGTTCGCTCCACCTGGTAGCAATCGAAGCGGCAGCGGAGGCAACGAAGCTGTCGGAGCTTTCGGTGTAGAGGGTCGCATGGCGACTCGGCGAGCGTGCAGGCCATAACGTGAGTAAACGTTGAACAGTTGCAGGAGCCGACCTGATTTTTTCACAGGGAAGGCCGCAGTCGATGGAGAGGGACCAGCGAACAAGCTCCATCGGATCTGTCGGGGTAATGCCGATGGCATGCAGGCAGAGGAGACCAGACGCAACACGGGAAACCTCAGGCGGTGATCGCGCTACC
>DATHPO010000019.1:0-51513 GCA_035483835.1 Terriglobales bacterium
GCGAATGCGCCAGAAATGGATTGCGACGAAGAGCATGGCGACCAGGGGAAGAATCATGCAGTGCAGAACGTAGAAGCGCAGCAGGGCGTTGGCGTTCACCATGTTTCCGCCCAGCATCAAGAAGTGAACTTTGTTGCCCAGCACTGGCACAGCAGACGCAATATTAGAACCCACCGTGATTGCCCAAAAAGCAAGTTGATCCCAAGGCAGCAAGTATCCCGTGTAGCTGAGCAGCAGCGTAATCAGGAGTAGGATGACTCCGATCACCCAATTGAACTCGCGTGGCGGCCGGTAGGCACCGCGATAAAAAACTTTGAACATATGCGCGAACACCAGGAACACCATGGCATGCGCAGACCAACGGTGCAGGTTGCGAAGAAATAAGCCGGAAGATACTACGAACTGCAAGTCCTTCGTGTCTGCATAAGCCTGCGGCACCGAGGGGTGGTAGTAAAACATTAAGGGAATGCCCGTGCTGACTAATATGAGAAATGTTCCGAAAGTCAGGGTGCCCAGATACCAGGTCGCACTGAAGCTGAGCATGCGGGTCCGCACCTTGGTCGAGAAAAGATGCAGGAACACATTTTGCTGCACTGCGAGGGCACGGCGCAAAGTGCTGGATCCGGTCCCGCCGCGGAAAACCGACCGCCAAACCCGCGTGCCGCGCAACTCCTCGAAATAGTTCGTGATTGTCTTCGCCACGCTCACACCCTCACAAACTGCATAGGACGAATATTGATGGAACGGTCCACCATCAGATCACCCTCGTCGCTGACCCAGGTCTGAAGCCAGGGCAGTGGCTTGGGGGCTGGGCCTTCAATCTTGACCCCGTCCCGCGTGAACTTGCTGCCATGACACGGGCAAGCGATGATCCCCAACTCCGGTTTCCATGCGGTCATGCAGCCGAGGTGAGTACAAATGGCGCTCAGCGCAAAGAAACCTTCCTGGGCATGGATGAGATAAATTCCTGAGTTCACATCCAACGTCACCGAATCCACAGCATAATTTTCGGGCTTGCCTGCGTTGACGATGGGAGACGGTTCGAATAAAACATTCGGCGAGAGAAACTGATACGCAAACGCCGCCGTCCCGGCAGCGGCGATGCTTAACGATCCCAGTCCTAGCTTCACGAAAAAGGCGCGGCGATCGAATTCTTTGTCCTGCGGCTCGTTTTGTTCTTCTTCAGGCATGGGTTACTTGGTGCCTCCAGCCATAACTGGCGCTTTGGGTCTGAGCGGACCATCGATGGATTCGACCGAAATCAATCCGGTTGGCTCAGCAGAAACCAGGTTGTAGGATTCCATAGTGATCGTGCCAACCGGACAGCGCATGGCGCAGAGCCCGCATCGAATGCAGCGAGTCTCGTCTTTCAGCATGGCGGAGCCGGTCACGATACCGAGGTCGTCAGCTGCGACTTCGTCGAGCTCCACACCAAACAATTCCTGATGCTCCCGGATCTGCTGGACGGTTTCGGCCTCGAACTGGATGCGATCCAGAGACACAAGCTCCAGGCATTTTTCCGGACACACATCGACACATCCGCCGCACAGGATGCACATGCTCCCATCTTCCGGGCTGCCCTCGAAGACTGTATTCACCCAGCAGTGCAGGCAGCGCTGGGCTTCTTCGATCGCCGATGCAGTGTCGTAGCCAATCTCGACTTCCGTTACTCCGGTACGGCGCTCCAGCGGCAGCATCGGGATGGGCCGGCGAGTCAAGTCCAACAACTCCAGCGGCATGCTGTGACGCTTGAACACTTCGACTTCGACAATGGGCTCGGGATGCTTGCGGCCGCGCAGAAACTCGTCAATCCCAACCGCGGCACGCTTTCCGTCCGCCACGCTATCAATGATCAAGCGCGGACCGAAGACACAGTCGCCACCGCCAAAGATCCCGTTCGCCGAGGTCATCAAGGTTTGCGGGTTGACCGCGATTAATCCGCGCGGAGACAGTTCCACGCCGTCTTCAGGTTTAAGAAAGTCGAGATTCGGCGCCTGTCCGACGGCCATAATAATGGTGTCGCACTCCAGTTGGGTCTCGCTGCCCTCGTAGAATGCTGGATTGAAGCGCTTGTTCTGATCGAAGACCCACTTCGTGTTTAGGGTCTCAAGAGCCACGACTTTGCCGTCTTTGCCGATCATGCGTTTCGGGCCGAGGCCGGGATGCATGACGATGCCTTCAGTTTCTGCCTCTTCAATCTCTTCCAGCGCAGCCGGCATTTCTTCGCGTTTTTCCAGGCAGACCAGATGCACTTCCTGCGCGCCCAGGCGAAGCGCCGACAGAGAAACGTCGACCATTTCTTTCGTGGCCACGGCACTCACGTTTTCCTGCGAAGGTTCGAGATCTTCTACCCCGGCAACATGCTGTCGCACGACTTCGCGAGCCGCCGAACGAGCCACGTCCATCGCTACGTTGCCACCGCCGATCACAATGACCTTTTTGCCAATGGTGAACTTGTAGCCGAGATTCACGTTCAGCAGGAAATCGATGCCTTTGTAAACCCCATCCAGATCGACGCCAGGAATGGTGAGATCGCGGCTGCGGTGCGCGCCCACTGCAATCAATACCGCGTCAAAGCCCTGGTGACGCAAGTCTGAAACCGTGAAGTCGCGTCCCGCCGCTTGATTGAGCTTCAGAGTGATGTCGCCGGTCGCGAGAATTTCTCGCACTTGCGCTTCCACCACGTCACGAGGCAAACGATATTCGGGAATGCCGAGGTAGAGCATTCCGCCAGCGACGGGAGCGGCTTCAAAAATCGTGACCGAGTAGCCCATGAGAGCCAAGTCATGCGCCGCGGATAGTCCCACCGGGCCACCGCCGACCACAGCGACTTTAAACGGTAGCCTATTCTGAGCGCGGCCGGCATTGACATCGACGGGATGCTTGGATTCCGGGCCGTGCCTCTCCGTCAGAAAACGCTTGAGAGCACGGATTGCGATGGGACGATCAATATCTCCGCGACGACAGGCAGTTTCGCAAGGGTGAGCACAGACTCGGCCACAGATGCTCGCCAGTGGATTGGGATCGCGGGCAAACTTATAAGCTTCCTCAAATCGGCCTTCCCCAATCAGCGCGACGTACCGTCCCGCATTAGTGTGGGCCGGACAAGCCATCATGCAGGGAAAGTTGGTATTCAACCAATCCCGATCGACCTTTTTGTTTTTGTACCGTTTCAGCAAGATGGCCGTTCCCGTTGTCTTCGTTGAATGGAAAGCATTCTACCTGCAGAAGGCGAAGGAGCGGACGCGCCCGCCCGCTCCCTATCGTTTATTTATTTGCTCAGGGTGAAATCCGTTTTGGTGTCGCCCGCAACGGTGACTGGCTTGGACTGATTCTTGGCGCCTTCGTGCCACACGACTACGGAATAGCTGCCGTCTGGAACGTCTTTGATTTTGTAATTGCCGCCGTCATCCGTTTCGGCAAAATAGGGAGTTGGGCTGACAATAAGATATCCCGCCATTTCCGGGTGTACGTTGCAGAGCAGTGGTACGACACCCGCCTTATCAAAGGTAAACGGACGTTTTTCCCCCTTGGGCCACGTCCCGAGATTGTGTCCCGCTTTCTTGTCGCCGCCGATAGCAGTCCAGAAAACATTGTGTTGCACATTGTCGCTATTCAGGAAATCAACGGTTGTGCCCTGTTGTACGACCACGATGTGCGGCGCAAACACGAGTCCTTTTTGATCGATGACCGTGTGTTCTTTTGGGGCGGGAAACGTTTTTCCCGCGATGGCATCGACGTAGACCACGGACTGGCCCTTCATGCCGCTAACTTTGCCCTCGATATCGCCAGCCCACGCTGCGCTGCACAGCCCAACCATCACTACCGCCAATATGAATCCCTTGCGCGTCATTGCGTTTTTCTCCTTTGGATTTGTAGTAGTTGCTCACATGCATGTCAGAAAATGAATTTCGCGTCCAGATAGACTGTGTTGTTGCCATTCGCGTTGCGGCCCGAACCATCGTAGTTGGTTGAGCCGCCGTTGAAACGCGTGTATCCGGTATATTGGGCGGCGAGCTGCAGATTCTGCCACGGCCAGTACGAAACGTTCAAAATATATCCGGCGCCTCTCGGGTTGCCGTTGGCAAAGCCGTTCACTGCCCCTGGAGCATAGAGCAAAGGATCGGTAGTTCCACTGGTATCGAACCAGCCGAATGTTCCCGAGAGGCGATTGCCGTAATGGTATTCGGCATTGGCCATAAAGGTGTTCAAATGGTTTGCAGTCTGCGAAGCCGCGCCCGCGGCG
The DNA here is from genome assembly GCA_035483835.1 of Terriglobales bacterium. Taxonomy (GTDB): domain Bacteria; phylum Acidobacteriota; class Terriglobia; order Terriglobales; family Acidobacteriaceae; genus JABDBE01. The sequence continues at coordinate 4,247 of DATHPO010000019.1, forward strand.
AACGATGCCGCCAAATCGGAACTTTCGTGGATGTAGGTGCCGCGCAGCGAAAGCACGTCATGCCGGAATAGCGTCCGATCAATCTGAGTGTCTATGGCTACATCCGTGTACCCATCCTCCAAGCCTGCTATGGTGTTAGGACTAGACTGCATGTGAATTCCATAAGTGCCCACCTCATACTGAGTCGTCGCTGTGGACCCCTGCCAAGCGACGCGCCAGTAGGGAGCAACGCCGCGGATGTTGTTGGCGAACCCAGTTCCCGGATTCGGCTGAGCACCGGCCACATGTTCCGAGCGATAAATCGCTGCGTCCAGATACAAATGGTTGTCCCACATCGCGTAGCCACCGAATCCTGCGACGTCCTGGGCCAAACCACCGTTAATGATGGGAGAGGCGCCGGGGGTGGGCGCAGAATCGCTGTTGATCCAAGGGAAACCCCATGCCGGCGTGCTGTTCCAAAGGTCCTCTACGGTCGGATTGTTGTTGAAGTCCAGGCCGTAAACCAGTTCCTTGTCACTCAGCTTTGTCTTATTCACGAAGCGAATATCCGTATTATCGCTGGTGAAATGGTCGTCTTGGGTGTCGTAAGTCACTTGAACAAAGCTGCCGACGTGGCTTGTCCATGCCCCAGAAATGAAGAGTGAAATGTCTTGAGGAAATTCAAAACTCCCGTTCTGCGTGCCCGGCACGCTTGACTTGGTTGAGGTGAATGAGGTCTCAAACATTACGGAAAGGGGCAGCGATGCGAGAAGGTCAAGCGCAGCATGCGCTTTGCCTGAATCCGATTTTATGACTTTGGTCTCGTCCGCTTTATCGACGTAACCCAGCAGCTTGAACCGTCGCCCGGCGGGGTTGAGTTCCGGAGGCGCGTAGTGGCAGCCACTGCACGCTAAGCCAGTCTGCCGCGCATAGCTTGGAACCGCCAACGCGCTGGGCGGATTCAATACGGCACAAAACAGCAAAACCGTCACAGGAACTGTCCCAAGCAATGAAGCCGCCATTTCTTTTTTCAGGAATCTCATTTTTGTCTCCTAAAATAGCTGGTTGTTATCTGAGCTGATGTCGCAGTATCTGGTCCACGGATAACATTTAGCTGTGACAAAGCGCACTTTGCGTTGTGATGGGTGTCACAAAGCATGACAATTTGGTCAAACTGGCGGGAGAGACGTGGCTTCCGAGATCAATTCCAGCTCAGTGGATCAGCGCGGAAGACGGTATGCGCAGAAGCGCACAAAAATAAGGAGACTGTGGGGAGATGATTCGAAGGATCGGCACTCGCGCAAGGAGTGCGGGACGAGGTTAGAGTTGCCTTGGAACGAGCGGATCCCAAAGTCGAGTCTCTTGGCGCAATCTGGCGATGTCCTTGGTCGGTGCACTCCCGAAAAAACGGCTGTATTCGCGGCTGAACTGCGAAGGGCTTAGATAACCCACGCGCTGGCTCGCAGTACCCGCGTCCGTCATTGTCGACAACATGAGGCGCCTCGCCTCCTGGAGGCGAAGCACCTTTTGATAGTGCAATGGGCTCATCGAAGTGACGGACTTGAAGTGTTCGTGGAAAGACGAAACACTCATGTGCACCAATTCGGCCAGGTCTTCGACCTTCATGGGTTGAGAGAAGTTCTCGCGCAGCCAGGAAATGGCCTTCGCAACCCGGTGCACACTGGATTCTGCGAAGCCCATTTGGGCGATGCGAACACCAATGGGGCTGCGTAGCAGACGGAGCAGAATCTCATCGATCACAAGCGGGGCGAGTAACTCGACGTCGCCGGGCTGCGCCAGACAGTCCATTAACCTCGTCGCGGCGCTGACAATCCTTGGGTCCACCGGAGTGATGTAAACGGCGCTCCTCTCCTGTGCCGGAGGCAGACCGTGCGGAAAAACCTTCAAAGCCAGCTCCGCAATCTTGTGCGGATCGAGGTCGAGCTTGAGCGAAAGGTAGGGTGCGGAATGGCTGGCTTGGGTGATTTGGGCGGCAACAGGCAAAGCAACCGAGAACACGATCATGCGCGATGCATCATATTCATAGAACTCTTGCCCCACGATGACGGTTTTCGCTCCCTGTGCGGCGATGCACAACGAGGGCAACGAGAGGGCATGCACACACTCCTTGTTTGTTCGGGAAAAGCGATTGGCGTGCAAACCAGGGACGCGCAGCTCGAAACTGCCGTCGTGCGGCGCGTAGACGGCAATCAAGCGCGCGAGTGTGGCCAGGTCTGGTTCGTGCGGGACCGCTCCGTCTGCGAGCCGCCGCAAAGGTACTACTTTGCCGTTAGTCTTCACGCCTTCGAGAATACCTCTTTTGCAATCATGATGGCGCTCATTGCATCTGGGCCAGGACGGCAACGTCGAACCTCGAATAGTACTTCTTTACGTCGCTCGCCCCGTACTTCTCGCGGAATTTCTCAACCACAGACAATACCTGTTTGGGGTCCGTGATGGGAATAGCCTTGAACTCAGCCTCTGCGCCTCCTGCCTTGATGTGAATCGATGGATTCTTTAGCACGTTCTTGTACCACTGCGTGTCCGAGCCCTGCACCGGTAGCAGGTAGAGCTTATCTTCGTCCGACACGAACCAGATCGGATTTGAAATGGTGCGCCCCGATTTTCTGCCGATCACGTTAATGTGAATTTCGCGAGATCGCGATAGGCGGTCTTTTAGAGTATCTTTTCGCGCTGGCTTATTGCTCATCTAAACATCCTTTATTTCCCGGCCGGATATTGTTCGTCGGTGACGTGCTCCATCCAATCGACCACTTTACCTTCCTTCTTCTCCTTTTTGATTTCCATGTTCTAACTTCGTTAATTCATGTCTGAATCAACCTCACTTCGATCTCTTGTTCATCCAAACGTCCCAGCTGATCGGGCCGGCTTCGTCATCAGTCATCGGGCGGCCAGTCAACTTGAGTGCCAGCTTGATCTGACCGTGATGGTAACCCTCGTGCCAAATCATGTGTTGGAGCAGGAGAATCGGGTGGTCGTAGTGAAGGTCCATGTCGCTACCCGCCTCCAGCCGGCCTTTTACCGCGTCGCGCACCGCCATAGCGCTCTCGTTCAGCATCTGCACGTTGCGGCCGGGATCGCGCTCGGCCCGCCACTCTTCCTCAGGCAGCTTTCTTGCAAACTCAGGAGCGTCCTCGGAGACGAACACGAGCCGTACGTAGTGGATGTGCATGAACAGCTCCGCGACCGATGGACCGCCCTCCATTGCCCTGGCCTCCAGCCCGCCCTCCGGAAGGGCGCGGAGAAGGTTGAGAAGGATGGTGTTGTTGCGGTCCCAAGAATCCAGCAGAGCCTCGAGGAGAGTTTGGTCTGGCGCGTCCGACATATCCGCTCCGTTTTGTTGATGCGACGAATTCTATATGAGCTTACCGCTCAGCGATTGCTCATTTGCTCAATGTGTTCAGGATACCGAGCCCCTTGCACCAGCTTTATCATCAGTCATTGGGCGGGTCTCCACCTGATGGCCGCGATGGTAACCTTCGTACCAGATCCAACGCTTTCCTGCGAAATTGAATCTCCTTAACCGTCACTGGGGCCAACACAAGGAAACCGAACAGAACGAAAACAACGCCAGCTTGCCACTCCTCTGGCCACACTCGCCACAAGTAGACGCCTATAGCGCTGACCGCACCACCGAAGAGGCATATGATCGACAGCAGAAAGCGTTGCAACCGTGAACTCATGGGCAGTATGACATCGGACGGAGCCATGCTCGGAGCGATGAGCCAAAGTGCGAACTGTTGCCCGCGCCAAAGAAATACAGTCACATAGACGCACCCGAGAACGGTGAAGCCTGCTCGGAACAACCAAACTCCAAGAACGACGCCGACTAGCGCCATCACGATCAGAGCCAGGATTTGCCATCGGCGTCCGCCAGTCATTTAGCCCTCGAATGAGGCATCGTATCAAAACGAACGACAGTTGCCCGCTGTCAGCTTGCCGCCTGGCCCCGCTCATCGCCTCGATGTGGTTCGGGATACCGAGCCCCTCGCACCTGATCTTTGCCGCGGCGCTTTCGATCTCACGAAGATCGTCGGCCTAGTAATGCTCCCAGGCAACTCTCCAGTGTTCATCCGGACCAGTCGAGTTCACGATGAGCTGTTTGCCGGAAAACTCGAACGCGCGTGGCAGGTTTTTGCCGATAAGGGTCCGCACCAGTGCGCCCTCGACGTGGAAGGTAAATGTGTGAGCGTCGTCGATCTCATATGTACCAAAAGAGGCCTCGTATCCGCCTTGCGAATACTGCTCAGGCCCAGCAGCGGTTTGCGTCTGCGGGTTGCGTTCCATGACCTGGACAGACATGTGGCCGTCGCGTGTGAAAACAAGCAGCCCGGTAGAGTCGGACTTGTGAATTTTCCCGTCGGTCCCTTCCTGTTCGACCGAGGCCAGCCGCCACGCTCCCACAAAGCGGTCTCGGATACCGTCGTTTCCAACCTGGCCGCCGGACAGCGTCGTTGCGGACATCCCGATAAACGTCATCCCGACAAACAAGGACACTACGCCGAGCGGAAGCAGTCTTTTCATGTTCGTCTCCTCGTTACTCGGCCCTCTCTTGTGGTAAGTTTCCTACTCGCGCAGGCGCAACAGCCCTTCGGATATGGCGCACCCCTGGCAATATGTTTCCCAGACGACCGCTCATGCTGTTTGGTCAACCACTTTCATTTGTTCTTCATTCATCCGGCCACCGTGTACTTTGATCTTAGAGAAAGCAGTGTCGATCTCGCGAAGGTCCGCAGGCGTCAACTGAACATTGATTGCTGCTAAGTTCTCGTTTAGGTGATCGATATTGCGTGTGCCGGGAATCGGAACAATGAATGGTTTTTGTGCGAGCAACCAAGCCAGTGAAATTTGAGCCGGTGTTGCATTTTTCTTCTCAGCAAACCGTCTGATCAAATCAACAATCGGCATATTTGCTGCTATGTTTTCAGGAGAAAAGCGAGGGAAGCCGGATCGCATATCCATTTTCGGGTCGAACTTCGTTCGAGCATCTATTTTCCGAGTAAGGTACCCCTGTCCAACCGGGCCCCATGGGACGAAGCCGATTCCTAGCTCCTCACAAGTCGCGAGCACGCCGTTCTTTTCCGGGTCTCTTTGCATCAGTGAGTACTCGGTTTGAACTGCGGTAACCGGTTGAACCACATGCGCTCGGCGGATTGTTTTTGCACTCGCCTCAGAGAGACCCAAGTGCAAAACTTTCCCTGCTTTGATCAGATCTTTAACAGCACCAGCTACGTCTTCGATTGGCACTTTTGGATCAACCCGGTGCTGGTAATAAAGATCGATGCGGTCGGTTCTGAGGCGCTTCAGTGATTCTTCAACCACTTTCCTGATGTGTTTTGGTTCACTATTAAGAGTGCCGCCATTCTCGTTGTCGAAGCCAAACTTGGTTGCGATAGCGACCTTTTCGCGAATCGGTGCGAGCGCTTCTCCGACCAGCTCTTCGTTTGCGTAGGGGCCGTAAACTTCGGCCGTATCGAAAAACGTGACGCCTTTGGCATGGGCTGCACGAATGACCTCGATGCCTTGGTTTCTGTCTACAGCGGGTCCGTAGTTGGCGCTAATACTCATGCACCCAAATCCCATTTCCGAGACTTCGAATTGTCCGAGGTTTCGCTTCTTCATTTTGTTTTTCCTCGACTTACTATCATTTAATCTGAAGCCAGAACGCCAAATCGCGTTGTGCTTCGCTCTCGACTTCGGCTTACACACTTTTCAGAGAAGCCATATCAATCGAGAAGCGATACTTCACATCGGACTTGAGCAGTCTCTCGTAGGCTTCGTTGACCTTCTGGATCGGGATGATTTCAACATCGGCGGTGATATTGTGCTTGCCGCAAAAATCGAGCATCTCCTGAGTTTCGGCGATGCCGCCGATGTTCGAGCCTGAAAAACTACGACGGCGCATGATCAGGCCGAAGGCAGAAACACCGAGGGGCTTGGGCGGCGCGCCGACCATGGTAAGGTTGCCGTCGCGGCGGAGCAGGTTGATGTAAGCGTTGATGTCGTGGTCGGCGGAAACGGTGTCGAGGATGAAGTCGAAGCTCTCCGCGTGCTTTTGCATCTCGTCGGCATTGCGGGAGATGACGACCTCGTCCGCTCCGAGACGAAGAGCGTCTTCCTTCTTGTTCAGCGAAGTCGTGAAGACTACAACGTGGGCACCGAACGCATGTGCCAATTTCACGCCCATATGGCCCAATCCGCCGAGACCGACCACGCCAACTTTCTTGCCCTTGGTTACACCCCAGCGGCGCATGGGCGAGTAAGTTGTGATTCCGGCGCAGAGAAGAGGCGCAGCTCCGGCGAGCTTGAGGTTCGCGGGGACGCGCAGAACGAAACGCTGGTCGACGACAATGCTCTCCGAGTATCCGCCATAGGTGACGCCTCCGAGATGCTTGTCGGGCGAATTGAAGGTAAGCACCATGTTCGGGCAGAAATTCTCGAAGCCGGCCCGGCACTCGGGACAGGTACCATCCGAGTCGACCATGCAGCCGACCGCTGCAAGGTCGCCGGGCTTGAATTTGGTCACTGCCGAGCCAACCTTGGACACACGGCCGACGATCTCATGGCCCGGCACAATCGGGTACACAGTGGGCATGAATTCGCTCCACTCGTTACGCACCGAGTGCAGATCGGAATGGCAGATCCCGCAGAAAAGAATTTCGATCTGCACGTCGTTTTCGGTCAGCTCGCGACGCTGGATCGTGGTCGAGGCCATCGACGATGTCGCACTGGCAGCGGAATAAGCTTTGGCTTTGTACATTGAATTTCCTTTCATCGGCCCACCAATTTTTGCAGCTCTTCGGGGTACCGAGCGCCTTGCACGGAGATCTTTGCGGCTGCGGTCCCCAGTTCGCGGAGTTCGTCAGGTGAAAGAGTGACATGAACGGCTGCGATGTTTTCTTCGAGCCGATGCAGCTTGGTCGTGCCGGGGATTGGAACAATCCACGGCTTTTGCGCAAGCAGCCAGGCGAGCGCGATCTGAGCCGGCGTCACTTTCTTCTGTTGTGCGAATCTGCCAACCAGATCAACCACCGCCTGATTCGCTTTTCGATTCTCTTCGCTAAAGCGAGGGACGATGTTGCGGAAATCGCCTTTGTCAAACTTCGTATCTTCGGTTATTTTTCCGGTAAGGAAGCCTTTCCCCAGAGGACTGAACGGAACGAATCCAATCCCGAGTTCCTCCAGCGTCGGTATCACTTCCGCTTCCGGTTCTCTCCACCATAGCGAGTATTCGCTCTGCAGTGCGGTGACGGGCTGAACTTTGTGCGCCCGACGGATCGTCTGCACCCCTGCTTCAGAAAGCCCGAAGTGCTTCACTTTGCCTTGCTGAATCAACTCTCTCACCGCTCCGGCTGTGTCTTCGATCGGCACGTTGGGGTCAACGCGGTGTTGATAGAACAAGTCAATGACATCGGTCCGGAGGCGCGTGAGCGACGCCTCGGCAACTTCCTTGATGTGCTCTGGCCGACTATCGAGCCCGGCCTGTTTGCCAGTGTTCGGATCAAGTTTGAATCCGAACTTGGTAGCGATCACCACTTGCTCACGGAAGGGAGCGAGGGCTTCACCCACCAGTTCCTCATTCGTGAAAGGGCCGTACAATTCAGCGGTATCGAAGAAGGTGACGCCGCGTTCGACGGCTGCGCGGATGACCGAAATCATCTCCTGCTTGTCTCCGGCCGGGCCGTAGCCAAAACTCATCCCCATGCAGCCAAGTCCGATAGCCGAGACCTCCAGGTTGCTTTTTCCAAGTTTGCGCTTTTGCATTGTTTCTCCTGTGCTGCGAAGTCCCGTCTGCCTCAAAGGGCAGGCAAGCCTAAGTATAGTTTCCTGACCTTGGGCCGCTTGCCTATTCCAATGAAGTTCTTGCCAGATTCTACGAAGTCCGCCAGCCCGTCCCTCATAAACTATCCCGTTGGTAAGGGGGTCGTCGCGATTTACACGGCTGCGGGGGTTGGCAAAAAATCGCCACACCATTCAGCGACCGGGCAAGGTCGGTCAATGCCCTCTGGGTACGCTTTTAGCAGCTTGGCTGATGCCAATAAATTTCGCACGGCCGCAAAGAAGAATTAGTCCTCTTTGGGCCTGGATAAGAATTGCGGCACCGGTGTGGATGTTTTCCCTGTTCGAGGTGATGGTCTGGATCCCCGGAATACCCAACTTAAATTGGTGGTTGTGCACGGGCAATGCGATATACGTCGCGAGGTTTCTCGTAAAGCGCAAGCTTGCACCTGAGATTTCAAACTGATGTGTCGCATCTTGGCATTCAGAAATGCATTCACCATCGCTCACTGTTGAAAATTTCACTCAGTAACCCGCCCGCCAATTCTCAAAACGCGTAAAGGCAATAACACCCACATCCCTCGACTATCAATCGGAACTCATTAGGCAAGTTCACTATTGAGTTAAGGCACGACGCGGAAAACGGTACCACACCCGGCAATACCATACCCAACGCATGGCCCGGTGCCGCCGCTGCTGGTCGTACCGTAAAGCACAGCGTTCCCCGCCTTCCCAATATCGAAGATCAAGCTGCTCAGTGGTGTGCTTCCGTCGCTGCCCCCGGTAAAATCGTGAAGGGTTGACTCGGTCCATTGCCCGTCCCTCCTTGCCGGCGGGCCCAAGCGGAATACGGTGCCATAATACGGCTGGCCGCCGTAAGGGGTGGTGCCGTAGAGATTGCCCTTTTCGTCTCGAATAAGGCTGGCAGAGGGATTGGCGCCATCGGTATTTCCTTGGAATTGGTAAAGAGTTTTTTCCTTCCAGCGACCGCGCAATCCGGGCTCCAACTTGAACAGGGTGCCACAACCATACACGCAAGGGACACCGCCCGACGTCGCGCCAAAGAGATTTCCTGCAGCGTCGAAGATTACGCCAGCAACCGGCCATGCGCCGTCGTTACCGCCGGTGAAGTTATAAAGAACGGTTTCGCTCCACGCGCCCCCGGAGTTCGGGCTCAACTTGAAAACCGTTCCGCAGCCTACTTGGTCAATTCCATCTGAGCAAGTTCCACTGCCGCCGAACGTTGTCGTGCCGTACAGGTTGCCTGTGTTGTCGAAAATCAGACTTGATTCGGGCGAACCCCCGCCCGTGGAGTTGAAGTTGTAGATGACGGTTTCCGTCCAGTCCGCGCCTTTCGCGCGGGGCGGCAACAACTCGTAAGCTACGCCATGGTTATACCGGCCGCCCAGCGCGGTCGTCCCGTAGAGATTGCCCTTCTTATCAAAGATCAGGCCGGTGGTGGGAAAGGCTCCGCTGTTGCTGGGTTCATCAAAGCTGTAAAGCACGGTCTCAGTCCATGGAGCGTCCTTCGTCAGTGGCGGCGACAGTTCGAACACTGTGCCATGAGCAAACTGACCCCCGGCGCCGGTTGTGCCGTAGAAGTTACCCGCTTCATCGAACACCAAACCAGAGTAGGGATTTATGCCGTCGTAGGAAACAGTGCCGAAACTGTAGAGAATAGTTTCTGTCCAGGCTGCACCTTTGGTGATCGGTGGAGCCAGCCGGAATACAGTACCGCAGCCTATCACCTGGACATTTGCGCACCCTCCACTTCCCCCAATTGCGCTCGTGCCATAGAGATTGTCATCCCGGCCGACAATCAGGCCGGATTGGGGAAGTCCGGCGTCAGGTACGCTGCCGAAGCTGTGAATCACTCTTTCGCGCGTACCACCAGCTCCTGCATAGCCAGTCACTGCCAGCACAGAGAGTAACATTGTTAGCATGATCGCTTGCCACCGGTGCGAGGTGAGGGAAAAACTTTCAGGCTTCATCAGATTTGCCTCCTTCCGACCTTGAATGACTAGAACTGCCGGGACGTGGCAGACGTTACTCCGATTCGGGGCCAGATCTGGCGCGATAGATTTTACACCCACTTAACTGGTAGATGGTTGGCGAAAAATCGCCATTTCACACCTCGACCATGTTCTGAGCGTAAATACGCCTACAATGCCTGTTTCGCTCTACTTGGTTGTCGGACGAGGTGTCCGGGGTTACGCGTGCGTTGCTATTTGATGTCTTTCATTTGTTGCAGGGAGCCGTAATCGCGGCCGGTGGTTGGTTCTACGGCACGGGCTACCACGCCATCGAATGCGTCGCGAAACTCAGGAAATTTTCCTACCAGCGCGCTTATTACCGCGGTATTGTCTTTAAAGGTCTGCGCTGAATTCGAAACGTCCGCGCACTGGTACTTCACCACCAGATCGAGATCCTGTCCAACTGCCAGGGGGAAGAGCGTGGTCAGCCGTTGCGTCTTTCCCCCGGCCGCAAGTTCTACGGTACTGCCTCCGGTTGGCAGGTCGGAGGGTTTCACGGCCTCCGATTCGTCCGCGAGCTTATCGGTCAACTGGGTATACATGAATGGCAAGGGGACGGCCAGATCGCGAGCTTCGATGAAGTAGAGCCAGGCATTGCGGTTCTGGCCCTTGGACTTGAAGGCGCGAGCGTGGTCGGCAAACCAAGCCGCATCGTGTCCCGCGATTTGGGTTTCTTTGACGTAGAAGCCGCCAATTTTCCAGTCTTTGCCCTCTAGTTGCAGAACGAAAGACACGGTGTCCGGTTGCTTGGCGGGAACATCCAAAATCGCCACGGCGTAGTTTCCGGGAGGCAGGTTCGGAATCACGAACACGGCGCTGTCCGAGGTTTGCCCACTCTTGCCAAACACTCCGCACAGGAACTCGGCGCGTTCAAAGGGCACGGTTCCTTCGGCCTTCAACAGGAACGGCGGGCGCGGGTTTGCCTGCACTCCTGAAAAATTGGCTTGATTGTCTTTTACGGCCGTCTCGATGCCGGAGAAATCGGAGGCCACGCTGGCAATGGAATTCTGCCGCATCGCCGCGGAATCGCCCCGGGCGGTCATGTCGAAATAGCGCTTCGCCGTGTTTACCAGGGTGGCGCGAGTGGGCTCGTCCATGTCGCCTGCGGTTAAACAAGTCTGCGCATGACCGTGCGCCGCACAAAAAATCAGCGCGATCACAGACATGCTCGTCCTCAGGCGAATTGTCGACGGCTTGCTTCGAGGCACAGGCATGAGCGTCTCTATTCTACGACGCGAAGGCACGGAATTCTCCTCGCACAGGTCGAGGCAAGTCGAGTGTCTCCTCAGCGGCTAAAGCTGTCAATGATTCTCGAGAATTTTTCGCAGCGCTGAAGGGTCGCGCCACCCGAAATCGTGGTTTCTCGTTGGCCTGGTGAAGGTGACGGCTGCACGTCATCAGCTTCAATTGCACCCGCTGCGCCCTTATGGTACCGTCCCTTTTATTCGTACTTCTTCGGGAAAGGAACACATTCATGGCCTGGATCTTTTTGGGCGTTCTGGTGGTCATCGCCTTTGCACTGATTGGGATGTACAACAGCCTGGTGCAGTTGCGCATCCGCTGCGATTCGGCGTGGTCCGACATCGACGTGCAACTCAAGCGCCGTCATGACCTCATCCCAAATCTGGTGGAGACGGTTAAGGGCTACGCCACCCACGAAAAGGGCACATTTGAAAATATCGCTAAATTTCGTTCGCAGGCCATGCAAGCGACTTCGCCCGCGGACAAGGCTGCCGCGGAGAACCAGCTTACGGGCGCGTTGAAGAGCCTGTTCGCTGTGGCCGAGAATTATCCTCAGCTGAAAGCTTCCGAGGAGTTCACCCAACTGCAGACGTCCCTGAGTCAGACCGAGGACACGATTCAGAACGCCCGCCGTTATTACAACGCCGTGGTGCGCGACCTCAACACCAAGATCCAGTCGTTCCCGACTAACATCCTGGCTGGCATGTTCGGCTTCCAGGCGCGGCAGTTTTTCGAAGTGGATGCTGCCGACCGCGAGCCTGTAGCGGTGAAGTTCTAAGCCTGAAGATCATGGCCGATACAGCGAGCCCATCTGTTCGGTTGTCGCCGTCGCGAGGAAAGCGGATTCTTCGCGGGGCTGGGAAGAACCTGGATTCCTCGTCGCTTGCGCTCCTCGGAATGGCAAAGAGTGGGTTTATCGCTGGTCTGAGACGCAGCGAGCTGCGTCTCTACAGAGCTGTTGTTGGTTGTTTTCTGTTCATCAGCATTTTTGTCTCGCCTCTGTTCGGACGCAGCTGGCGGGTTAGCGATTTCAGTGACACTATCTCGGTTCATGAAGACGGGTCCGCTGCGGTCCATGAACGCATTACACTAGCTTTTGACGGCGAGTGGCATGGCATTCACCGCTTCATCCCAATCGAATATCCGGGAGCGCGGGGAACGAACTACACTCTGTTTCTGCGCGTCACCGGGGTGACGGACGGCAGCGGCGGCAAGCTGAAATACGAGTCATCCACTGCAAACGGTTTCCGCGATTTGAAGATTTTCATTCCTGATGCGGTTGATGCCACCCGCACCGTCGAGATCGATTACACGATTCGCAACGGCACGCGCTTTTTCGAAGATCACGACGAGTTTTACTGGAACGTGACGGGCAACGATTGGCCGGTGCCGATCGATCATGCTTCCGCGCTGGTCAGCTTTCCGGGCTCGGCCGCCGGTTCGCTGCGAGCGCAGGCGTTCACCGGAGCATACGGCTCGGCTGAACGCGGTGCTACGGCGGAAGTTCGCGGCTCTGAAGTTTCATTTGAAACCAACAATCCGTTGCCCATGCGCGGCGGGATGACCATCGACATCTTTATTCCCAAAGGCATTCTCAAAGAACCGGGCGCGTTTACCCGGTTCATGTGGTTTGTCGGCAGCAATCCCATTGTGTTTCTGCCTTTCTGGACCTTTGCCGTGATGTTCACGCTGTGGTGGTATAAGGGACGCGATCCTGATCCCGGACTCTCGGTCGCGCCCATGTATGAGCCGCCGGCAGGAATGACTCCAGCCGAGGCGGGCACACTGCTTGAAGACAAGGTCCATCCGAGAGACATCACCTGCACGCTGGTCGACTTGGCAGTGCGAGGATTCGTGAAGATCGAAGAAGTCGATGACAAGGGTCTAATCTTTCATCACAAAGATTACGTGTTTCATCTGCTGAAGCCCCGCGATCAATGGAGCGGGCTGGCGCCGCATGAGCGTGTAATGCTGGAAAATGTTTTTGCGGCCAGCGAGGACACGCGATTGTCCAGCTTGAAAAACCGCTTCTACAAGGCGATTCCAGCGATCCAGCAAGACATAAAGTCCGCACTAAAGATCAAGGGGATGTACCTGCTCGACCCCGACTCGGCGAATGCCTATAGCGTGTTTGGCATCGTTCTGATTGTCGCGCCTTTCTTGATGCTGCAGTTTCTATTTAACAAAGACGTTTTCACCTCACTCGCCTTGCTGATTCTGTGCGGAATCATTTCGGCCATTATCTGGTGGCTGTTTGCGCGGCAGATGACCGCGAAGACGGTGCAAGGCGGGCGTACTTGCGTCGCAGTTCTGGGTTTTCAGGAATTCATGAATCGCGTGGATGCGGACCGGCTGAAGCGCATGCCTCCGGACACGTTCGAAAAATATCTGCCTTATGCAATGGCGCTGGGGGTCGAGCATCATTGGGCGCAAGCGTTCGCGGGGATCGTGCAAAATCCGCCCAACTGGTACGTTTCGCCGAATGGAGGAGTGGGCTTTAATCCAATATTCTTTTCGAACTCGATGCACAGCATGGCGACGGACATGCACCAAGTCTTCGTCTCTGCTCCGCGTGCCAGTTCGACGGGATCAGGTTGGAGCGGCGGTGGTGGCGGAGGAGGATTCTCAGGCGGTGGCTTCGGGGGCGGCGGCGGAAGTGCATTCTAGTCTCAGTGCAACAGGAAGCTGGTTGCAGCCTCGTTCCTTTGTGGTTACCATTTTCACTTCATTAACCACAAGGGACACAAAGGTACACAAAGGAAAAACTTCAGGATTTCGTGCGCCCCATCAATTGAAATCAAGCGTCTGATGGTCGCAATCTCTGGTCCCCCTGTGACCCGTAATGTACAGCGGGTACCTTGCTTACTCCATCTCGAAAGCCAGCCATTGCAACTGGCCATCGCGTTCCACCTGGAGCACGACGGGCGCGCTTGGCTTGAGGCCCCGCAGCGTAGCGCGTAGTGATTCCACCGAGTCGACCGGAGTCTTATCCACACTGTGGATCACGTCGCCCGTCTTCAGGCCAGTCTCGGGGCCGATGAGATTAGCGGCACGGGCGATCACAACCACCCCACTCGGATTGCGCAGATTGCCTGCTATCGACCGGATCTGATCGTTCAAATCAACTGCGAGGATTCCCAGGCGCCGCACCAGGCTCTGGTCGGGATCGATCGCGTCTATCAGTTTGTCCATCTGATCTCGATGCTCGGTCACCGGAATATACAGAACTTTTTTTTCGCCCTCGCGCAGGACAACCAGTTTCATCACCTCGTCAAGGGGATGCAGATACATAGCGGCGTTCAGTGCTGGCAGGGTATCGATCGGCCGGTCGTCGGCGCTTATAATAATGTCCTCAATCTTTAGTCCAGCGGTTTCCGCGGCGCCTCCAGGATTAACGTCCGAGACAATAACTCCCCAACTCTGGGAAAGTCCGAGTCCTTCGGCCAGGTTTGGAGTAATGTTTTGCGCGACCGCACCAATCTCGACCCGATGCACGTGTCCATACTTCCGCAAGCTCTGATAGACAAAGCGTACGACCCGGGCGGGAATCGCAAACCCCAAGCCCTCGCTGCCACCGCCCTCGGAAAGAATTAATGTGTTGATGCCGAGCACATAACCATCCATGTCAATCAATGGGCCGCCGCTGTTTCCCGGGTTGATCGGAGCATCCGTCTGGATATAAACCATGGGACGGTCGGGGTCGGGCTGCCTGCCGACCGAACTGACAACGCCCATGGTGACCGAATTCTGTAATCCTTCCGGACTGCCAATGGCGAACACTAACTGGCCTTGATGAATCCGGCGAGCGCTACCCAGTTCAAGGGTGGGCAAATTCTTTTGGTCAATCTTCAGCAGTGCCAAGTCCGAGTCTTTGTGAATGCCGACGAGCTTCGCGTCCAGTACGTGCTCTTTGCCCACGGGCTCAACTTGTGGGGAATCCAGCGAAGGCATGGGCAGCACCACGCGGATGCGATGCGCTCCCTCGACCACGTGCGCGTTGGTTATGATGTAGCCGTCCGGGTCCACAATCACGCCGGAGCCGACGGCATGCTGACGCGCGATCAGCGCGGTCTGGCTGCGGTTGCTTTCTTCGACGGGTCCATAGCCGGTGACGAGAATCTGGACCACGGCGGGCGAAACCTTGGCCACAAGACCTTCCAGGGCGGAATTAAGCTGCTGCAGAACCTGCGGAGCTTCTGAGGGCCGCGGGCTTGTCTCCGGGTTCGCGTTGGGCGGAACACTTCCCTGGGGGGTTGTTGGAGCAGGCTTCGAAGTCACTTGAGCGCGACTCGACAGTGGGAGAAAAAACACAGCGGTAAGGGCGAAAATGAGAAAGAAAATTCGGGAGAAACTTCTCGAACTAGAAGCTGGAACGAGCATTGGAAGTGACTCCTTAAGAAGTAGACGTTATGATCCGATCGGTCAGATGACGAGGGATTATTCTGACAGAAAGCATCCAACGGTGGAAATCGGGCGGGTCGGCCGCTCTTGGTCTCCGAGGGGAACCTAGTTTCTAGCAAGGTTACGATGGTAACTCAGGCCTTTGACTGAAGTGCCTTCCATGATATAAGGGCGAGTAAGTAGAAATCAGCAGGGACCTGGAATCCATCAGGAGATGTCATCGTGGAGTTGGCTTTTGCACGCAAGGAAGGCCAGGAGCTAGGAGGACTTGTGTCCGAAGCGCGGACGGGAAAAAGGTTTCCCCTCGAACTGCCGATCAAGATTCATAAGGCAGACGAGGCGGGACAAGCTAGTGGAGTAACTGGGAATTTGAGCGCCGCCGGAGTCTACATTCGGGCGGATGCGGCGCTGGAAGTGGGCTCCAATGTGGAGTTCGAGATCGTTCTACCGCCCGAAGTCACCGGAGCCAAGGAAAACGTCACAGTGCAGTGCAAGGGACGCGTGGTCCGCACCGACGAACCTGCCACCGGTGGTAGCAGTGCTTCCGCGGAGGCCCGAGGTGTGGCCTGCGTGATAGATTCGTACGATTTCGTTCGCCATTCGTAGTCGTCAGTTCGTCGTGACACGTAATGAGGTGCTGAAGCGATGCTTAAATTGATTCTGGCCGACAATCAGGCAATCTTCCGCGCGGGAATCGCCAAAGTGCTGGCGGTTGAAGACGAGATGCGCATTGTGGCGCAAGCGCAAACCCAGGAACAGATGTTCATGGCCCTGGATAAGTTCCGGGCTGCCGTTCTGGTGATCGCGGGTGGCTTCCACGGCGATTTTCTTGCAGTGCTGCAAGCCGCGAACAAAGCCAAGACTCGAGTAGTCGTGCTGGCCGATACCGGTGAAAGCACGCAACGCTACATGGCCGCTGGGGCACACGGTGTCGTCTACCGCAACGTGACCAGCGCCGCGCTCGTAGACTGCGTGCGCAAGGTGGCTCGCGGCGAAACCTGGGTGCAGGACATTGCTGTCCCCAGCGAGCTTACCGAAAACGATATGGTCGGTTTGCGGGTGCGTGATCGCTTGACCGCGAAAGAACTGCGGATCGTGGCGCTCATCGTGCAGGGATATAAAAACAAAGAGATCGCCACGCAGCTTGGAACCACCGAGCAGGTAATCAAGAACTATCTACGCAACGTGTATGACAAGATTGGCGTGTCCGACCGGCTGGAGTTGGCACTGTTCACGATTCACCACCGAATCCTGAATGAAGCCGCAGCCGCGACAGCCGCAGCCGCGCCGCAACAGGGGCAGGCAGTGCCGTCGTAGGATGGGATACGGTCTTGCCTGATTGCAAAATTGGCGTTGCACGATGAGTTTTTCGTCACTGGGATAATAGTCTCGCGAGTTCTTGCTCTTTGCTACTGCCTAATTCCTTCAACGCCCGGCACTGTTCGCGAGCGTCGTCAAGATTGCCCATCCGAAAGTAGGCGACGCCGAGCAAGTAGTGAACTTCCGGATCGTCGGGTCGCAGCTCAAGGGCTCGCTTAAGCGAAGGCACGGCATCGCCGTAGCATCCCATCTCCACGTATACGTCCCCGATGTTCGCATGGGCTTCCATCATTTGCGGGTTAACCTCAACAGCTCGCCTATAGCAAACCAACGCTGAATCGTATTGTCCCATCGCACCTAGGATGATTCCCTTCATCACAAGTGCATCGGCGTTGTCGGGTTGTACTAAAAGCACTTTCTCCACCCAGCCCAGACCCTCTTCGTATTGCTTAACTTGGTAGTAGCACCAGGCAATATGACAGCTGGCGTCGGGGATTTCCAGCAGCAACGAAGGAGCTTTCAGGTAGGTCTCAATAGCTTCGTCGTATCGCTGTTGCTGGCCGTAGACATAACCCAAGCTTACGAAAATGCGCACATCCTCGGGCCGCAATTCCAGGGCCCGCCGAAAGGCTTTGACAGCGAGATCGTACTGGGCGAGCCCAGAATAAAACACTCCCAAATTGCTCCAAGCCTTGCCGTCCGCCGGATTGAGCTCGATGGCCTTGCAATATGCCTCTCGTTCTTCCTCTTTCTTGCCGAGCTCCCCATACGCCACACCCAGGTTGAAGTAGGCATCAGCATAGTCAGGTCTCAGCCGGATGGCCTCCCCGTACGCTTCAGCTGATTCTCGAAATCGTCGCAGCCTCACCAGAACCGCGCCAAGACCAAAGCGCGATTCGGCATCACCCGGGTCCAGCGAGACAGCCTGTTCCATACAACTCAGAGCTTCTTCGAACCTTCCTAATTCCACTTCTACCATCGCGGCGTTGCACAGAGCCTGCGTGTGTTTCGGATTCAGCCGCAGTGCCGTCTTCAGCGGCTCGATTGCGTCCGTGTACCGCCCTAGATTGCCAAGCGCCCAACCTATGCCATAATGCCCTTCGGCGTCGTTTGGGCTAAGACTGACGGCTTGCGCGTAAGCGCGGAGAGCCTCCTCATGTCTCCCGAGTTTGCCAAGCACCGAACCGAGGCTGCAGTAACGGGCCGAGCTAGGCCTAATTTTAATCGCCGCTTCGAATGATTCGATCGCCTTCTCTGGATCACCTAATTTCGCTTGGAGGTACCCTAGGTGCTGCAACCAAGTTTCGAGGTCACCTAATTTCGATCGTGACGTCCTACCAGTGCGCACCGCCCGAGTTAGCGATTCCAATGCCTCTCGATCACGACCTAACTCTCGATAGCAGCGAGCCACCTGCGCGTGCGCCCATGCGTAATCCGGCTTAGTCTGAAGGACACGGCCGAGCAATGCGAGAGCCTCCTCGTAGCGTCCAAGCTCGCATTGGCAATATGCAGCTTGAGCCAGGGCGAATGGGTGGGTCTTCGTGCCCGTCGCGGAATCCAAGACATCCAGGGCTTCTTCGTAATGCTTCCGTCGAATCAACCGCCGCACGCGCAACCGGACCAACCTGTCCGCGAGCCAATTCGTCATCGAATATTCCTCTCCGAAGAATAACCCGGCTTCGCAGCAAAAAAGACCGGAGGCCGAAGCCTCCGGTGATTGGAATCAGGAAAAATCCTACCTGATTTTCTCTGCCACCGACTTGGCTTGCGTGAACAAATACAAATAATCGGGACCGCCGGCTTTCGAATCGGTGCCGGACATGTTGAAGCCGCCGAAGGGATGTGCGCCGACCATGGCTCCAGTGCACTTGCGATTGATATACAAGTTACCGACGTGGAATTCGCGGACTGCGCGATCGATTTTGTCTTGCGAATTGGTATACACCGCGCCAGTCAGCCCGAACTCGGTGTCGTTGGCGATCTCCAGAGCATGCTCGAAGTTCTTCGACTTGATCACCGTCAGCACCGGACCAAAGATTTCTTCCTGCTCGAGCTTCGACTTGGGTTTAATGTCAGCAATCACGGTAGGCTGGATGAAGTAGCCTTCCCCTGCGTTCTTGTCGGGACCGCCGCCGGTGATCAGGCGTCCGTCTTTCTTGCCGTACTCGATGTATTCGAGAATCGACTTCATGGAACCTTCGTTAATCACCGCACCCATATTCGGGTTTTCGGTCGGATCGCCGACGGTGATTTTTTCCACGCGAGCTTTAAGTTGATCCAGGAACTTGTCGTAGATGCGCTCGTCAACGATGGCGCGGGAGCAGGCTGAACACTTCTGGCCCTGGAAGCCGAATGCGGCTTGGGCGACGCCCTCGACCGCAGCGTCAAAATCACCGTCGGCATCGACGATGATCGCATCTTTACCACCCATTTCGAGGACCGTGCGCTTGATCCACAGCTGGCCGGGAACCGTCTCGGCTGCGCGCTTGTGGATGTCGAGGCCAACCTCGCGCGAACCGGTAAAAGCGATGTAGCGCGTCTTGGGATGCGCGACGACTGCATTTCCAAAGCTCGCGCCAGCGCCGGGACAGAAGTTGACTACACCATCGGGAATGCCAGCCTCCTCCACAAGTTCAATAAACTTCGCCGCGATGGTAGGGGAATCGCTCGATGGTTTCAGAATGACTGTGTTGCCAGAGACAACCGAAGCCATCGTCATCCCAGCCATAATCGCGCAAGGGAAATTCCATGGTGGAATTACGGCGCCCACGCCCAACGGAATGTAGAGCAGAGAATCGTGCTCGCCGGGCATTTGTACGTCGGGCTTCACCTTCGCGAGCCGCAACGCTTCACGGCTGTAGTATTCGCAGAAGTCGATGGTCTCGGCGATGTCGGCATCGGCCTCTGCCCAGTTCTTGCTCACTTCAAAGACCAGCCACGCGCACATCTCAAACTTGCGTTCACGCAGCAGATCGGCAACGTGGAATAGGAGGCTGGAACGCTCCTCGACCGAAGTACGGCTCCAGTGTTCAAAAGCGCTGAGCGCAGAGTGCATGGCAGGTTCGACGTGCTCCTTGCCTGCCTTCTGGTGCAGGCCGACGACCTGCGACGGCTTGGCCGGGTTCAGCGATTTGATCTTGTCCTGCGTCTTGATGCGCTTGCCGCCGATGATGAGGTCATACTCGCGGCCAAGCTGGCCACGAACCTTCTCGATCGCGGCTCGCATTTTGCGCGCGTTCTCTTCTTTGCTGAAATCGGTTAACGGCTCATTGACGAACGGGCCCTGATGAAGGCGAATCTGTGGTTGCGTGGGCGCTTCAACGGTTGCCATAAGAGCACCTCAAAAGATATATCGATGCTGCGCGGAGGGGCGCGGTACCACTTATTCTAGCACCGGGCAAGAGGTGTTCAAGAGCGTCGTCCTGTTCCCCTCACCCAATGTCATTCCGAGGAGCGAAGCGACGAGGAATCTCGGCTTTTCTCTGGTCGCCCGCCAAACCCAGATCCCTCGCGTTGCTCGGGATGACAAAATACGGAGGTTATCAGGATCTAGGTGGAGCTTCGCTCGACTGGACAGCCGGGGGCGGCTGCCCCCAAGCATGCATCGTTACTGGATTTTTCGGTTGGTGAGGGCCTTTAGTTCTTCTACGATTTGCTCTAGCCTGCCGCGGCGCTGGGCGTGACTCTGCTGCGCGGGCAAGGTTCGTCTCGCCTGGGAATATTGTTCGTTGAGTCTCTGGATGTCATTGATCTCGGCCTTCAGTAGCTGGACACGATTAAGAATGGCTTCTCTTCCATTTAGCAGCATGTATTTAGCATACCTTAGTTCGCGAAGATGCGCTTGGCTTGTCGTGATGACTTGCGGCATCCGTGGGCCGAAGTGGGCCGAGACGCGCTAACAGGAATGACAAATTATGGCACTTTCACCGATTCGTGGCTCTCAGTCGTGTGGAAACTCATTTTGGCGGTGCGTTCGAGCTTGTCCCAGGCGAAACGCTGCCCTTCGATGGCGCGCTTCACGGTCTTGAACAGCACGACTGAGAATAACTGGCGATAAGCGAAACGTTGCAGCCATACCTGGCTGAGCAGCCAGCCGTCTTCACGCGCTTCGGGCTGGCGGCGCTCAAGGGCGAACGCGATGGCGGACGTTATGAAATCAATGACCAGAAAAGCAGCAAAGAAAAGCAGGAGCCGTTGGAAGCTGGCCGGATCGGTGGAGTCCGGGTGGAAATGTTTTTGAATGAAATACCAGATTGCGCCCACGGCGAACATCAGGTCGATGAATGGAGAGACCAGCGGCAACAAGATCTGGAAGATGACAATGTTAGGCAGCGCCACCCAGCCCAAGACTCCCTTGCGGGCAAATACGGCACGATGTTTCCAAACCGACTGCAGAATCCCGAAAGACCAGCGGAAGCGCTGACGCATCAAGCCATTGGCGTTTATGGGCGCCTCAGTGTAAGCCAACGCCAGATCTTCGTACTCCACCCGGTAACCATTGCGCAGCAGCGCCATGGTCAAATCGGCATCCTCGGCCACGGTGTCAGTGTGATATCCACCGGCTTCGCGGACGGCGGACGTCCTCCACGCGCCGATGGCGCCCGGCACTACGCTCACAGCGCCGAGAACGTTCAAGGCTCTGCGCTCGAAGTTCTGGCTGGTGATATATTCCAGCGCTTGCCAGCGAGTCCACAGGTTGACGCGATTTCCGACTTTGGCATTCCCCGCTACGGCGGCGACTTTGGGATTAAGGAAATGAGGAACCAGTCGTGAAATCGCATCGCGCGCAATCACGGTGTCCGCGTCGATGCCAACGAAGATTTCCTGGTCGCGCAGGTGTTCGAGACCAAAGTTGAGGGCTTCGGCCTTGCCGGAATTCGGCTTGGTCAAGATGAGCACCCGTCCCGAAGCTTCTTCTTCCACAAAGGCCTGGCGCGCGACTTCGAGCGTGTTGTCGCTGGAACCGTCATCGATTACGATCACGTGCAGGCCGGGATAATCCGAGGCCAGCACAGCACGCACCGTGCGCTCAATCACTTTCTCTTCGTTGTAGGCCGGAATCAGCACGGCGACCGCAGGTTTGTAGGACGCCGCTTCCTCCAGTGTTCCGTAGCGTTGCTGCCGCAAGCGATCGAAAAGCGCGAACGCTCCGACGAACAGCAAGCGTCCAGTCATCAGCAGGTCGCCGAGAAAGAAGATCCACACGATGGCATGGGTGCTGAAATCCCAAATTGCGAAGCCCATCCAGTCCAAACGCGCAGCCCAGCGCTCGTCTGTCGGAATCGCAGGCATAACATCGGCCTTGGTCTTGCCAATCAGTTCATGGAGCGGGACGATCTCATCCCCTTTTGCGCGCACGCCTTGAATGATCATGGGCAAAGCGCGGACGGTCTCTCTGCGATCGCCTCCACCATCGTGCAGCAGGATGACGCTTCCGCAGAGCCGGTCCTTGGGATCACAGGGTGGGATGTGTGCGAGCACGTCAGCCGCGATCTGCTCGGCGGAGTGGCGCGGGTTGTCCTTCCAGTCGTTGGGATCGATCTTGTTCCCCACGCTGATGTAGCCCATGTCTTGAACCACTTCGAGCGGCCGGACCTGGTCTTCGGTATCGGGCTCCTGATCGATGGAATACGGCGGTCGGAAAAGGATGGAGTGAATTCCGAGGCGGCTGGCGAAAAGCTGCTCGGTAAGATTCAACTCCACTTTCATGTAGCTGCGCGAAATGTTGCTGATGTCCGGGTGAGTGAAGGTGTGATTCCCGATCTCATTTCCTTCCCGATAAATGCGAGACGTAACGCTGCCGAAATCCTTGGCCTCAAGCCCAATCAGAAAGAATGTGGCCGACGCGTTTTCTCTTTTCAGTACGTCGAGGATTTTCGGGGTCCACGTCGGATCAGGACCATCATCAAAAGTAATGGCAACAGCTTTCGGATTGTAGCCGAAGCGGGCCACTCGGTAAGGTTCCGGCAGCGGATCGATCGTTTCGTCCTCGATTAATCCCGAGGCGGGGTTCACGGTGATCTCGCGCTTTCCATTAGCCGGACGAGCTTCGATTCGCAGAACTTCACCCTGCCCTTCCATGTCCACGTCCTGGCCGGGAAGAACATCTTTCAACTTATCGGGTGCGCCGGCGTCGCCGGGGACATCCCAAACCCGCCACAGCGCGCGATCTTCAGCACCCAAACGCCAGAGTGCGAATGTCCCAATCCCCAACTGCTGCGCCGCGCGCATTTCGTTGAGCGCGGTGACCGCATCCAAAAACCAGATGTCGTGGCGGCGATTCTGCTCGTCCATGTAGCTGAAGTGCGGATTGCTGCTGTCGCTGTCGAAATCAACATCTTCTTCCGAATCGCGCGCGGCCAGCCACGCTTCCTGCACTGAAACGTTGGTGTCGCGTACATCGGGCGGCAGTTTTCCACGCTTCGGCTTGCGTATCCAGTCATAACCGTAGTTGCCAATGGCACAGATCAGCTTGTCCAAAGGAACCACTTTGCGCGCGTATTCCAGGTTCGCGACAAACCAGTCCTGGGATGCGACCGGCCCCGGAGTGCCCTCGGGATAGTGCTCGTCATAATTCATGAGCACCACACCATCTACCCGGCTGGCCACGGCGGTATAGTTGAAGTCCTCATTATGAGGAGGCACGCTGACATACAGCTTCATGCTTTTGTCATGAAGATCACCGGAAAGCTCCTGCAGCAAAGCCATGTAGCCCGATTGGGCTTCGGGAGGAATCTCTTCGAAATCCACCATGAGGCCACGGTATTTGTCGGTCGCGAGAAACGTAGCCACCTGCTGCCGGAAGAGCGCGCGCCCAGTCGAATCATTCAGGAAGGACGTAATATCGACCCAGTTCACGCCATCGGAATTGTTCACCATGGGGAACACTTCCATGCCCGTATTTTCAGACTTCAGAAATGGCATGACCTTGTCGTCCACGGGATGGATAGTCGAACCCTGAATCACATCGAAGTATTTATTGGTCTGGTCATCAACGCCCTGCAAGTGGCCATCAGGGGTCAAAACGTGAAGCCAGTCGGGATAGAGCAGGTCAACCTGGCGGGCATATTCACGAAGAGAGGCGAAGCTGGCGGCGTCCCACGGGGCATAAAAAGCAGCGCGAACGCCTTGATCGGAATTGAGCTTCAGCAGGGAAGGATTGGCCTTGGTTTTCCCCAGCCCTCGTAGCGCGGCCTGCTTACGCCGTTTTTCTCTGGCTTTCTCTTTTTCGTTCTCCTTCAGTGCATGATAGGGTTTTTTCTGCGCTTGCCAAATCAACTCCGGCAGTTGCTCGCCCCGCAAGGCGTTGTAGATGAAGAAAATAACCAGCAGCATGACGCTGATGCCAAGAACATCAAACAGGCTTCGCAGTCGCTTCCAGCGGGCTTGTCGGGGATCGTAGAAAACCGGTTGCGCCATGGGTGAGTTAAATCCATCCTAAGCCGTTGAGAAAGTCGGGTCAAACCTTGAAGTACAGCAGCTTCTGGCTCCTAGCTCTGCCCTTCTTGAAATCTGGCAAGAACGAGACCTAAGCCAGAAGCTAGCAGCTAGAAGCCTTCTGTTATATTGCCTCCGTGCGCGAACTGCTGCGCAAACATTCCCGCTTCTTTCTGATCGCGACCGTTGCCGGCGTCGCGCTTCGCCTTCTGTTCATTTTTCGGTTCCCTGGAGTCACGAGCGACTCTTTCGTTTACGGCGACATCGCCAAGAACTGGCTGCAGCATGGCATTTATGGCCTGAGCGGAGTGAATGAGGTTTCCCCAACCTACATTCGCTTGCCAGGATACCCGGCGTTCTTGGCGGCGGTGTTCGCGATCTTTGGCATGGAACACTACCGGGCCGTGCTTGTGCTTCAAATGTTCATCGACATCGGCACCTGCTTCCTCATCGCCGATCTCGCACGCCGTTTGATTTCGCCGCGTACGGCGCGGGTTGCCTTTCTCTTAACCGCGCTTTGCCCGTTCCTCGCCAACTACGTTGCCAATGCGCTCACCGAAACGCTGGAGGTATTCTTTACGGTGCTGGCTCTGGATTTCGCGGTCGTCGGACTCGATGCACTCCGAGACTCATCGATGAAACCGTGGGTCGGATGCGGGCTAGCGGTCGGGGCAGCCATCCTGCAGCGTCCGGATGGTGGTTTGCTTCTGTTCTCCATCGAGGCATATCTCTTCTTCCTGCTGGTGCGCGGGTGGAACAATCTGCCTGTGCCACACTTGGTTAAAGCCGGCTTGATCCTGCTGCTGGTTTCACTCGCCGCACTCGTTCCCTGGACCGTCCGCAATCGGCATACTTTGCATGAGTTCCAGCCGCTCGCGCCGCGCTACGCGAACGAGGAAAATGCTTTTGTGCCGATGGGATTCAATCGCTGGATGAGAACGTGGATCGTAGATTACGCATCGGTTGAAGATATTTATTGGGCAGTGCCGGGCAATGTGCTTGATGCCGGCAAACTTCCTTCCCGAGCTTTCGATTCGCCCGACCAGCGAGAGCAGACGACGCAACTGCTCGAAGATTACAACGACGCCCTGCACGTGACCCCCGACTTGGACGCAAGATTCGCGGCGCTGGCCGCCGAGCGCGTGCGTCGCTCGCCATTCCGCTACTACGTTGTGCTTCCGCTGATGCGTATCGCCGACATGTGGCTGCGGCCCCGAACGGAAACTCTGCCGTCGGATACGCGATGGTGGGATTTCGACGACGATCCGCCGTGGCTGGCGCTCACCATCAGCCTTGGACTTATTAATCTTCTATACGTGGGCGCCGCTTGCGCGGGACTCCTGCGCGGACGATTTGCCCCTCACATCGGCTTGCTGCTGACGTTCCTGATTCTGCGATCACTCTTCCTCGGCACTCTGGAAAACCCAGAACCGCGATACACGCTCGAGTGTTATCCCGCGTTGATTGTTTTCGCGGCAACATTGTTCCGCGAAAAATGTTGACCTGCGTATTTCGACCGTAAGTCACGCTGTCCGTCTCTTGCCAACTCACCAAAAGCCGCATTGGACGCAAATGACTAAATGGGAGGCGACGGTTAATTCGGACAGATTACGTCCGATCGCGGACCCCGAGTGATTCAGTTCGCCTTGAAGATGTACTTCTGAAGCTGGCTGGTTGGTATGGCGAAGCGGAACCTTAGCCGAGGGGCGAATCGGTCATGCGGAAGCGGGTGCGCACGTGCTCGGAAATTAGCTCAATGGCTTCGCGGTTCGCCACCGGGTCTGCCTGGGTCAGGTACCTCATCGCTTCGACTAATTGTCGCTGCCCGTCGACGTAACGTGGATCGGAAGTGCGCTCGCGCCGCTTCCGTCCAATTTGGGGAAGAGTCGGAATGGTAAAAACCTTGGCCATAAAAGTTAAGAGTCTTACGATAACGGAGCCTTATTACCCGGTCTTTCTTTCCCTAGCGACTCAGTATTTGGCAGTATAACGTCCCGCTCCTGGTTTTTCAGCCTTTATCTTTCCACAGGCAATAAACCCAAAGAAATAGCTGATTTAGATAACCTGAACGTCCTCGTCGGGCTCCAGGTTACCCTTGCGGCGACACGATCTTGGTCCTACCAGTTGTTTTCAGCTTAAAGACGGAGTCGGGAATCTTTTGATTCAATTGCATATCGGAGTATTTTGCCAGGCGGTAATCGCCCGAAGGTTCAAAAAGTTGCTGCTGAACCGACACACCGCGGGAGAGATCGACCCACAACCAAATGTGATCGAACGTGTTTCGGCCTTTTATAGATTTCGGCACCAGTTCCAGTTTCGCCGTATCGACGCCACTCACTTTCTCAGCGTCGATATACTTCACATCGAAGGACTTGAGCATATCCTTCCCGCTGCCTCCAAAGCCCAGCACCAGAAAGCTTTCAAACGCCGCGCGGTCCTTCCCCGTGTTGTAGCGGGTAACTTGATCAATCTTCGGCTGATAAATCTCGACTTTGCTGTCGGTGAAAAGCACGTACTTCGGCGACTCAGGATTGGTGATGTCGGCAGCCATTTGAATCTCGTTACCGGCGCGCCGAAAATACACCATCCCTTTCTGCAGGTCGTGCTCGTCCACTACTTTCTGATATTGGTCCCAAACGAAAGCGGCTTGAGTCGTGCGAAAGTTCGCAGCGGTTTGATCCATCAGATTCAGGACATGTTGCAGTTCGTCTGAGTCCTGCGGCGGGGGCGATGCGAGGAACAGGGAAATCAAGATCGCGAAACCCCAAGTCAGCTGGCGACACCATCCCAACATTAGGAGAGGATTCATTTTTTAGTTCTTGGACCGGACGCCGCTATTCCCTTGCCACCCAAACCTTGTAGCTCAGGATGTGTCCCGAGCCGTCGCGCACCGGTTCAACTTTCGTGATGCTGACTTCGCCGGAAATGGGCTCGATGATTTGCAGCAACTCGCCACGAATTACACTGTCGTCATTGCCCACAGCTTGGTTCACCGCCGCAGCTTCGATCTGGTAAATCAGTCCGCCCTGGCCGTCGGGCACCACGGCGACTCCCGTACGATGCGGGTTATGTTCAACTGGTTTGTCCTTGAAATTGATCAGCCTCGGGGAAAGAAAAACGAACAGCAAGATGATCGTGACCATCACGTCGTATTGAATCGTGCCGCGCTCATAGGACCAGAAAATGTAGTCGCGGATTGTACGCCAAATTCCAGTCATCGGTACGGCAGGAGCGGCCATCACCGTCGTGTTCGCTTTTGCCATGTCCAAGTCTATTTTTTAATCCCCGTTTTAGCAATCAACTACATTTTCCTCGGCGTGAGCCGGTCGGTTCCCATGTACTTCCGCAGAGCCTCCGGAATTAGCACGCTGCCATCCGCTTGCTGGCAATTCTCCACAATTGCGACCCAGGTGCGGCCTACCGCCAGTCCGCTGCCATTCAGCGTGTGCACGAACTCCGTTTTGTTCTTGCCCTCGGGACGATAGCGGATATTGGCGCGCCGCGCCTGAAACGATTCGAAGTTCGAGCACGAGGAAATTTCGCGAAACACCTCCTGTCCCGGCAGCCAGACTTCAATGTCATACGTTTTGGCGGCCGTGAAGCTCATATCGCCAGTGGACAGCGCCATCACACGATAGTGCAGGCCGAGCTTCTGCAGAACTTCCTCAGCGTCGTGAGTCAGCTTCTCCAACTGCTCATAAGAATCCTCCGGTCGCGCGAACTTCACCATTTCCACCTTCTGAAATTGATGCTGCCGGATGATGCCGCGCACATCCTTCCCATAAGATCCAGCCTCGCTGCGGAAACAAGGCGTGTATGCGGTCAGCGAGACTGGCAACCGCGCCGCTTCGAGCACCTCGTTGCGATAAAGATTCGTGACCGGAACCTCCGCCGTCGGAATCAGCCACAGATCTTTGTCGCCGTGCGGAACCCTGAAAAGATCAGCCGCGAATTTCGGCAGGTTCCCCGTCCCGTACATCGAATCGGAGTTCACCATATACGGCGGCAACACCTCGGTGTAGCCATGCTCTCGCGTGTGCAGATCGAGCATGAAGTTGGCGAGCGCGCGCTCCAGCCGCGCTCCCAGATCCCAATACACGGCAAAGCGCGCACCTGAGATTTTCGCGGCTCGCTCCAGATCGAGCACCCCGAGTTGCTCTCCAATTTCCCAGTGCGGCTTGGGAGCAAAATCGAACTTCGGCGGCGTACCCCATCGCCGAACTTCCACATTGTCATCCGCGGTC
Source organism: Terriglobales bacterium (assembly GCA_035483835.1). Classification (GTDB taxonomy): domain Bacteria; phylum Acidobacteriota; class Terriglobia; order Terriglobales; family Acidobacteriaceae; genus JABDBE01. Next base: position 32,703 of record DATHPO010000019.1, read on the forward strand.
CTGCCGACCGGAACGCTCGCGTGCGGAATATTTGGGATGCCGACCAGAATCTGCTGCAATCGGACTTCGTATTCTTCGGCTGCCTTTCCCAACTCCTCGACCTGCTCGCGCAATGCCTTGGTTTCGGCGATGAGCGCAGACGCATCCTGCCCACTCTTTTTCAGCTTCGCAATCTCTTCCGAGGCGCGGTTGCGCTGGGCCTGCATGGTCTCTGCGCTGGTGATGGCCTGCCGCCGCTGGGCATCCACCTGGGCGAAGTTTTTCAGCACCTCGGCCGGCTTCATCCCGCGCTGGCGCAGCTTTTCTTCTACCAGCGGCAAGTTGTCGCGTACAAAATTCAAGTCAAGCATGGGAATGAACTACTGTAACGGAAAAGTGGGCGGCAATGCACGCTCCGCCGTAGAGGCGTAATTAATTACGTCTCTACCTACAACCCTGCCACAGGGGTTACACTAAGTCGCGATGACCGCTTCCCCCGCCACCGCCAAGCGCACTCCTGACCTCGCCGTGACCTTTGCCGGCGTTGAACTCAAAAACCCCGTAATCGCGGCGAGCGGAACTTTTGGCTATGGTATCGAGTTCGAAGACGTCGTCCATCTGGACAAGCTCGGCGGCTTCGTGGTGAAGGGTCTATCGAAAGAGCCCATGGCTGGCAATCCCCCGCCGCGGCTTTACGAGACTGCCGCAGGCATGCTCAATGCCATCGGATTGCAGAACATCGGCGCCCGCGCCTTCGTCGATGAGAAACTCCCCAAGCTGCGCGAGTTAAAGAACATCGTCGTCATCGCCAATGTATTCGGCTACACCCGCGAGGATTACGAGCGCACCATCGAAATCCTGAATGAAGGCGAGGGCATCGCCGCCTACGAGTTAAATGTTTCCTGTCCCAACACCGCCCACGGAGGCATTCAGTTCGGCAGCGATCCCCGTTCGCTCGACGAAGTAGTGGCAACGGCCCGTCATTACTCGCAGCGGCCGTTAATCGTGAAGCTGTCACCGAACGTGACCAGCATCGCGCAGATGGCGTACGTGGCGCAGGAAGCCGGCGCGGACGCAGTCTCTCTGGTCAACACTTTCGTAGCCATGGCCATCGACGCCGAAACCCGCAAGCCGCGCATCGCCAACGTGACCGCCGGGCTCTCCGGCCCAGCCATCAAGCCGATCGCGCTGCGCATGGTTTACGACGCGGCCAAGGCAGTGAAGATCCCAGTCATCGGCATGGGAGGCATCTCAACCGCGGTCGATATCGTCGAGTTCATGCTGGCAGGCGCGACCGCAGTACAAATCGGAACCGCCAGCTACTGGGACCCGGTGGCCACAGAAAAGATCGTGACCGAACTCCAGGACTGGTGCGCACACCACCGAATCGAGCGCCTGGCGGACCTCACCGGCGGCCTGGTCTTAGAATGACCAACTCCACTTCCGAAGCCTTGATGCATTAATGTTCACGCGGCGCGGATTAATGCTGGCGGCTCGACGATCTCAACAAGTCCAGTCGCCACGTCATAAACGAGGCCTGATATCAGCCACGCGCTCGGCACCGCCGGAATTGCCCGGAGCAAAGCAACGTCGGCGGTCACTGCCGCGCGGGGATCGGTAACCGTTTTTTTCTTGACTTCCCCTTCCTGTATCTGAAAATAGCGCGCCAGCATGGCGGGGTCGCGAGCAAGGCGAGTGATGCCGCAGTCGGTGTGCTGAAGTACGATAAGGTGAAACTCACCGCCGCCTCCAGGAATCTCTCCGGCAACTTCACCGATTCGCCCGAGTAGTGCCAACTGCTCCAACAACCCCGGCGTGATTCGACCGCCGATGTTACGCATTATGACGGCCTCGCCCGGTTTAATTCCGAGTATGTCAGCAGGATCTACACGCATATCTGCGCAACCAATGACGATCGCCTTCACATTTGGCAGAGCCCGCGGAAGCGAGGGCATAAGTGTGCCCGCAGAAGACTGCTGGGCAGCAAAATCTTTGTTACGTTGTAAAAAGGAGTTAAGACTGTTCATGCGGGTTCTCCTTTGCTGAAGCGTTTTTATCAACCCGGCGGCCACGAGCAAGCCGGAGTATCCGGCCGGGTCAGACCGAAAACGCCAGGGTTTTTACCTGCTCTGAATGGCTTTGATGTTGTGTCTATTGTTTTGAACCACATTTTCTAGCGAAGCGGCTTTACGTGCTGCCGAATCCAATCGAGGATCTTAGGGAAGCGAAACTCGCCGCGATTCATCGAGCCGTATATGAACTCGTGCCCCGCTTGCGCATCGACTTCAATGTAGAAACCGTTGCGTCGCAGGAAGACGTCCGCGGCTGTGAAGGCGATCCGCTTGTTGCCGTCGAGAAAGCCGTGATTGTTGCCGAGCGACTCCATGAGCGCGGCCGCATCTTCTTCGAGGGAGTTGTAATAGCCGATCTGGGGCCGAAAAACGGCGGCCTCAACCGCATTCTTGTCGCGAACCCCGTGCCGTCCGCCGAACCTGTCGATCAGGAGGTGCTGCATCTGATACACCTCCGCGACGGTTATATATTCCGCCATTTACTTGGCGAGCCGCTCTAGCAGATCGCGGTTGCGCTCCACCGACTCCTCGAACGCATCCATCACCTGCGGACGAACCAGGTGTTGCGACGGAACCACGTTGTGCAGGTAGTGAGCCAGCGCCTGCTCCAGCACATACCGCTGCGACTGCCCGTTGCGTTTCGCGACGGCAACGAGCTCGTCCCAAAGCTTGGCGTCGATTTCAGGAGCAATCCTCTTGGTCTTGGCAGATGGCATGGGTCCAGGTCCGGTTCAACTCCTATTCTATGCCTGTCTCTTGTGAAGTCAAGATTAGTCCAGATAAGTCTATATCCTCGATGCCAGGTGTCCGACTCTCGCGTTCTGCACATATTCTGGTGCAGAATTTCAGTTCAAGAAAACTCTCATTTTTGCGCAAAATCTAGAAAACAAAGGACCGGAATTTTTCTTGCCTCCTAGATCTATGGTTCTTAAGGTAGTTAGAGGCAAAATCTTGGAAACATGGGAGTTATCGTGATATCCGACTGCCTGCCGGTTCCGTTTCGGAACAACAGTAAGGCCGGACAGGGGGATTCCTTTCACCATGATCGGTCGGGCCGAGCGAGTTGAGCGGCAGAGGAGTTGCGCCCGTTGCCAGGTTGTCAAAGATCGACGATTATCTTGCAGATAACATCTACACTCATATGTTATCGCGAATGATAGGCGGAGTTCAAGAAGAAAGTGAGCTGGCTGCGAAGCGGATTCCCAAACTGGGAACGGAGAACGCGGGAGTTGTGGGCATGGAAAGCTCTGTGCCGTCTCTCGTAGGAATGCATTGAGACCCAGATTAGCGTCCGTTTTTTGGGCGCAAACTTCCGGCGCTAGGCTTCCAGGCACAGCCTAGCCAACAAAGAGCTTGGCATTCGCTCCCCAGAAGTGTAAAAAGGACAGTCAACTGTGAAAGGGGGCCACGGTTTCTCCGTGGTCCATTTTTTTTTTAAAAACCTCGGGTTATTACATTGTTTACGCAAGCGACATTTCCGCTGTCGGATGCAAACGCCTCGCTAGGCCCGAGATTTCGCGTCGGTGCGCTGATACGTGGAGGGGGGCAAGGCGTTGTGTACCGAGGGCTCAGGACCAGCACCCGCAACGGCCAACCAACCAGCGACGACTGCGCGGTGAAATACTATTTCGACCCTGCCCAAGACGAGCGCGTGGACCGTGAAATCAGAGCCCTTGACGGATTCAGGCACCCTAACCTAGCGAACATAGTCGAACACGGCCGAATCTCCGTGATCGGAGAGTCAGTGAGGTACGTCGCCTGGGAGTACATCGATGGCGAGCCATTGGACACAAGGATAAAGAGGGGACCACTGCCGGGTAAGGTCGTCGCCTGCGTTGCTCGGGATGTCGCCCGCGCCATTGACCACATCTGGTCAAAGCGAATTGTACACAGGGACGTTGCCCCCAAGAACATGATGCTGAAAAATGGCGACCTTGAAGCCGTTCTCATTGACCTCGGGATCGCGAGGCACCTCCTTGAGAGTCCTCTGACGGCACCCGGGCTCACATGGGGAACACACGGCTACCTTTCCCCCGAGCAATGCCGCGCCGAGCCGAACCTCACCTGTCACTCGGATGTGTTTTCGCTCGGTGTTTCACTACAGGAAGCTTTAGCCGGTCGGCACCCGACACGAGGCGACCAGCAGACCCTAATCACCTCGCCGCCGAAGACTTCGGATTTAGTGCCGTCCTCGCCGGCGGCTCTTGCTGAGATAATTGACCTGATGTTAAGCCTAAGGGCTCCCTTTCGGCCTCTTCCCGGTCCGCTGGTAATTCGCTTCGCCGACTTGGCCGCCAGTCTGTGAACTAGCTATGTTCTATTACAACGCCAAATACACGTTCGCACTACCAGGGCAGGCACCAACTGCTATAGCCGGTGGAATTATCCCGGCGTCCGCCATGCCAGCCGGCCAGCTAGTGAGGCGCGACTTCAGGAAATATCCCTACCTCCAACACCGGCTATTCGACCCGCAACTCTATTTATCGAGCCTCGACCCGGACGTCTCGGCCAAGTCCGTGGTTAATCTAGCTTCTTGGCCATGGTTCTGCCCGGGTGCGGTACCCGAGTACGATTCCGACACACACAAATCTGTCAAGAACTGGAAAGACCTAAACGCCGCAGCGCTCCTTCAAAGTTGGCGCAACTGCGTTCCGAACGATGCCCAGGGAATCGGGGACGCGGCCAAGGCCGCGGTCAAGGCGCAAATGGAACTTGGTTGCGAAATGATAATCTTGCCGGGCCCTCTAACGACGCTCGCCACACAGCAATATGCCAAGGAAACGGAGTGGGTCGACGCGGGACTGGAAGCCTGTAAATCGCTCAAGGTTGGAATACCAGTCCTGGCAACGGTTGCCATTTCTGACAATGTTTTGCGGGGATTAGACCCGACCCAGAACCCACTACTGCAGACCATCACGAACCAGCTCAGCGCCCGGGGAGAGCTCGCTGGCGCCTACATCCTACCCGAGTTAGCGTCTGAAAGCGGCTATGTGTGCACAAGTCGCGAAACGCTTTTGTGCCTACTTCTACTCATTGACGATCTCGTGCGGGGCGCGGGAAAAACGGCTCTTGTCAATTACGTCGGCACGTTCGGTGCAGTGGCGTCAGCCGTCGGCGCCTCGGTTTGGTCGTCTGGTTACTATCGGGGCCAACGCAGACTGAAGCTTGCCGACTTCGAGGACCAAGAAGGTCGGGCAATGCCACGTTATCACAGCCTCAAGCTGGCGGGAGACATCGGGTTGCAGAACGACATCCAAACAGCTTATGGCCAGTTCGGTGACCGAATTCTGATCGACACGAAAGACGGACGCTCATTGATACAAGCCCTCGCATCTGGAACCTATCCCCCTCCGGAATGGGAGTATTCCCAGAGCAACATTGCCGCAGCTGGAGGGCACTATGTCGAGATAGCGTATAGGCTCGGACAGATCGCAACACAGAGCTCATCTGCACGGATCGAAACGGTAAAGCGGTGGCTCGAAGGGGCAGTTCTTTGGTCAAGTAACCTGCAAAAGATTGGCATCACTTCGTCTAGCCAAACAGAGTTGACGCACCAAGCAGTTTGGCTAAACGCTTTCCAGACATGGAGGTCCCACGCTGGTATCTAATCGGCCCGCGTGCGTCAGCCTGATACAAATTTTCTGCACTGCCCGCACGCGTTGCGGGCTAATGCACGACTGCACTCGGGCGTCCACAACCTCAGTCAGTCCGCCCGCTCGAAGCGTAAAAAGCCCTACACCAGACCCCAGGAACGCCTTAATCATTTCTTCATCCCGACCTATCTGATCTCCATCGAGCACGACATATGCGCGGTTAGCAAATTTGAGATAGTTCACCGCCTGATCGAGAGCCTCGCGCCATCGGCGTAATTTAAGCTCGACCGCCGTAACGAATAGCGCCCGCGTAAAACACCCAGCGTCGAGGGAAATCTTGCCGTCACGAGTCGGAACGACCAGCCCCGAATCCTGAATACGCTTGAAAGCCCTAGCGGCGGCAGGAGCACTCAGGTGCAAGATTTGGGATATCTCGGACTCCAGCAACTCGTCGCGCTCTTCAAGTAGCGCAAGGATGCGCACCTCAACCAAAGTGAAAGTCCGCTTTAGCGGTCGAAGCTCCTCGGTCCACTCGCCGAAGAGAAGGTCCGGTATCACATTTCCGATCGTCGGCTCCCTAAGATGGACCGAGCGGGCAGGTGTCGAAGTGATTTTTTCGGGCAGGAGTTCGCAGAGGCTGACGAACATGTCGCGTTCGAACCTAAACGGCCCGCTCGACGGGCTTGCGGTATCAGTCAATGCACCGATCCTCTTGCTGATGATCGACTCCACTCTAGCATGCGACCGCTCTCACCGCCGCGCCAGCAAGAGCCGCGAGCCCTTTCTCGAAGCCTGTGACTTGTTTTCTTGACTTTGTGCGGAACACCAGGTTTCCTGAGGAGAATCCTGCGCCAGAATATGTCCGAATCTACCGGCCGTTGCTGTACCAGATCGAGCCTGGCGACTTGAAGTTCAGGCCCTCGCCCCACACGGCTTGCGTCCGGCCCTGATGGTCGATGGCGATCCCGAAGTAGTCGCCGAAGGGAAAGCCGAAGCCGTTGGAGTGAATGTAGCTATAGCCCGGCACGTAGCTGGAAATCCTGGACTCGGCGGACCAGGTTGCGCCGCCGTTCGTGGAGCCGCGGTAATACGTATTCCATAGCGGATGGTTGCGAGCATCCACATTTCGGGTGTCCATCCACGCGATCCGCACATCGCCCGCCGCTCCGGCTGCGAGGGCCGGGAAGGCATGCTCGACTGGCGACGGCGCAGTAGAAACATTCAGCCGCGGCGACCAGGTATCGCCAGCGGTGGTCGAGGAAGCAAAATAGATCCGCTGCGGGCTCTTATCGAACGCGCCGGAATTCCAGAGCGCGTACAAAGTCCCGGCAGCATCGGAGGTCATCGTGATCTGGGCGCCGAGGTATCCCCACTCGCAGCGGGAAAGCGCGCAATCGGGAGGCGCACCGGAGACATCCATCAGCCGTGTAGCCCAACTCTCGCCGCCATTGGACGATTTGCTGACATACAGGTTCTCGCGCCCCTTGGCGCCATCGTGCCGGGTGTATCCCGCCCAGGCCAGGTAGACGGAGCCTTGCGGATCAACCGTTGCCCCTCCAGCCAGCGATCGCACCAGCTTCAGCTTCGGAGCCGCATCAGCCGAGGTGAATGTGACCCCGCCGTCGTGCGAGGAAGCTACCAAAATCTTGTGGTCTCGATTGAACCCGACGTACACGTCCGATCCTCGAGCCGTAAGCACAGGCTTATCGGCGTCGGTAGCTCCGCGGTCGGCCAGCGCAATCGACCAGCTTTGACCGAAGTCCACCGACTTGGCCACCACCATATCGAGCCTCTTGCGCTGCAACCAGGCTGCGTAGACTGTCCTGTGATCGACGGGATCGACTACGATCTGCGGATCGTACTGCCCCGTCCCGGGCGGCGTGATTTCGCGCGGCGGCTGCCAGGTAGCGCCATTGTCGTTGCTGACCACCAGAATCATGGAGGGAAGCGGGCAGGCGCGGCATCCCGGCACGCGACCGTACTGCGGATAAAGAATGTAGGTGTGGCCAAACCCGTCGGTAGCCACGGCAGGCTCCCACTGATCCCCGACGATGAAGCCGACCCGGGCTTGCGGCGTAAAACCTGCTTTCGCGGCGAATGCCGCGGGAACGATCAGGAACAGAAGCGCGATCGCTAAAGCGAGCCGGGGACTCTTATGAGTGCTATGGAAAACCAAGGCCTCAAACCTCAGGCGGGCTGGGGGGCAAAGCCGCTAAGGCAATCTATCGCGGAAAACCAGGCTGAGTCAACCAGGAAGGCTGCGGGGCAGGGTCTGCGGCCTGGTTTTGGCAGGCCGGCCGCCGCTCCACGGCTAAGGGCTGACAATCCCGCGTTGACAGGTGATTCGGGCGAGAGGAAAATAGCTCCGCCCGCGCAGGAGGACTTTATGAATCGCTCTCCCCGGCCCCGCGAGGTTCCCGCCCACCTTGCTGAACCCGACAACGAACTTCATTTTCCAAGGAGCACCTTTATGAACAACTACCCTCGTTCCCCGAGAACTGCCGTTGATCTGCCGCGCCCGCTTCACCAGCGGCTCAACATGTACGCACTTGCGGCGAGCGCCGCCGGAGTAGGAATGCTGGCCGTGGCGCCGCCTTCCGAGGCCAAGATTGTCTACACGGCCGCCCACATCAACATTACTCCGAATCACACCATCCTTCTCGATCTCAACCACGACGGAACGGCGGATTTCAGCTTCAAGAATGTTCTCAGCACGACCAGCGTGGGCTCGTTTCGTTCGGACCGGCTGTCCATTTTCCCCCGCGGCGCAAACCAGATCTGGGGACATAAAACCGGCGCGGGCGGCCACTATGCTTCCGCCCTGGCGGCGGGAATTAAAGTCGGACCCTCGGGCGCCTTTTCGGCAGGCTCCAGATCGATGGCCTACGGACGCGATGACGTTGGTTCTTATTACTGCGAGGGAAAGTGGAACGGGGCGCAGAAGCGTTATCTCGGTTTGAAGTTTACCATTCACGGGAAGACTCACTTTGGATGGGCCCGCCTGAACGTCACCTGCAACCTATACAAAGTCAATGCGGTGCTCACCGGCTACGCCTACGAGACCATTGCTAATAAGTCCATCGTGACGGGCAAGACGAAGGGGCCAGAAGAGATTGTCGGAAGGCCGGATACAGCGGTGACCGCGCCAGTGTCGAACCCGGACAGGCTCGGGCTAATGGCGATGGGCGCGCCTGGACTGTCGATCTGGCGCCGCGAAGAATGAGCTTGGACCTCTGAAGCGATTCGACGGCAGACGTTTGATGGCGTTTCTAAGATGCAGCTACCGACAAGAAGCTGCATCGTGCCACTTTCTGCCGGCTGCGGCATCCAATAGAGTCACTAGGCCGTAAAAGAGGAGTCATCCACATGGCGAAAGCTACGTTTGCGGCGGGCTGTTTTTGGGGAGTCGAGGCTACCTTCCGCCAGCTGCCGGGCGTGATCTCGACCCGAGTCGGCTACACCGGCGGCAACACCGCTGACCCGACCTACAAAGAGGTTTGCACCGACCGCACCGGGCATGCCGAAGCGGTGGAAATCGAATACGATCCCGCGAAGCTTTCCTACGACAAGCTGCTCGAAGTCTTCTGGGAGAATCACGATCCCACGCAGCTAAACCGGCAAGGGCCGGATTGGGGCACGCAGTACCGCTCGGCGATCTTCTTTCACACTCCGGAACAGGAAGCCGCCGCCAAGGCTTCAAAGGAGCAACTGGAGAAATCGCGGCGCTTCAGCAAGCCGATTGTCACGCAAATCGTTCCCGCAGTGACCTTCTTCGAGGCTGAGGATTACCACCAGCAGTATCTGGAGAAGAAGGGCTTGGCGTCCTGCCACATCAAAGCGTAGCCCAAGATCAGGTAGGCCCGGGGCAGGACGAGGGCGTCCGCCCCTACGTTGGTCTGATTTCTGTAACGCCTGTCAGGCTGTTGGGCGGCGGGGGCCGAAGAGCAGCATCAAGGCAAAGCCGGCCAGGTAAAAAGGCGTAACCTCAGAGAGCGTGAAACCCAGAATCCGCAGCACCAATCCAAACAGCGCTACCGACTCGCTCAGAGCGTAGATTACAAGATAGCCCGCGCGCCAACGGTTCAGAGCTGCCGCATTCTCGGGCTGAGAGACCAGCGTCTCTTCCGGCCGCAGTACGAACAGCCGCCGCACGGCGAAAATTATGCCTACCGTGGTGATCGCAATTAAAGTGATCGCAAAGTAGACATTGCGGTCCGGCGCAGCGCTCTGCGCCACGCGCTCGCCGATGAACGCATAGCAGACAATGCTTACCAGCAGGGCGATGCGAACAATCTGGAGGACCTTTCGAGCAGGCTCCATGCGGTAATTGTGACTGCTTTTCCGCCCGCAGGCCGTCCGGAAATTCCGCAGGAACCTTAACCGCCAACAGCAGTGGGTGCTCCCATTCAGGCGCGAATTGCCCGCACATCCAGATATTCAACCTCAACACTCGTCCTGCCATCGCCTGCCCGGTTGTGTTCTTTCCACAGCGACTCGAGCTGCGAAGCCAACGTGGCTTGGCCCTCCGGATCCAGCCTGTTGAAGGCCATTTGCGTCGGGCCAAAGTATTGCCGGAAAAAAGCGACTACTTCGTTCGGAGGAAACGGATAGTCGACCGATACCTTATGCCGCGTCAAACGCAGGTTGGATACTCCTTTCGCGAAGCGTCGCCGCACCGTTTCCTCATCTCCCCACAGCACGGGCGCGGGAACTCCGGGCGGAGGCGGCGCCATTTTCGCCGTGAGTTGAAACGTCTTGCCGACAAACCCTTGGGGCGTCCAGTTGGCCATTGCAATCACGCCCCTTGCGCGGCATACGCGAACGAGTTCTGCAGCCACTTGCTCGGGCCGGGGAGCGAACATCGCTCCAAACATGGTCAGCACTACATCGAAAGCACCATCGGGATAAGGAAGCTGTTCCGCATCGCCCTCCTGAAAATCTATTGTTAATTGTTCCACTGACGCCCGTGCGCGAGCCTGCTCCAGCAAATTGGGAGCAATGTCGATGCCGGTGACCACGCCGCCCGCCCGCGCTGCGGGAATTGCCGTGTTTCCTGTGCCACACGCCACATCGAGCACCCGCGTGCCTTGCGTGATAGCTGTGCGTGCGACAAACTCTTCTGCCGCTTTGGCTGAGAAGGCTGCGATCTGGCCGAAATCTCCAGCCATCCAGGCAGCCTTCTGGGCGACTTTCAATTGCGCGAAATCCGAAGACCCTGATGACATTTGAACCTCAAACCGAATTTATCATTTTTGCTTGTTGTCCGCGCTTCGGAAGCCTTTAATGACCGTGCTCCATCAATCCCGGGCGAATTCGCACAAAGACGTGGAAGGACACCGGATTGTCTCCATAGATTGGATCGAGGGCCGCAGGCTTCGAGTAGAAAGTCACATCTCCCCCCAATCCAACTTGCCAATGCTGGCTGTGGACCAGGTCGCGCACCCCGCCGAAGGTGTAGGCGCCAATGCGGTAGGACGGATGAGTCGGATCCTCGGGAAATAATTCATCCTTATCCACCAGTTCGAGGCGAGTGTACGCGTAGTTCCGCGCCAGAAAGTTCAGCGTCGATTCGAACAGATAGCTGTTCTGGGTAGTGTTGTCCAACTCTTTGTGCTTGCGTCCCCAGATCAGCGAACTTGCCCAGTTGCCGTTCCCCAGCTTCCCACCAGACAGCGGCCGGTTGTACTCGAGCGAGGCCGACTGTCGCAGCTCGTTGTTGGGATCGAGCGCCTCGGGATGCTGCAGAAATCCCACGCTGTATTGCGCGGTCCAGTTGCGCGTGGGCGCCGCACTCACGCGGAACGACCAGGAATCGAGGGGTGCGAGTTGGATGCTCCAGCGCTCCTCATTGGGTTCGTGTGCATTGAAGGCCGAGCCCTCAACTTTGAAGAGGGCAAACTTGGCAAGATTCAAGATGAAGCCAGTAGTGACCACACCAAAGCTGGTGTGTGTGGAGTCCTGCAAATGATGGCCGAGCGGCGCCTCCGGATTCTCCGCGGCCGACTGGCGATGCATGTAGGTCACGGGGCCTAGCGCGGGCTCGGCCGATGGGCCTCCATAGAGCAGCCATGTGACTTTCTCGCTGACCGGCAGCGTGTATAGCGCAGATAACTCGGCAAAAACGTTGTGCGGATGCTGATGATCGACCAGCGGCTGCCCATGATAAGTTTCGCCCGTCTGAAAGAGTTCGGGAAAGCCGGGATGCGGTGAGGTCAGCGACTCCGCCGAAAACATCTGCTGGAGCAGAAGTGTGCCCGCACCCAGCCGATGCTGCTCCATGAACATAAAGTAATTTGTCGACTCCGCCTTGCCCTCGCCGCGTGGCCCACCCTGTTGGTTGTAGGTAATAAACACGTTGTAGTGAAGCATCAACTGCCAGCCTCCAGGCGAAATCATCCACATCGTCTGTGGGACTGAGGCCGGCTGCCATGCCGTGCCCGAGGAGGCGTGGAACGAGGGCACGGAAGACAATGCGGCCTCGCCCATGTTCATGCCTTCCATCCCCGCCATGGTCTGGGCGCACTGGCTCGATGCAGGCATGCTCTTATCGTGATCCCCATTCTGTGCCGCAGCCGGGCTGGCCAGGGCTGCAACGACCAAGAAATGAAAGATTTCTTTTCGCATGAATCAGTCTCGCGCTGACCGGCTTCCTTTGGGTAGCTTCGTGTCTCTTGTGGTCGACGAAGTCCAAATGCAAATGCAATAACCACAAAGGCCACGAAGGTTCACAAAGGAAATGTATTCAACAAAATATGTTTCGGGAGGTATTGAGCGTCGGATTTCCGCCAGGCGCGCGGAGGTCTAGACCCGCAGGGGGGACATGACCGGCGGACCGCCGGATACAACCAAGTAATTCTGGAAGGGATTGAATGCGGCCACCACTGCCGCATACTGAGAGAATACAACCGGAGCCGAACCTTGCAGCAACCACCGCAGAGAACTCTGCTGCAGGATTGCCGGATGATGAGCAACCTGACAACAACTGTGGCTCGCAGGCGCGGGCATGGGAACGTTTCCCGCGTCTTCGTGACATCCGGCAAGCCGCTCATGGGAGGCCGGGTCAGGCCGAAACCCTTGCGCGGCCAGGGGAGCCGTAATCACCGCGCCCAGCAACAGGAGCACCAGCATCTTGGAAAAGGCCTGCATGATTACGATCCGGTAATCTTCAAACGCAGTTCTTCCGGAAGCCGTTCGCGAATCTCCGCCGGCAGGCGATCGTGCACGTGGCGCGCGCCAAGCATGGCGACATCGACCACCGCCATGGGCGCGGGCGTAGCCACTGCCACGATCAGCCAAATCAACGCCGACAGCGCGAAACCCACCAGCGCCGCAATCTCGAGCCAGAAAGCGTTGCGCGGACCAAAGTGGCGAATCACTCCAAAAGCCAACAGGAACACACCTGCGGAAACCGATGCCAGAGCAATCAATGCGATGTCAATGGTGCGATGCAGGCGCTGGCGGCTGCGGCAGTGCTCGCAGGCCGCAAAATGTTCCTCATAGTCGCTACCCATCTCCGGCGCCAGGCCGGAAATGTCATAGCGCCAGCCGGCCAGAATCTTGCCAACGATGGGGTCAATGCACTGACTCATATGAACTACTGATTTGCTTAGTCTACCTGCTCCAGAGCAACTTACAACCGGATTGGTTGCATGGGTTCGGTTTGCGCCGCCAGCATGACCCGATTCTGCAGGAGTGTCCGGCGACCGGACAAAGCCTTTTCCGCCTCTCTCAGAGCACATTCAGGATGGTTATTCTGCTCGGAGAGATGCGCCAGCACTATATAGGATGCATGTCCATCATAACCGGAGGCAAAGAATTCCGCGAGCTTCTCATTCGACAGATGCCCTGTGGGACTGCCGACACGTTGTTTCACCGACCAGGGATAAGGCCCGTTGCGCAGCATCTCCAGATCGTGATTCGATTCGATGACCAGAACGTCGCAAGCCCGCAAGTTGTCTTTCACGTTCGCGAGCAGTCGTCCAAGATCGGTGGCAATCGCGATCTTGATGCCCTCCGCACGGAAGGTGAAACCTACTGGATCGACCGCATCGTGAGGAATGGTGAACGGCGTAACCCCAATGTCTCCGATATAGAAACTGCGCCCGGAGGAGAAGTATTCCAGCCGCGCCAGCTCCGGCCGCTCCCCCGCAGCATCGCGCATCGATCTTGACCAGGCCTGATGCGTCGCCCCAGTCATGAACACAGGAATCTTGAGTTTGCGTGCCAGCACCAGCAGGCCAGACACATGGTCGGTGTGCTCATGCGTAATCACAATCGCGGAGAGAGAATGAGGATCGTCTCCCGCAGCCTTCATGCGTTTGAAAGTTTCGCGGCAGGAAATGCCAGCGTCGACAAGAATGCGCGTCGATGAACTTTGCACAATCGTGCTGTTTCCCCGGCTGCCGCTGGCCAGCACCGAGACCGAAACGCCCATGCGCGCAGCATACTCCCTCCGACTGTGGAAACAGAAGTAACTTTCTGGCTAGCCCGATACTTTTGGGTGGGGTGGGACTTAGCAATCAGCATTTGGCACTTAGCATTTAGCCAAAAATTTGTGCTCTGCCAGAAATCTAAGGAGCTAAGTGCCAAGTGCTAACTGCCAACTGCCGCTCCCCTACAAAATCACCCGCTCGTCCCCCACTCGCCGCGTCACGTGCTCGCGATCCAGATACTCCAGCAAAGGAATCGCATACTTGCGGGTAACGCCGGTCAGGTCTTTGAAACGCGCGACATCGAGCCGGGGCGACTTTGCTTTTTCCGCAGCCATGCGCTTGCGGAGATCCGACAACGCATCCCGATGAAAGACCAGATCGTCTGAAATCTTGATCAAAATCTTATCGCGCAGCAGCAGCGTAACGATTTTCTGGGCGCGCGCTTTATCCACCTTCAATCCCGCAAGCACGTCTTTCAACGCTGGCACTTTGAGACCGGCATTGGCGAACGCGGCCTCGATGATCTTCTTCGACTCGGCTTCTTCATCCTTCATCACCACACCGCGTCCCGCCAGGCGCACCAGTTCGCCGGCAAGTTCGATCTTCCTGGCGCGCAGCGCCTCATCGAAGACGCTGGCAAAGACCTCTGGCGCAACCTCGGAAAAACGTCCGCGCAACTCCTCCTTGCTCATGCCGGGAACTAGGGCGTTGTGTTTGTGAAAGGCGTCAAGGGCCGAAACAAAATCAGTTCGGACGAGATCCAACGCCGGCCTGGAAATAAAAACGTCACCGATGCGGACAATCTCAGGAGTGGCCGAAACCCCGGAGACAATTTTTTGCGCTGGCCAGCCCGTACGAGCCACTGCATCCGCGATGCCGAGCCCTCTGGCGCCGCTTCCCGCCACCCGCGCGCGAAGCATACCAGCCCGCAACTCTTCGGTAAGCATCTTGAGGAAATGCGCGTAACCAGTCGCATCCTTGACTTTCTTCGGAGGAGCATTCTCGACCACCACACCTCCGCCGCTCGTGACCACCGGCGAAAACTGCCGGATGATGAACCGATCCCCCGGCAGCAGTAACGCGGGTTCGCTTAGCCGCAGTTGCGCGAAAGCGGTTTCGCCTGGCCCTACCTGCTTCTGGCCGTACAGCACGACCGTCGCAATGCTCTCGGAGGTGTAGGAGTGGAAGTGCACGCGCGCGCGGTCTTTCAGCGGTTTTGCCGAAGCGAGCAGCGACAGTTCTACATCCACGCGAGCGGTTGCATGAAAAGTCGAAGCGGGAGCAAGCGTCATTCCGCGCGCCAGTTCTTCGGTGGTCGCGCCCGCCAGGTTCAGCGCTGTCCGTTGGCCGGCAACCGCGCGCTCCGCCGATTTTCCATGCACCTGCACCCCGCGTACTCGCACCCGCTTCCCGGTGGGAAAAACCTCAAACTCGTCTTCTTTTTCGATGGTGCCGGAGACCAGGGTCCCTGTGACCACAGTGCCAAAGCCTTTCATGCTGAACACGCGATCGATGGGCAGGCGCGCAATCGCGTTGGAATCCTTGGCCGGAACCTCGGCAGCCACTCTGACCAACTCGCGCTTGAGATCGTCAATCCCGGCCCCGGTCAGCGAACTGACAGCCACCATGGGGTTGGGGTAACCGAGCAATGACCCGCGCAGGAAGTCCTGCACCTCCGCCCGCACCACTTCCAGCGTTTCCTGATCGACGGCGTCCGACTTGGTCAAGACCGTGATGCCCCGCCGCACCGCCAGCAAGCGGCAAATATCGAAGTGTTCGCGAGTCTGCGGCTTGATCGATTCGTCCGCGGCAATCACCAGCAGCACCAGATCGATTCCACCCACTCCAGCCAGCATATTGCGGACAAAGCGCTCGTGCCCCGGAACATCGACGAACCCCAGCCGGAGAGTCTCGCCGCCGGGCATGGGCAACTCAACATTGGCAAAGCCAATGTCGATGGTGATCCCGCGGCGCTTTTCTTCTTCAAGCCGGTCGGCGTCGATGCCGGTGAGGGCCTTTACTAAAGCGGTCTTGCCATGGTCAATGTGGCCTGCGGTGCCTACGATGACGGACTTCATTGTGTGAACAGTATAGCGTCGTGCTTCAACGGCCTTGAGCGTGAATACTGCTCCTAATCTCGCTGAGACGTGAGATCGGGTTTCTCTGCGGCCTCTGCGGCTGGTCTCAGCGCCCTCGGCGTTTTACGGTTTTGATGGCAGCAAACACAAGGGTCTTAAATCGCAGAGGCCGCTGAGAACCGCCCGCAGAGTGCGCAGAGAACTCCGCAAAAGCTTTTTCTATTCAGCCGCGCCTCAAAATGCGACAATAGTATTTCCTCATGACCACAGCCTCCACTCTTGCCATTACTCCAGAAATCGTTCGCGAGCATGGCCTCACCCCTGACGAATACGAGAAAATCAAACAACTTCTCGGCGGACGCGAGCCGACTATCACCGAACTCGGCATTTTCAGCGTGATGTGGAGCGAGCACTGCTCCTACAAATCTTCCCGGGTCCATCTGAAGCGGCTGCCGACGCGCAGCCGTCGCGTTGTGCAAGGCCCGGGCGAAAACGCGGGCATCATCGATATTGGCGATGGCTGGGCCTGCGCCTTCAAAATCGAATCACACAACCATCCTTCATTCATTGAGCCATTTCAGGGTGCGGCCACAGGCGTCGGCGGAATCCTCCGCGACATCTTCACCATGGGCGCCCGGCCAGTCGCGGTAATGGATTCGCTGCGCTTTGGCCCCGTCCAAAATCACCTGGGGACGGGAAAATCTGAACCTCCACAAGCCGAGATTCACAAGAATCACTCGCTGCTCGAAGGAGTAGTCAGTGGCATCGCATCTTATGGCAACTGTTTTGGCGTCCCCAACCTCGGCGGCGAAACCAAATTCGAAGCTTGCTATTCGGGCAATCCGCTGGTCAATGCTTTTGCTCTTGGCCTGGTGCGGCGCGATCAAATCTTCTACGCGAAGGCCGCGGGTGAAGGCAATCCAGTGATTTATGTGGGATCGAAAACCGGACGCGATGGCATCCACGGCGCCACTATGGCCAGCGAAGAATTCAGTGAGGCATCGGAGGCGAAGCGGCCGAATGTTCAGGTTGGCGATCCGTTTCTCGAGAAGCTGTTGCTCGAAGCTTGCCTTGAAGCCATGCAGACGGGCGCGATCGTTGGCATTCAGGACATGGGTGCCGCAGGTCTGACCTGCTCCACCTGCGAAATGGGCGCGCGCGGCCACGTCGGAACCGAGATCGAACTGGACCGCGTGCCGCAACGCGAAACCGGCATGACGCCATACGAGATCATGCTCAGCGAATCCCAGGAGCGCATGCTGCTGGTGGCGCAGAAGGGCCGCGAAGAAGAAGTCTTCCGCGTATTCGAGAAGTGGGGACTCGACGCCGTCGAAATCGGCCGCGTCACGAGCGACGGCAAGATGCGCGTGCTGCACCACGGGGAGGTTGTCTCCGAGATTCCGAACGAAGCGCTCACCGACGATGCGCCCCTGTACCGGCGTCCACTGGAAAGATGGGAGCCGCCGGTGCCGCGGGAGATGCCTGCATCGATCACGCTGGCGGAAGCGGGTGATTTCACCGGGAACTTGAAGCGCCTGCTGGCCAGCCCGAATATCTGCGGCAAGCGTTGGGTATGGCAGCAGTACGATCACATGGTGCAGACCAACACGGTTGAGGGGCCGGGCGCTGGGGACGCTGGAGTGATCCGCATTAAAGGTTCGCAACGAGGGCTCGCGATGGCGCTCGATGGCAATAGCCGTTGGTGTTATCTCGATCCGCAGCTCGGGGCGATGCACGCCGTGGCCGATGCCGCTCGCAACGTAGCTTGCTCGGGCGCGACTCCGGTGGGTGCGACCAATTGCTTGAACTTCGGCAATCCGGAGAAGCCGCAGATCATGTGGCAGTTCTCGAAAGTGATCGATGGCATCACCAAAGCCTGCGAAGAACTCGACGTCCCGATTACCGGCGGGAACGTCAGCTTTTATAACGAAACGCTGGGGGAAGGAATTTATCCCACACCGGTGATCGGAATCGTCGGCATTCTCGAAGATGTTCACAAAGCCGTGTTTCCGCACTTTCGCGAGCCGGGAAGAGCTGTTGTTCTGCTGCGTGCCTCGGAGCCGGGAGACTTGACGGATGCGGAATCCGAGTTTGGCTCGTCCGAGTATGCCAAGGAAATCTTGGGTGCAGTATGGGGATTTCCTCCAGCGCTCGAACTCGAACGCGAGGCGGCACTGCAGAAAGCGCTGGTCGAGATGATTGGGGCGGGCTTGGTCGAGTCCGCTCACGATTGCTCGGAGGGTGGTATTGCGGTCACGCTGGCGGAATCCGCCTTTGCCAACGGCGTGGGGCTACGAATGAATCTGGCATCGCTCGGCTTGCCGCCGGAGTTTGTTTTGTTCGGCGAGGACGCCAGCCGTGTCGTGATCTCGTGCGACCGAAGCAGTCTGCAGGGAATCCAACAGGTAGCGGGCAAGTATGCGCTGTCCGCGGAAGAGATCGGTGAGACACTTTCTGATCAAGTAGAGATCACGCTGGATGGCTGTGTGGTGGTGTCGGCGGCGGTGAAAGAGTTGCGCGATGCCTATGAAGGCGCGCTGCAGGCGGCGTTGCAGGCCGATCCGGATGCGGTGCTGGCTGGTTAAGAAACTGCCCGAGCTTTGCTCGGCTGGACAGCAGGGGGCGGCAGTTCCCACGTGAATGTTGCCAAAGAGGCT